>JACPUX010000073.1 GCA_016192065.1 Betaproteobacteria bacterium
CCCACGCATGAGAACTTCCCCCCTTTTCAGCAAGGAATCAGCAAATGGCCGGAGTAAAAGGTAAGAGCGGCGGGCCGCGGCCGAACTCTGGCGGCAAGCGGGCAGGGGCCGGGCGCAAGCCGAAGGCTAAGGCTACGGAATCAGCAAATCAGCCGGGCGTGCCTGCGCCCGCCGAAAACCCGCTCGCTTTCCTGCTGTCCGTCCAAAACAACATGCAGGCTCCGCTGAAGGATCGAATCCGGGCCTCGGTTGCTGCGGCGCAATATCTCCACCTCAAGAAAGGTGACGGCGGCATCAAGGACGACCGAAAGGACGCAGCGAAGAAGGCCGGCGGCGGCAAGTTCGGTCCGCGCAAGGCGCCCACCCTGGTTGTGAGCAACCGCTGACATGGAATGGAGCACGGCGCTGCCGGATTGGGAGCGCCGGATAGTCGCGGGCGAATCTCTGATCCCGGTCGCGCCGCTGTTCCCAGCCGAAGCGGAAGACGCGCTGGACGTGTTCAGCGCATTGAAGATCGTCGACATGGGGAACGGGGACGACAGTCCCACGATGGGTGAACTCTGCCGGCCGTGGATCAAGGATTTCGCGGCCGCCATCTTTGGCGCATACGACGCCGAGAAGGGGCGGCGGCTGATCAACGAGTTCTTTCTCCTGATCAGCAAGAAGAACGGCAAGAGCACGACCGCGGCCGGGATCATGCTGACGGCCCTGCTTCGCAATTGGCGTCAGTCCGGCGAGTTCCTTATTTTGGCTCCCACGAAGGAGATCGCGGACAACTCGTTTTTCCCAGCGCGGGACATGGTGCGCCACGATACGGAGTTGTCGGCGCTGCTGCATGTGCAGCCGAATATCCGGCAGATCACGCACCGGGAGACTGAGGCGACGTTGAAGGTCGTCGCAGCTGACAGCGACACGGTCGGCGGCAAGAAAGCGATCGGCGTACTGGTCGACGAGCTCTGGCTGCTTGGGAAGCAACCGAACGCCGAAAACATGCTGCGCGAGGCGACGGGCGGCCTTGCCAGCCGCCCCGAGGGGTTCACGATTTTCTTGACCACGCAGTCGGACGCGCCGCCGGCCGGCGTGTTCAAGCAGAAACTTGACTACGCGCGCGGCGTGCGCGACGGGCGAATCAAGGACCGCAAGTTCCTCCCGGTGCTGTACGAGTTTCCCAAGGCAATGATCAAGGCCAAGGAATATGAGGACCCGAAGAACTTCTACGTCACCAACCCGAACCTGGGCGCATCGGTCGATGTCGAGTACATAGAGCGCGAGTCCGAGAAGGCCAAGGAGGGCGGCGTTGAGTCCCTGCCAGGCTTTTACGCTAAGAGCCTGGATGTCGAGATCGGTCTCGGACTCCAGTCCGACCGCTGGGCCGGTGCCGAACACTGGGAGTTCAACGACGAGCCGAGCTTAACGCTCAAGGAACTGCTCGCGCGCAGCGAAGTGGCCGAAGTAGGTATCGACGGCGGCGGCCTGGACGACATGCTTGGACTGAACGTGCTGGGGCGCGAGGCGGAAACCGCGCGCTGGCTGTCCTGGTCTCATGCGTGGATTCATGAATGCGTGCTGGAGCGCCGCAAGAGCGAGGCCTCGCGGTTCCGCGACATGGAAAAGGCCGGCGAACTCACGATCATTCCGAACGATTCGGTTACCGACATCTCGGATGTGGCCGACATCGTCGAAGAGGTCGAGGCTTCTGGTCTTCTGGATTGCGTGGGCGTTGACCCCGCCGGCATCGGCGCGATCGTTGACGCCATCGTCGACAAGAAGATCGATTTCGAACGGATCAAGGGGATCACCCAGGGCTGGAAGATGGTGGGTCCGATAAAGACGGTGGAACGCAAGCTGGCGGCGCGTGGGTTGCGCCACGCTAAGAGCCTGCTCATGGCCTATTCAGTAGCAAATGCAAAGGTGGTCCCGGCAGGTAACGCAATCATCATCACGAAGCAAGTATCCGGCTCGGCCAAGATCGATCCGCTGATGGCTCTTTTCAATTCTTCCGCCCTCATGGCGATGAACCCGAAGCCGCGCAAGAAGAAGTACCAGTTCTTCACCCTCGGATGAGAGATAATTTCGGCATGCGAGCGTCCGGTGTCTACGAGATCGTCTGTCTTCCAACTGGCAAGCGGTACATCGGAAGCGCGAAGGATTTCGAACACCGTTGGAAGGCGCACCGCTTCCACCTCGGCAAGGGCTCGCACCATAGCCGACATTTGCAGGCCGCATGGAACAAGCATGGCGCGGACGCCTTCGCGTTTCGCGCGATGATCGTGTGCGAGCCGCGCCACATGGTCATGTACGAGCAGATCATGATCGACGGTGCTGCACCGGCATTCAACATCGCTCCTTTCGCTGGCAGTTGTCTCGGAGTGAAGCACACACCTGAAACGCGCGAGAAGCAGCGGGTGGCGAAGCTGGGGAACAAGCACACGCTCGGCTACCGGCACAGACCCGAGTCGATCGCTAAGTTGTCGGCCAGCAAGCTGGGTAACACTTACACGAAGGGCAAGACGCGCGACCCTGCGGCGGTGGCCGCCACGGCCGCAGCGCATCGAGGCATGAAGCGAAGCGCAGAGACGTGCGCCAGGATCGCGGAGAAGGCGATCGGGCGCGTGCGTTCGCCGGAATCCATCGAGAAAAGCGCGGCAAAGTTAAGAGGCAGGCCACTTTCGCCGGAGCACGCGGCCAAACTCATTGGAAATCGGCACGCTGCCGGTTTGAAACACACGGACGAATGGAAGGCTGCCGCATCAGAGCGACAGAAGGGCGTGAAGCGACCAAAGGACGCAGCGTATCGCGCCAAGATATCGGCCGCTCTGAAGGGCAGGAGGGCAACCTCCGAGGCCCGCGCCAATCAGTCTGCAGCGCAGCGCGGAAAGAAACGCGGCCCGTACAAGAAACGGCCGCCCGCCGAGCAAGTCACTTAGCGCCCAGCGCGTAGCAATCACAGAAACCCGCCACCCGGCGGGTTTTCGCATTTCAAGGCCTGCCATTCGCGCTGGCCTTTTCTTTTGGAGGCCCGCATGGCTGAAAAAACTTTCCGCGCTTACTCCCTGCTTGAAACGAAAGAGTGGGACAGCGACAAGCGCGTGATCCGCGGCATTGCGACCTCGCCAACCGTGGACAGGGTCGGAGACGTGATCGAAATGGACGGCGTCAAGGTTGCCACCGACATCCCGCTCTTCCTCTACCACGATTCGACCAAGACGGTGGGTCGCGCGAAGTTCGAGAAGCCAACGAAAAAGGGCATTCCCTTCGAAGCAACGCTTCCCAAGATTGCCGAAGACGGCGCGCTGAAAGCGCGGATCGAAGAGGCGGAACAGATGGTCCGATACGGCCTGATCACCGCCGTATCGATCGGCTTCCGCGCCCTGGAATACAGCTTCATGGAGGCTGGTGGCATCCACTTTACGGAATGTGAAGTGATGGAGTTGTCGCTGGTTCCAGTGCCAGCCCAATCCGAGGCGGTCATCACCAGCATTCGCAGCGCCGACCCCGTCGCGCGCGAAGCCCTCATCAAACAAATCAAGTCGGCCGACCAGGCCGCTCGCCGCACCGCGTCCGGTGCACAAGGCGCGCGTCCTGTCGTCCGACCTGCAGCCCGAAAGGGCTCTCCCGACGCATCGGGACCGCGGCCCGCTCAGCGGGTCTTTTTTCTTCCCGAGTGAAAAGGAAATCTCATCATGAAAACGCTGCAGGAACTGCGCGAAGAGCGCGCCACGAAGGCCGCCCGCCTTCAGGAGCTGGTCGATCTGTTCAAGACGGAAGGCCACGAAAGCACCGACGCCGAGAACGAAGAGTTCGACACCCTGGCCGACGAGGTCAAGGCGCTGGACACGGAGATCCGGATCAAGCAATTCGAGGCCACCAACGCCTCGGCCGCCACGCCGGCGCGCGGCAAGAGCTCCGAAGAAGGCCGCCAGTCCCGCGGCGGCTTGAGCTTCGTCAAGAAGGCCGACCCGGACGACAAGTTCAAAGGCCAGGGCTTCACCCGCATGGCCATCGCCAAGGCGCTGTCGTACATCGCCATCCGCGAGGGCAACCTGCTGACGCCGGCCGAGATCGCCGAGCGGCGCTGGGGCAAGACGCACCCGAACCTCGTGGCCGTGATCAAGGCGGGTGTTGCCGCCGGCGGTACCGGCTCAGGCGAGTGGGGCGCCGAGCTCGCGCAGTCGGACGCCCGCTACAACGGCGACTTCATCGAGTTCCTGTACTCGATGACGGTGTTCGACCGCCTGCCGCTGCGTTCCGTGCCGGCGCGCATCCACATCAAGGGGCAGGACGGCGCCGCGACCGGATACTGGGTCGGTGAAAACCGGGCCATCCCGGTCAGCAAGCCGGACTTCTCGGACGTGGAACTCACGCCCCTGAAGGTCGGCGCCATCGCCGCGTGCTCCAAGGAGCTGATCGCCGACAGCGACCCGTCCGCCGAACTGTGGGTCCGTGACTCCATCGCGCAGGCCTCGGCCCAGCGCGTGGACACCACGTTCCTGTCGGCAACGGCGGCGAGCGCCGGTGTGTCGCCGGCCGGTCTGCTCAACGGCCTGTCTGGCGCTGTGCCCTCTGGCACCGATGCGGCGGCCGTTCGCGCGGACCTGCAGACGCTCTACAGCGGCTTCCTGACCGCCAAGAACGCTTCGGGCCTGTACCACGTGATGACTCCCAGCATGGCCAAGGCCATCAGCCTGATGCGCAACTCCCTCGGCCAGAAGGAGTTCGAAGGGCTGAACGCGATGGGCGGCACGCTCGAGGGCGATCCGGTGGTGACCGGCGACAACTGCACGACCGGCGACTGGATCCTGCTCAAGCCCAGCGACATCTGGAAGATCGGCGATACCGGCCTGGAGCTGTCGATGTCCGACTCGGCGACCATCGAGCAGGACAGCGCCCCGCAAGGCGCCGGCGACACCCCGACCGCCGCCTCGGCGACGCTGATCTCGCTGTGGCAGTCCGAGCAGGTCGGCTTCAAGGTGGTGCGTCGCATCAACTTCCAGAAGCGTCGCACGACCGCGGTGGCGTTCCTGGCCGACGGCGAATACGGCGGCGTGTTCAGCTGATCGCGTGAAGTGACCGAAGGCCCGGCCGAGTAATCGAGCCGGGCCTTTTTCCTGGGGAACCACATGATTTCAATGAAATGCCTGAAGTCGACGACCTACGCCGGCAAGCGCCTGCGTCCCGGCGACCATTTCGAGGCCCGCGGAGAAAGCGACGCCCGCGTCCTTGCTGCCATCCGCACGGCCGAACGATGCGCGCGTCCCGCGCCGGTGCCAACCGCCGACACGTACCAGACGAGGGTGATGACGGCCAAACCCGCCGGCCTGCCTCCCGTGCCGATGTCTCTATCGCGCACAGTCGTATCGCTTGACGACATGGACGCCGAAGCGCTGCATGCCCTGGCGAAGTCGCGCGGCGTGAAGGTGCACCACCTCGCCGGCGCCCGGAAGGTACGCCAGGCCCTGCTCGACGCGCAGAAGGCCGGATAATGAAACTCTCCACCCGCCTGCGCAAAGTCGCCTCCGCTGCGGCGTCGCTGTTCAAGAAGCAGCTCACGCTCTCCGGCGTTGACAGCGGCCGCGGGTGGATCACGCTTTTCAGCAGCACGCGCGACCGCAACTGGCAGGCCGACACGAAGTTCAGCGACGACGATGTCCTGGCCTTCACGCCGGTCTATGCCTGCGACACGCTGATCGCCTCAGACGTCGGCAAGACCTGCCTGCGGCTGATGGAGAAGACGACTGGCGGCATCTGGGAGGAAACGACAAGCCCTGCCTTCAGTCCGCTGCTTCGCAAGCCGAACCACTTCCAGACCCGCCAGCAGTTCATCGAAACCTGGGTGCTGTCGAAGCTGGCCAACGGCAACGCCTACATCCTGAAGATCCGCGACAACCGCCAAGTCGTCAAGGCACTGTACGTGCTCGACCCGGCCCGGGTGGTCCCGCTGGTCGCGCCGGATGGTTCCGTGTTCTACCAGTTGAACCGCGACGACCTGTCGAAGCTGCCGTTCGACATGCCGGCGATCCCGGCCAACGAGATCATCCACGACCGGATGGAGTGCCTGTATCACCCGCTGGTCGGAGTGTCGCCGCTGGTCGCGAGCTACCTGCCGGCGTCCCTGGGCCTGCGGATCCAGAAGAATTCCGAGGCCTTCTTCAAGAACATGAGCCGTCCCAGCGGCATGCTCACCGCCCCCGGCACCATCGACCAGGTCACGGCCGACCGGCTGAAGAAGGAGTGGAAGGAGAACTTCTCCGGCGACAAGATCGGCAACCTAGCCGTGCTCGGCGACGCGCTGAAGTACGAGGAAATGACCATCAACGCGGTGGACGCGCAGCTGGTCGAACAGCTCAAGTTGTCGGGCGAGCAGATCTGTTCCTCCTTCCATGTGCCGCCCTACATGGTCGGTGTTGGGCCGCTGCCGACGTACAACAATGTCCAGGCGCTCAATCAGCAGTACTACAGCCAGTGCCTGCAGAAGCTGTTCACCGCGATCGAGGACCTGCTGGACGACGGCCTCGGCCTCGCCGCCTCTGGCTATCGCACCGAGTTCGAACTCGATGACCTGCTGCGTATGGACAGCGCCGCGCAGGCCGAGGCCTTGGGCAAGCTGGTGGGCGCCGCGATCATGGCGCCGAACGAGGCGCGCCGCCGCTTCAACCTCAAGCCGGTCACCGGCGGCGAGTCGCCCCTCGCACAGCAGCAGAACTTCAGCCTTGCCGCGCTGGCCAAGCGAGACGCGAAGGACGACCCGTTCGCTACTGCACCAGCCCCGACGCCGCCGCCGACCAATGAAGAGCCGGATCCGGAGGAAGCGCGGGAGTTTGGCGACTACTTCAAAAAGGCGTTCGCATGAGCCCTCAAATGAAAGCGATTGCCGACGGCCTGATCAGTGCCGTCAAGGGCTACGTGGCGCGCGTTGAGCGTGACCTCTCCGAGCGCATCGATCATCTGTCAGAGCGGATCAAGCTGATACCTGCGGGCCCCCGCGGGGAGCAGGGCGAGCGCGGCGAAAATGGTCTGGACGGTCTGCAAGGTGCCGCCGGCCGGGATGGCATTGACGGCAAGGACGGCGCCCCCGGTCCGTCCGGCGCCCGCGGCGAGATCGGCCTGAAGGGCGAAGCTGGCGCGCGTGGAGAAAAAGGCGATCCTGGCACGAATGGGAAGGACGGCGCCCCGGGTGAGCGCGGGCCTGCCGGTGAAAAAGGCGAACCCGGCGCTCCCGGGCAGGATGGCGCGCAGGGCCCGATCGGTCCGAGCGGAGACAGGGGAGAACCAGGAGAGAAGGGCGAGCAAGGCCCCGCCGGGGCTGCTGGCAAGGATGGGCGCGACGGCATCGACGGAAAAGACGGCGCACCGGGCAACCCTGGCGAGCAGGGCCCCGCTGGGCGCGATGGTGTTGACGGGAAAGATGGCGCCCCTGGACTCAGCGGGAAAGACGGTGCGCCGGGCCGTGATGGCGTCGCCGGCAAAGACGGCATCGACGGAAAAGACGGCGCACCTGGGGCGATCGGCCAGGAAGGGCCCGCCGGCCCTATTGGTGAACCGGGCCAGCCTGGCCGCGACGGTATCAACGGCAAGGATGGAGCGCCCGGGAAAGACGGCCGCGATGGTATCGATGGCAAGGACGGTGCCGACGGGATTGACGGGAAAGATGGCGCCCCCGGCCTGAACGGCAAGGACGCCGATCCGGAGTTCGTCCGCTCGCTGGTTGTCGAAGCTGTCAAGCTGATTCCGCCAGCGAAGGACGGTCGCGATGGCACCGACGGGAAAGATGCGCCGCCGGTGGACATCGAGTCGATCGTCAGGACCGTGGTCGGCCAGATTCCGCCGCCCAAGGATGGCCGCGACGGTCGGGACGGCGTTCCCGGCGCGACAGGCCAGAAGGGCGAGGACGGCATTCACGGCAAGGATGGGCGGGATGGCGCCGACGGCAAGGACGGCTTCTCCATCGACGACTTCGACGTCGCAATTGCCGGCCGGACCTTCACCTTTTCGTTCAAGTGCGGCGATCGCGTCGTCACGCGCGATCTGAAGGTGCCGTTCCCGATGTACCGCGACCTCTTCAAGTCGGGCCAGAAGTACGAAGAAGGCGACATGGTCACCTACGGCGGTGGCATCTGGATTGCCAGGAAAGACACTACCGACAGCCCGCCCTCGGACAACTGGCGGCTCGCGGTCAAGCGCGGGCGCGACGGCAAGGACTCCAAGGGCGATTGATGGTCGAACGCCCGCACTGGGGCGGCAGAACCGTCGTGTGCATCGCCAGCGGCCCGAGCCTGGCGGCAGAAGACTGCGATCTCGTGCGCGCGGCCGGGCATCCGGTGGTGGTGACGAACACGACGTTTCGCCTATGTCCCTGGGCCGACGCGCTGTTCGGGTTCGATGCGAAATGGTGGAAGCTGTACCGCAAGGAAGTTGAGGCCACGTTCCGGGGGCGGTGCTTCACGGCCTCGCCGGTGGCGGCGAAGTACGGACCCGAATCGCTCTGGGGCGTGCACTGGTTTCGCGTCTACCGCAACTCCGGGGCCTGCGCAGTATCGCTTGCTTTGTCCGGCGGTGCCGCCAAGGTGGTGCTGCTCGGGTTCGATGCCGGCTGGGACGGCACGAAGAGGCACTGGCACGGCGACCATCCTGCGGGGCTGGAGAACGCCGGGACGATGGGCGACTGGCCGAGGCAGTTCGAGCAACTGGCAAGGTATGCGGGCAAGGGCGGTGTTCCGGTGGTGAACGCCAGCCGGCGGACACGGCTGACATGCTTTCCGCGCGCCGAGTTGGAGGCCGAACTGTGATGCGAATTCGAAGCGGTTCCGGTCTCGGCGATTCCATTTACTTGCGGCCGGTCGTCGACTACTACGTCCGCAAGGGCCACCAGGTGGTGGCGATGTCCAACTTCCCGGACATCTTCATCGGCAGCGGCGCCAAGGTCGAGCCGTTCACGCGCAACAACACGAACGTTCTGGCGCACTACACCGCCGGGAAGGCGCGAGCCGGCACAAATCAGTGGCAGGACATCTGCCATAGCGCGCGAGTCGGAGACCTGCCGCTATCGTTCAAATGGGAGATTCAGCGGCCGGAGCTGGTGCGCGACCTGAAGGCCATGGCCCGCGGCAAGCCCATCATCATGATCAACGGCGGGCGGCATCCGATGGGGCGGAAAGATGGTTTCGGCGACGAGATGCTGCCCAGGCGCGCCGCCTTCGATGCGGCGCTTGCGGCGTTGGGCGATTGCTTCACGATTGAAGTCGGGCAAGGCGCAGAGCTTTATCCACTCACGGCGGACGTCGACCTCGCCGACCGCACCAGCGTGGCGGACCTGCTGGACATCGCGGCGATCGCGTCCGGGCTGGTCGGGCAGTGCAGCTTCATGATCCCGCTGGCCGAAGCCTTCGACAAGCCGCTGCTGTGCGTGTGGGCGGCCAAGGGGCTGATCTCGAAGACGGAGTTCATTCGGCTGTGCACGCCGCAGAAAATCCTGAGCAAGCCGTCCTCCTGTTACGTGATGGACGACTGGCCGGCCGAGCGCATCCAGGAGACCGCGCGTGCGTTTTATCGGGTTTGACGAGGTCGCTGCGCTGTTTCGCGGCAAGAAGGTCGCGATTGTTGGCAGCGGGCCCGGGTGCCTGGACAACGAGCCCGGAGTCGTCGACTCACACGATGTTGTCGTCAGGGTGAACAACTGGAAAACTGGGGTGGCGCAGGGCGAGCGGTGCGACGTGGCCTATGCGTTTTGGGGTACGTCGATCAAGAAGAGTGCCGGCGAGTTGATGACCGCGGGCGTGACCCTGTGCATGTGCAAACTCCCAGACTCGCAGCCTATCGAAAGCGAGTGGCACCGGCGAACCGGCAAGCTGGCCGGCATCGATTACCGCTACATCTACCGCAACCGGGCCGGATGGTGGCCCTGCGATGTGTTCGTGCCGGATGACGCCCGATTCCTGGCGAAGTTCGACCTGCTCGGCAAGCACCAGCCGACGACCGGCTTCGCGGCGATCCTGGACGTGCTGGCGTGCGAGCCGCGATCCTGCTTCCTGACCGGGTTCGACTTCTTCGCGTCCAAGGTGCACAACGTCAACGAGCCCTGGCGCGAGAAGAACACCGACGACCCGATCCGGCATCGGCCTGATCTTGAGTCCGCGTGGGTCAAGGCGAACGCGCACTTCTTCACCTTCGACATGCGGCTTTCCGAACTGATGGAAAAAGAATGACAGATACCGTCGTCGTTATTGGTGCTGGTCCGGCCGGTCAGGTGTCCGGGGAAGAAGTCGACCGCTATCCAGTTGTGAGGATGTGGAACCATGATTGGCAGCCTGCGGAAAGGTTTGGCTCGCGCTACGACTACGGGCTGATCACCAGAACCGACGATGTCGGCCTCGCATCAAGACGGCCGGGGAAGTGGCTGTTCTACAACGTCCCGAACGAGCCGGAAGTATCAAACATCGATGGAACGCCCGTCGTCATGTTGGACAAGAGTAGCTGGTATAGCAGAGCTCAAGCGCACGGAGCCAAGCCGGGGAGCCCGAGAAAAGGGCTGAAGTTCACAAGAGGATTTGCCGCCGTCGCTGGAACGATAGATCGCTTGCGGCCACGCCGCATCGTCGTGATAGGAATGAGCATCTTGCGCGACGGGGTCACCGGAGCGCGGTACTACGACCCAGATGCGCTTGCGTTCTATGTCAAGTCACACCCGGGAATGGCCGCCCACATCCCTGGGTGGGCGGCCGATGAAATGCCTGCGGGGGTGCGCGGCGAAGGACCGCACGACTATTTCGCCGAAGCGGCGGTAATCCGGGAAATGGCAGCAGAAGCAGGAGTTGAAATTGTTTGGGATGGCCTGGAGAAGATTTCGAACGCCAGACATTCCCTTGACTGCGGACTGTGCTGCGGACTGGCTGAGTGTGACTGCGGAATAGGGGGTGCATGATGAACGAACGCACTCCACGCACCGACCCGGAAGAGGCTCTGCGCGGCGACATCACGCACGGGGCTTTCTCCCACCCCTTGCTGAAGGAAGTCATGCGCCAGTTCGGCCGCACTGCGTTCGGCCGCTCGAGCGCCTGCATGGAGTTCGATGCCTTCCTGCGGCGCATCGGTGCGCGCGGCAAGACCTGCCTGGAGATCGGGACCATGCACGGCATCACCGCCATCCTGCTAGCCCAGTACTTTCGGCGCGTGGTGTGCGTGAGCGTCGACCGCGCGCAGGACCGCGGGCTGAAACACGAGATCGTGCGGGCTCTCGGCATCACGAACATCACGTTCCACGACGTCGAGAACAACGCCGAAAAGGCAAAGGTCATCAGCGGCCTGGATTTCGATTTCTGCTACTCGGACGGTGACCACGCGCGGGACGCCAGAGCCGACTTCGAACTGGTCAGGCGCTGCGGCCGGGTGCTGTTTCATGAGTACTGGCCGATCCAGCCCCCGGTGTGGAACCTGGTCAACGAACTGCCGCCGGAGGAAGTCACGCGAGCGCAGTTCGACTGCTTCGCATATTGGGGTGGGAAACCCTGGTCCGACTGAGCGACAGCCAGAGAAACAAAGAGCCGCCTTCGGGCGGCTTTTTCATTGGGACACACGCATGAATCGTTTGATAAAGCGCTTCGATTCGTCCAAGGACGAGGACTTGCGCCTGTGCATGCACCGCGGCATCGCCTATCAGCGCGACATGGGCGCGGCGCCGATCGCCTACGACGATGCCTACCACGATCATTACCAGAAGCTGGAGGGCTCGTCCGTCGCGGCTTCGCTGAACGCCGGCCGCTGCGCCATGCTGGCCCGCCATGCGCCAGCGGAATCGAGCGTCCTGGACATCGGCGCTGGCTGCGGTACGTTCGTACGGGCTGCCAGGTCCTGGGGATTCCAGGCGAAGGGCTTCGACATCATCCCGAAAACCGTCGCGCACCTGAAGTCGATCGGCGCCTTCGCCGACAACCCTGACGGCTTCGATGTGGTGACGTTCTGGGATTCCCTGGAGCACATCGAAGAGCCGGAGATGGTTCTCAAGCGGGTCAACCGCGGCTGCGTTGTCCTGGCGGCCATCCCGATCTTCGAAGACCTGACGCGGATCCGGGAGTCCAAGCACTACAAGCCCGGCGAGCACCTGTACTACTTCACCCGCAAAGGCTTCGTCGACTGGATGGCGCTGTACGGGTTCCGGCTGCTCGAGGAAAGCGCCCACGAAACCGACGCCGGGCGCGACAGCATCGGCGCCTTCGCCTTCCGCCGCGATCTGCCTGACTATCACGACCACATCGCAGCCTACTCGGAGATGCACTCGACGCGGTTCTACGGCAGCTCAGCGACCGAGCTGCACCTGCAGACAGTCGCCGGGGTGGTTAGGGATCTCAAGCCCTGTTCCATCCTGGACTGGGGCTGCGGGCGCAGCGATCTGGTCGCGCATTTCTGGGCCGATGGTGCCAGGCGCATCGAGCGCTATGACCCGGCGATCCCGGCGTTCAAGCAGGCCCCTGCCGTCCGCTTCGACCTCGTGTTGTGCTGCGACGTCCTCGAGCACATCCCGATGGCATCGGTGGATCGCGTGCTCGATGAGGTCAGGGAAAAGGGCCCGCGCGCCGTGTTCACGATCAGCACCAAGCTGGCCCGCGCCAAGCTGCCGGACGGCAGGAACGCGCACGTCACGCTGCTGACGCGCGACGAGTGGAAGCGCTGGGTTGCCGACTACTACGGCGCCGTGCGCGAGTTGCCGTCGCAGTTCGAGCACGAACTGATCCTGCTGGCGGGACCGAAATGACGGAGCCCTGCCCCTGCGGCGGCGAGACCTACGTCGACAGCTTCGACTGGCCGAAAAAGCCCCGGCAATGGTTCCTGCGCTGCGAGAAATGCCGCGGCATGAGCGATTCCGCGAAGACCGAGCAAGAAGCGCAGGCGCTGAAGATCAAGCCAGAGCAGTCCGCAGAGGTTCAGCAATGACCGCCTGGTCGATCCCGCGCGAATGGGAAGGCGAGACGGTTGCCGTCCTGGCCAGCGGGCCCAGCATGTCGCAGGATGTTGCCGACCGGGTCCGCGCCGCCGGGATCCCGGCCATCGTGGTGAACAACACCTTCCGGCTGGCGCCGTGGGCGGACATCCTGTATGCGGCGGACGCGAAATGGTGGGATGCCACCCCCGACGCGATGCGATTCGCCGGGCTGAAGGTGTCCTGCGAGCCGGTGCGCGGAGCCATGAGCCTGCGCAACGCCGGCAAGCTCGGATACAGCGACGAGCCGGACTGCGTCCACACCTTCGGTAACAGCGGCGCGCAGGCGATCCAGATTGGAGCCAAGGCCGGCGGCGCCAGGATCCTGCTGTTCGGGTTCGACATGCGCGGCGGCCACTGGCACGGCGAGCACCAGAAGCCGCTGCGCAACACGACGCCAGCGAGTTTCGAGCGGTGGGCCGCCGACATGCAGACGCTGGCTGTCGCGCTCGCGCAGCGCGGCGTAGCGGTCATCAACTGCACGCCGGGCAGCGCGCTCAGGTGCTTTCCGGAAGGGTCGCCATGAACCTTGACACGATCACCGCCCCGGCATTCCAGCCGGTGACCCTCGCGGAGTGCTACGCACATCTGCGCATGGACCCGGACGACAGCCCGGCGACGCATCCGGATGACGATATGCTCACCAGGCATATCGCCAGCTCCACTCGGGCCGCCGAGAAGTTCGCCCGGCGCGCATTCGTGAGCCAGGGCCTGCGGCTGTACGGCCCCGCATTCACCTCGACCGGAATCAACCTGCTGCGGCCGCCGGTCCGTTCCGTGGAGTCGGTCCAGTACTACGACACCAGCAACGTCCTGCAGACCCTGGACAGTGCGAACTGGTACCTGACCGACGACCTCATGCCACAGGTGCGGTTCGTGACCGGTTTCGCCGCCCCCGCGGTCTATGACCGTCCCGATGCGGTGCGAGTCAACTTCACCGCCGGCTATGACCCGGAAGGCTCCCCGCCATCCACCCAGGCCGATTACGCGGCCAACGTCCCCAGCGAGATCAAGGACGCCATCCTGCTGGGGGTTGAGCTGCTGTACGAGGCGCTGGCGCCGGAGCAGCGGGAACGCCTGGAGCGCGCCCGCGAGGCCCTGCTGATCCCCTACCGGATCATGCTGACGCCATGAGCATCCGCTCAAACGTCGACGGCCGCCGGCTCAATGAGCGGGTGACCTTCCAGCGCCGGACACTGACGCGCAACGGCAGCGGCGAGAACATCGAGTCCTGGCCGGACCTGAAGAACTGCCGCGCCGCGGTGGACGGCGCCAAGGCGAAAAGCATCGAGCCCAATCTCTCCGATGGCATCAAGTCGCAGGCCGATTACACGGTGTGGGTGCGCTCGGACATCATCATCCGCTTCCGCATCACCGTGGCGGACCGCCTGTCCTGGCGCGGCAAGCTGTTCAACATCAAGGACATCCCGGACCAGCAGCTGCGCGGCCGCCTGATCGCCCTGATCTGCAATACCGGGCTGAACGCGGGCTGACTATGGCGACAACAACGGTCCGCATCGAAGGCCTGCGCGAGTTGGGCGAGGCCATGCGCAAGCTGTCCAGGAGCGTTGCCCTGAAGACGGCACGCTCCGCGACGGCCGCGGGCGCCCGGGTGATCAAGAAGGCGGCCGTGGCCAACATCGAGAAGAGCCCATCGATCGAAACCGGCAGCCTGCACGACTCCGTAATTGTCAAGCGTCTCGGCAAGAACGAATCGAGCCTGACCTCTGAGCACATCGTCACCGTGCGCGGCCGCGGCAAGGTGGTCAAGAAGGGCAAGAACAAGGGACAGCGCCAGACCTCCGCGCCGCACGCGCACCTGGTCGAGTTCGGCACCGTGAACATGCCGGCGGAACCGTTCCTGGGCCCGGCCTTCACCCAGCACAAGGAAGCCGCCGTGACCGCGATCAAGGACAAGCTGGCCCAGCGCATCGCCAAGGTGAAGCCGTGAGCCTGAAAACCGACATCTTCGACGCGCTGCGGACCCTGGTGGCCGACCGTGTCACCCCCGACAAGTTCGAGCAGGAAGCCAGCCTGACCGTCCCCGCCATCCGCTACACGCGGGCCGGCGGCGCCACATGGGCGGACCTCGAGGGCGACGGCGACGAGTCCACCGACGACATCCGGCTCCAGATCGATTGGGTCGCCCGGACCGCAGACGAGCGAGACGCGCTGACACCGCTGATCCGCGCCGCGATGAAGACGCTGGACCCGCCCTGCCTGATGGACGGTCCCGTGATCACGACGTTCGACGCGGAAACGAAGCTGTATCGCGCCTTCGCGTTCTGGGTTTCCTACGGGTCGTCCACGACCTGACAGAGCAACCGCCAGCTGGCCCCGCCAGCAGCCTAGCGACCGCCTCCCGGCGGTTTTTTTTCGTCCTCTTCCAACCACTGAAAGGGTTCTCAAATGAGCGCCAGCAAGACCTTCAAGTTCGCCGGGAGCACCATCGCTGTGCTGACGGCGTTTGTCACCAACAGCCCCGCCTCGGCGATCACCGCGATCACCAACGCCGATCCTGCCGTCGTCACCTGCGTCGGTCACGGCCTGGTCGATGGGCAAGTGGTCAAGCTGACCGGCATCGTCGGCATGACGGAGCTCAACGACGGTGTGTTCGTGGTCGACATCGTCGACGTCGACACCTTCCAGCTGGTCGACCAGGACTCCAGCGGCTACGGCGTCTACGTGAGCGGCGGCACCATTTCCGAGGGTGAGTTCTCCAACTTCTGCGAGCTCACCGGCTACAACCGCCAGGGCGGAAGCAGCCCCGAGATCGATTCGACGTCGCTGTGTTCGGACGCCGCGGAGTTCGAGATCGGCCTGCCCGACTTCGGCACCACGCAACTGGATTTCAAGTTCGCGCCGCGCACCGCGATTCAGCTGGCGATCGCTGACTTCTACACCGGATCCAACAAGGGCAACAAGATGGCCGTGCGGGTGGACCTGCCCAATAGCGGCGGGCGGATGGTGCAACTGGGCTTCATCCAGCAGACCAGCGAATCGGCCAACGTCAACGGCATCTGGACCGGGTCGCTCACGATCCGCAACACCGGTGCCCGCGCCGACTTCGCCGCAGCTGCGTAAGGGAGCGCCATGAACCGTGAAGAGCTCATGGCCGCCATGCGCGCGGCCCCCTTCGAAATGGCCCCGGTCACCGTGCCGGGCTGGGGCACATTCCACATCCGCGAGCTGACCGCCGGCAAGGTGGACAAGGCCAACGCGAAGGATGACGGCGACAGCATGCGCAGGAATGCCGTCATCGTCGCCTGCATCGTGTGCGACGAAAAGGGCAACCTGCTGTTCGACGCCGACAGCAAGGACGATGTCGAGTTCCTGATCGGCATGGGCATGTCCAAGCTGAATCTGGTACTGGCGGCAGTCAACAAGCTCGGAGCCCAAGACCCGGGAAACTCACCGAGCGCCGCGAGTTCCTCCTAGACCTGGCGCTGGAACTCGGGGTTCCACCGCAGGAACTCGCGCGCGACATGCCGGAATGGCAGTTCACGCAGTGGCAGCACTATGCCGCCCGGCGAATGCTGCCGCAGCGCCGGATCGAGTTGTACCTGGCTCAAATCGCGATGTGGTCGGCCAAGGCCGCGGGCGTGCAAAACGCCCAGCTGACGGACTTCCTTTTCGACCCCGAAGACGAGTCGGACGAGCCAGCCGATGCTGCCGCGTTCTTCAAGTTCAGCCCCAGGAAATAAGAGGTAGGTCATGGCAAATACCCTGGGTAGCCTGGTAGTTCGGCTGGGGCTCGACGCAGCGGAGTTCACGTCCGGCCTGACCAAATCCGAGTACGAGGCGAAGAAGCTCGCGGCGTCGATCAACAAGAAGATCGCCACGGCGGCGAACGTTGCCACCATCGCCATCACCGCGATGGGAGCGGCTGCCCTGACGGCGATTTACGCGGTGGACAAGCTGGTCAAGCAAGCCGGCGACTTCCAGGACCTGGCTGAGAAGACCGGAGCGAGCGCGCAGGCGCTTGCGTCCCTGGCCGTGGCAGCCAAGGTCGGCGGCACCGACATGACGGCGATTGCCGAGGCATCGATCAAGCTGCAGAAGAACCTCAGCAAGGTCAACGACGAGTCCAAGGGCGCCGGTGCTGCGCTGAAAGCCATCGGCATCCCGCTCAAGGAGTTCAAGCAGCTCGATCCGGCCGCCCAGATGGACCGCCTGGCCAAGGCGCTGGCCGGTTTCGACGATCAGGGCAAGACGGCCGTCATGGAGGCCCTGGTTCGTGGCGGGGCACAACTGCTGCCGTTCCTGAAAGAGCTCGGCGAAGGCATCGGTCGGGTCAACATCCTGACGGACCAACAGATCAAGCTCGCAGACGCGTACGCCGACAACCAGGCGCGCGCTCGGGCGGAGCTTAACCTTTATGCGCAGGCGCTCGCTGTCGAAGCGGTGCCCGCCTTGACGGCCGTGACCGATGCGGCGAAGGATCTGATCAAGGAATTCCTCAATCTGGAGGGAAGCACGACGCACCTGAAGGCGAGTTCGGACATCCTGGACTGGGCGGAAACCGCGGCGCTGGCGATCGCGACCGTCGTCGAAGCGGCCATTGGCGCAATGAAGACTATTCGAGCGCTGGGCGGCTCTTTCGAATCGGTATGGGCCGACATCAAGCTGGGCGCCCAGGCCGCGATGCTCGCCAACCCGGCCAACGGCGGCGGGCTCCTGAGCGGCAAGAACCGCGGCGCTTTCAATGCGGCTCTGGATGAGCGCAATAAGGTTGTCGCCGAGGCGAACCAGCGTTATGTCGATCTCTGGAATTACGACGGTACCAGGATCACCAAAACCATTCGCAAGACCTTCGCGGAACAGCGCGAGTTGCTGTCGCGCGCGCCAACGAGCGGCGACTTCTCCAGGCAGGACCGGGCTGCAAAGAAGCCGAAGATCAACACCGCCGGACTGGCCGAGGGCGCCGCCGGTTCTGCGGGCGCCATGCTGCGCAAGGAACTGGACGGGCAGCTCAAGGCAATCCGCGAGTTCGCGCAGCAGCAGCGAGACGGCTACGAGTTCGCAAACCAGTACCTCAGGGGCGTCTATGATGACGGCCTGACCTCGCTGGCCGACTTCTTCGATAAGCAGCGGGCCCTTCGCGAAGCCGGCCTGCAGTCTCAGCTCGACGCCGTGGACCGGGAAGTCGCCGCCCTGGAGGCGGTCCGCAGCAACCCGGCGCTGAAGCCGGAGCAGCGCGTCGACGCCGAGAACAAGATCGCCGAGGCGATTCAGAAGCGCGCTTCGATCCAGCAACGCGCAAGCCAGTCCAACATCCTGTCGGTGCAGGACGAGGCCCGCGCCTTCAAGCAGCTGGCCTACAGCTATTACGACTTCCTCGCCTCGGTGAAGGGCCTTCAGGGCGACGTCGCCGGCGCATCGGCGCTGCGCATTGCCAAGCAGACCCAGGAAGCGCAGGAACTGCTCACGAAGGTCGGCTTCGATCCGGCACAGGCCAAGGCCCAGGCTGAGGCCTACGGGCAGCTGCTGGCGCAGACCGAGGCGCTCACGCGCGTGCAGACCGACTACAGCCGGCTGGTCGAAGCGGCAGGGTTGCGGGAGCAGGCGGCGAGCCTCGACGCCCAGGCCGCCGGGGCATCCGAGATCGACACCCTGCGGCGCATCGGTTCCATCCGCCAGGACGCGCTGGGAGCGATGGGCGAGATGGTGGTAAAGGCCAGAGAACTGGCCGAGGCGCTGGGAACCCCGGAGGCGAGGCTATTCGCCGAGAAGCTGGCGTTGCAGCTGCGCCAGGCTGCCTCCGAAGCGGAGCCTCTGCTGCAAAAAGCCCGCGACCTCGGCCGCGAGCTGGGCGAAGGCATCGGCGGAAACATCGAGGACGCGCTGCTGGCGCGCGGCAAGACCATGCGCGAGCGGTTCCTGGGACTGCTCGAAGGAATCGCAGCCGACACCACCCGCATCCTGACCCGCAACCTGATCACCAGGCCGCTGACCGACTACCTCACGAACCTGATCGGCGGCAATGGACAGTCCTCTGGCGGCGGCGGCCTGCTGGGTTCGCTGTTCGGCGGAAGCAAGGAGGTCGTCAACACGCCGCAGCAGGCGTTCCGGATGACCGAAATCGCCGCCCAGAACGCGGCAACCACGGCCCTGACCGCCAGCATCACGGCGCAGAACGTCGCCTACACGACCGGCACGACGGCGCTGGCGGCGCTGACCGCTGCAGCCAACAGCGCCGCAGCAGCCCTGAGCGCGATCTCGATGCCCGGCGGCAGTAGCGGCGGGCTGTGGGGCCTGTTCGGAGGCGGTTCTGCTTTCTCGCCTGGCAGCGCAGCCAGTGCAGGGTTCGGGACCGGCGCCGCATTCGGCAACCTCGACATCGGCGGCTTCCTGGCCACCGGCGGGCCGGCACTGCCGAACACGAATTACCGGGTGAACGAGCGCGGCCCGGAGCTGCTGGACGTCAGGGGCAAGCAGTTCCTGATGATGGGCAACGAGCGCGGCAAGGTCACACCGCTGGCCGGCCGCGCATCGGGCGGCGACATCTTCAACATCAGCGTGCCGATGCCGCAAGGCGGCTCTCGCCAGACCGCCATGCAGTTCGGCGCCGATGTCGGCCGCAGCATCGACAAGTCGAGAAGGAATCGCTGATGACCATCACCGTATTCCCGGATGTCATCTTGGGCGAGCGCGTCATCGCCGCCGGTGTTGCCGGCAAGAACATCCGCCGCAACGAGCGCAACACCCAGATCAATGGGGCCGAGTACGTCAATGTCGTCTGGACCCAGACGCTGCGCGAGTTCGAGATCGGCTTCAAGCCGATGCTGCGCGAAGCCTGGCAGGACATCGAGACGCTGCACGAGATCACCGACGGTGGCGCCTCCGGCTTCCTGATGCAAGACCCGAAGGATTTCGAGGTCGTCACCGGCGCCGGTGTTGTGACATCACTGGGCGGTGACCAGTACCAACTGGAAAAGCTCTACACCCACGCCGCCTCTGGGCGCACGAAACGGCGCAACATCACGCGGCCGCGCACCGCCGGGCTTGTCATCAAGGTGTCTGGCACGCCGATTGACCCGACCGATTCGCCGGCGGGATATTCGATCGATGTCGAAACCGGCATCCTCACGATCTCGAGCGCGCCGTCGGCAGCTTCTGTGACGTGGACCGGCCTGTTCTATGTGCCGGTGCACTTCATGGTCGACTTCATCGACTGGACCATGCTCAGGCCGGCATCGGATGAGGATCGGCGCCTGTTGGCAGGCCCGTCCGTGGTCCTCCAGGAAGTGCGGGAGTAGGGTCCATGCGCACGGACATCAGCGTCGCCCTGAAGGCCCATTACGCCTCGGGGAGCACAACCCTGGCCCGCTGCTGGAAAGCCACGCTCACCAACGGCACGGTGGTAACTGCCACGGCGCACGACCGTGACATCGTGTTCGACGGCCGCACCTACCTGAGCACGGCCGCCTACACACCATCGGATGTGGAGTCCGGCTCCGACCTGTCCCCGGACAACCTGGAGCTCGAGGGCTTCCTGGCGTCCCCGCACATCGTCGCTTCCGACGTGCAGACCGGGCTGTGGGACTACGCGGCGATCGAGTTCTTCGAAGTCAATTACCGCGACCTCACCATGGGGCGCAATCTCATTCGCGCCGGCACGCTGGGCGAAGTGAGCACCGGGCTGGCCAGCTTCCGCGCCGAGCTGCGCGGCGTGATGCAGGCCTATTCGCGGCGCATCGTGCGCCTGACGCAGGCCACGTGTGATGCGGATCTCGGCGACGCCCGCTGCAAGATCGTGCTGGCAACCTGGACTGTGACCGGAACGATCGATTCGGTCACCAGCAACCGCCAGTTCACCGACGCCGCGCGCACCGAAGCCACCGACTGGTTCACCGGCGGCAAGATCACCTTCACCTCGGGCCTGAACAACGGCCTTTCCATGGAGGTCAAGGAAAGCACTTCCGCTGGGGTCATCAAGCTGCACGAGCTGATGCCGTTCGACATCGCAGCGGGCGACACCTATTCCATGTACGCGGGCTGCGCAAAACGCTTCACCGAGGACTGCATCGGAAAGTTTTCGAACGGCGTGAACTTCCGCGGCTTCCCGCACCTTCCCGGCAGCCGGGTCTACGCAGGTCCCCAATGACCAGGGCCGCGGAGATCGTCGCGATCGCCAGAGAAACGATCGGCACGCCGTACGGACATCAGGGCCGCGTCAACGGTCTCGCGCTGGACTGCGCCGGCGTGCCGGTGCATGTGGCGCGGCGCCTGGGCATGAGCTTCGATGACATCACGAACTATGGGCGGCTGCCGGTCCCGGTCGAAATGCGCCGGGCGCTGGACGCCAACCTCGTGCGCGTGGCCAAGGCCGACATGCAGATCGGCGACGTCGCCTGGATCCGGTTCCAGGCCGAGCCCCAGCACTTCGCGGTCGTGGGCGACTACCCGCACGGAGGCTTTTCGCTGATCCACGCCTACAACGGAGCCGGGCTGCGCAAGGTGGTCGAGCACCGGCTCGATGCGGCCTGGCTGGCTCGCATCGTCGCCGTCTGGCGTTTCCCTGGAGTTGAGCTGTGAGCGGCTCGATTGTCGGCGGCCTCGTCGGCGCCGCCATCGGCATCATGGTGCCCGGCATCGGCTGGGCCATCGGCTGGACGGCTGGGTCGATCATCGGCGGGCTGCTGTTTCCGCAGACGGTCGACGGACCGCGCCTGGAGGACCTGAAGCCGCAGGCCTCGGAGTACGGCCGCCCGATCCCGATCACCTACGGCACGATCGCCATCGGTGGCAACGTGATCTGGGCTTCCGACTTCGTCGAGGAAGAGGGCGAGGCCGGCGGCAAGGGCGGCGGCGGCTCCAGCACCTATTCCTACTATGGAAACTTCGCGGTGGCCATCTGCGAGGGCGGCGCCGACAAGACGCTGGGGCGGATCTTCGCCGGCCCGGAAAAGCGCCTGATCTGGGACGGCGCCATCCTCGAGGGTGCCGACGCCGGCGCGACGCTCACCTTCTACAACGGCGCCGAGGACCAGCTGCCGGATCCGCTGATGGAGTCCTACGAGGGAGTGGGCAACGTCCCGGCCTACCGCGGCACCGCCTATATCGTGCTGGAGCACTTTCCGCTGCTGAAGGACGGCAACCGGATCCCGTTCCTCACGATCGAGATCGGCAATGTCGCCTCGAGCGCCGCCCCGGAAAACCTGGGCACGGTCTGGATCCAGCAGGTCCTGGTCACCGCCAGCTACTACATCGCCTTCTACAACGGCTCGTTCCAGGGCATCGTGATCCGCAACCTGAGCGACAACACTCTGGTGGCGCACTACACGTACGAATCGGCCGCGTGGGATACCAACTGGGAGTTCTTCTTCGATGAGGACCGCCAGGTCATCGTCCGGCCGAACATCGACAGCCTGACCTACACCACGATCCCGGTGTCCACCGGAGTGATGGCGAACCACGACATCACCTCGGCCGTGGGCGGCGAGTCCGATCCCGGAACCGATGTCAAGGGCGGCGTCTACCACAACGGAACCTACATTTTCGGCGCCGCCGGATCCTCCGTCGCCAACCGCGTCACGCTGTACGGCATGGATCCGGACACCCATGAGCCGACGTTCACCTACGCGCAGAACACGGCAGCGGGGGCTTTCGTCGGCCCGCTGCTTGCGCCCATTGACGCCACGGCCGCGGTGTACGGATACAGCTCGCCGCAGCGGCTGTCGCAGTTCAATCTGGCCGGTTCTGGCACGCCGGTCGATCTCGGCACCCCAGCCCCCTCGGCGAGCTCGGTGCGCGTCGACCCGAACACCGGCTATATCTGGTCGATCGCCCTGGCCAGCGGCGTGCTGCACGTCTACTGCAACGATCCCGGCACCGCCAGCCTGATCTACACCGAATCGCTGGTGGTCGATGCGAGCGAGCTCGCGCCCGGCGACGCCTTGACGTTCGTGGCCGGTTCGCCAAACACGGTGATCGTGAGCGGCGAGCAGTGGCTGGGCATCGACTGGTTCGCCCGGTTCAACGCCGATGTTCCGGCGTATCTGGGGCAGGTATCTGGCGGATACCACGGCACGTCGGACATCCATTCGCTCGCCTACAACTCGAGCACGGACGGCCTGATGGCGTTTCGCTACGCAGGCTGGATCACCTTTGGGGAGGACAAGACCGATCCGAGCGAGGTTAACTATCTGCAGGCCGGAACCTTCACGCCGGAGACCGACAACAAATACCTGGGCGAGGCCGACGGCTCGGTGGATCCGCAGGGGCAGCCACTATCGGAGATCGTCGCCGACCTGTCGGAACGGGCCGGGCTGACCTCCGCGCAGTACGACGTCACGGCCCTGACCGACCTGGTGGACGGCTATGCGATCGAGCGGGCCACCACGGCCAGGGAAGCGATCACCGCGCTGATGCCGGCGTACTTCTTCGATGCGGTCGAATCTGGTGGTGTCGCGAAGTTCGTCAAGCGGGGCGGCGCCATCGCGGCCGTGATCGACGACGACGAGCTCGGCGCCCATGAGAGCGGCACCGAGGGTCCGGACCCGCTGGAATCGACCCGCCGGATGGAAAACGAACTGCCGGAGACGCTGTTCGTGCGGTACCTGCTGGAGGCAACGAACTATTCGCCGGCCAGCAAGTACGCGCGGCGCCTGGTCGGCGCTTCCGGCGACGAGCAGACCCTGGACCTGCCGCTGGTGCTCACCGACACCAAGGCGCAGGAGATCGCCGAGGTCAACCTGCATGGCGCCTGGGTCGGACGGATCAGCTACCGGCACTCACTGCCGCGCAAGTACGCCTACCTCGAGCCCACCGACATCATCGTGGTCCTGAACCACACCATGCGCATCGAGAAGATGAAGTACGTCGGTGGCCGCTTTGCGTGCGAGTGCCGGCACGACGACTCCAACGTCTACGTCCCCAACGTGGTCGTCACCGAAACCCCGCCGACCGGTGGCACCGTGGCCGTCAACACCGAGATCGTGCTGGAGCTGATGTGAACATCAACATGATCCGCGACGCCGACGACGATGCCGGCTTCTATGCGGCGGCCTGCGCGCGCGATCCGCTGGTGACCTGGCCGGGAGCGTCACTGTACGTCTCCAGCGACAGCGGCGCGAGCTATTCGCTGCTGGCCACGCTGCCCAACGAGGCCACGATGGGCTACACCACCGACGCGCTGGGCGACTTTGCCGGCGGCAACATCCCGGACGAGTCGAATTCGGTCAACGTCGTCCTGAACAACGGCAGCCTGTCGTCCACCAATTACGCCGGGCTGCTGGCCGGCACCTATGCCGCCGTGCTCGGCGACGAGATCCTGTACTTCCGGGACGCCACCCTGCAGGCCAATGGCTCCTACACGCTGACCGGCTTCCTGCGCGGGCGGCGCGGCAGCGAATACGCGATGGCCGATCATGCGATCGGCGACCGCTTCGTCTTGCTGAACACCGCGAACCTGGTGCGCATCACGCAGAGCACTGCCGACATCGGTGTGGCCCGGCTGTTCAAGCCCGTCAGCGGCGGCGGAACGCTGGCCGGGACCACGGCGCAGGCCTTCACGAACCTGGGGACCGGGCTGAAGCCGTACGCACCGGTGCACCTGGGCGGCGGCAGGAACGCGGCCGGGGACCTGACCATCAACTGGACCCGGCGCAACCGGATCGACGGCACCTGGCGCGATAGCGTCGACGTCCCGCAAAGCGAGGCCAGCGAAGCCTACGAGGTCGAGATCTACGCAGACGGCACCTACGCGGCTCTGCTGCGGACCATCACCGGCATCAGTGCGCAGACCACCACGTACCTCGCTGCGACGCAATCGACCGATTTCGGATCGCCGCAGGCCACCGTCTATTTCAAGGTCTACCAGCTCAGCGCCACGGTCGGCCGCGGTCACGCCGCGAGCGGCAGCGTTTAAGGAAAGCTCTCATGTCCGACAGCACCAGCCATCTCGACGAACTCTCGGTCGGCCAGGCATCCAAGGAGTCCGCCGGCAATGCGTTGTGGAACGCGATGTCGCCCAACGCGCTGTTCGGGCGGCGCTCGAGCACCACCTCCGCGCTGACCTGGGGCTACTACGGCGGCAAGTACCGCAAGGCCGACGGGACCGTGGTCACCAAGGGCAATGCAACCCAGGCCCTGACCGACGCGGCCACGAACTACCTGCTGGAAACCGACGGCACGGTGAGCAAGGTCACGGCCGCTCCTGTCGGCTGGCCCGGTCCGCTGGCAGGCGGTGCCAAGGCGCTGTACGAGATCGTGTGTGCCGGCGGGCTGGTCACCGGCTATACCGACTACCGGACAACCGGGATCGGCGCCGGGCCCGCTGGCGCCGTCGCTGCGGCCGATGTGTCCATCGCCGATGCTGGAACCTATTTCATCGGCACCGACGTCGAAGCCGTGCTGCAGGAAGTGGGAGCTGCGCTCGGCGGTTTTGGTTCTGGCGACGTTGTGGGGCCGGCATCGTCGGTAGACAACAGGGTGGTGTTTTTTGACGGCATCACGGGCAAGTTGATCAAGGACAGCGGCCTCACGCTTTCCGGCTCCAACACCGGGGATCAGACCAGCGTAAGCGGCAATGCTGGCACGGCTACGGCGCTGGAAACCGCGCGCACGATTGGCGGGGAGTCGTTCGACGGAACCGCGAACATCACGCAACCGTTCGACGTCCACACGTTCTACCCCGGCGTTCCGACCGCCTCGGCCAAGCTGTACCGCGGCAAGCTCGCGCGCGCAGTCACCTTCCCGGCGAACTTCTCGACCTCGCAATTCACGGCCAGCGCCAACGCGACCGGCTCCACCGTGTTCGACATCCAGAAGAACGGATCCTCGGTGGGCTCCTGCACCATCGGCGCCGGCGGGGTAACGCCCACCTTCGCGTCCTCGGGCGGCGCGGCCGTGAGCTTCGCCGCCGGCGACATCCTCATGATCGTCAGCCCGGCCAGCGCCGACGCAACCCTGGCCGACCCCGCCATCACGCTGGTCGGGACGAGGTAAGCGATGGCCGTGCATCGTTACTGGCGCTGGCTGTGCACCGCGTGCAACTCCGGCGCGATCGTGGGCCTGAGCGAGATCCAAATGCTCGACTCTGGTTTCGTGGATCGTTTCCACGCGACCTACGGCACCGTCACCGGCTCGTCCTACTATGCGCCGGAGTCGCTCACGGTGGCGAAGTCGTGCGACGACGACATCACAACGGAATGGGCGTCCTCGGGAGCGACGACACCGAGCGCCGGAACGCCAGAATGGCTCAAGATCGACTTCGGCGCGGTCACCCAGTACGACCTTTCCATTCTGACGATCCGCAACCGGGACGGCGGCACCTACGCAACGGGACAGGCTCCCAAGGACTTCAAGCTGCAGTACAGCGACGACGACAGCGCATGGTCGGATGTGTTCGCGATCACGGCGCAGACCGGCTGGACGCGGTACGGCGAGAAGCGCTACTTCAACGCCAGCGGCACATCCGAAATGAGCCCGCCGCCGCCCCCATCGGCGGCTGTCGGGACGACAAAGCGGTTGTGGCGAGTGCGCCCCAGCGCCGTCGATGGCGGCACCGTCATGTCGATGGCCGAAATGCAGATGCGGATATTGCTGGGCGGTGCGGACCAGTGCGCGGGCGGGACTCCCTACGCCGGAAACTTCCTGGAAGGGGCCATCGCCGACGTCTTTGACGACAACGCCACCAGCTATTGCGGCGGTGGTTCACCGAAGGACTGGTTCGGCTATCTGTTCGCTTCGTCAAAGGACATTATTCAGATCACGATCGCGGCCCGCGAAACGTCAAACTTCAATCAGACGCCCAAGGATTTCGTCGTTGAGTATTGGGACGACGGTTCCTGGGTGACGGCCAGCACGGTAACTGGATCGTCAGGCTGGACCTCTGGCTTGGTGCGCACGTTCACCTTCGGCTCGGACCCGGTCGCGTCTGGCCGGCCCCTCGTGTTCGTCTGCACCTGACACGCAATTCCGCATCCCCTCAGCCCGCCCCAGCGCGGGCTTTTTAACGCCCGAACCCCACTCGAAGAAAGGGACGTGCCATGCAAGAGCAGACCGACATCCCAGGCACCGAGCACCCCCAGGTGCGCCTTGCGCCGGAAACGATCGAGTACCTGCGCCTGCAAATGCAGGAGGCGGTCGCCAAGGGCATCGACGAGGCGATGACGGTCCAGCGCGCCAGGGCGTTCTGGGCGGTAGGGCTGGAGATGCTGCAGCAGCAGGCGCGCATCAGCGCCGGGCGCTTCGTGCTCGACGGGATCTGGACGGTGGTGCGTAAAGGCTTCTGGGTGGCGATCTTCCTGGGGGCGGTCTACGCGCTGGGGGGCTGGACGCTGATGGTGTCGGCCTGGAAAGTCATTTCGGCTGGGAAGTAGGCCAGCAATGAACCAAGGCCTGATCTACCAGAACTATCTCGCCGCAGCCAACCGGCTCAAGTGCGACGTCGCTGCGGTCAGGGCGGTGTGCGAGGTCGAAGCGCCCAAAGGCGGATTTTTCCCGGACGGCACGCCCACAACGCTGTTCGAGGGCCACAAGTTCCACGCCTTCACGGACGGCAGATTCTCCGCAGACCATCCCGAAATCTCCTACGAAAGCTGGACTCGCGAACACTACGGCCGGACGTGGCAGCGCGAGAAGGAGCGCCTGGCCGAAGCGATCGGGCTGGATCGAGAGGCCGCGCTCAAGTCCGCGTCGTGGGGCAAGTTCCAGATCATGGGCTTCAACCACGAGGCCGCCGGGTTCCAGAGGCTGCAGGACTTCGTGAACGCGATGTACCACAGCGAAGGTGCGCAGCTGCAGGCGTTCGTGGATTTCGTCCTGCACGAGAAGTTGGACGACGAGATGCGCGAGCGGCGCTGGGCCGACTTTGCCAGGCGCTACAACGGCCCCGGCTACCGCGCCAACCACTACGACACCAAACTGGCCGCCGCGTTCAAGCGGCACGCCGCCTAACCATCCTGCTTCCTGCCGGACGCGGCCACGCCACCTTAACCCCCTGAAAGGAAACGCCATGGGAAAACTGCTCGCCTTACTTGACCTGTTCCGCAAGGGATCGATGGTCGCCGACCCGGCGCTGTGGAAGAACCGCGCCGCGCTGGTGCTGGCTTTGTCCGGTGTGATCTTGGCGGCCGCGGCCGTAGCAAAGGGGTACGGCTATGACTTCCCCGTCGATGAAGACTCTGCGATGGCCATTGCTGGCGGCATCGCTGCTGTTGTCGGCCTGCTCGGTAACTATGCCACTTCAGACAAGGTCGGACTCCCCGGGCTCACCGCCAAGCCTGGCACGACCTTGGACGTGCCGGCTGGGGGCGTGGGGAATGAGTCACCCAGCGATCAACGAAATGGGCCGAATTGAGCGCGCCGTCGGACTTGGCCTGAAGTGCGACTGACCATGAAACGCATCACCCTCATGCTGGCACTCTGCGCGTGCACCTTCGCCTGGGCGCAGCAGACCCCTCACACGATGTATCCCGGGCAACTGCTCAACCCGGAGATCGACTACGGCTACTGCGGCCCGCCGCCGCGCGATGAGAACGGCAAGATCATCCGCAGCGAAGACGTCAAGGCGGCGTTCCTCGCGCAGCATCCATGCCCCTCGACCGGGCTGCGCACCGAGCAGTGCCCGGACTGGGCGATGGATCACACGCGCCCCTTGGCCTGCGGCGGCTGCGATTCGGTTTCCAACCTGGCGTGGCTGCACAAGAGCGTGAAGTCCGCGGCAGGCCGTCCCGGCTTCTACCCGAAGGACCGCATCGAGCGCAAGGTCTACGGCCTCGATCCGCCGATCCCCGACACCGACAACTGCACCTTCGTTACTCCCGAAAGGACCCTGCAATGAAACTCTCTCATCCCACCATCGGAACCGCCCTGTACGTCGCGCTGCTCGTGATCGCGGCGGCGGTCCTGTCCGGCTGCGGCAGCTTTGGGCACACCCTGCTCGAGGTCAAGCAGTCTGCAAAGGGCTGCGAACTCACCGCGCAGGACGGCAAGGAGTTCCAGCGCCGCAATATCGCCTTCGACGGCAAGGCCTGCACGCTGATCGTGGAAGAGGGCGCGAGCAAGGCATTCACGGGCCAGGCAATCGGCGCGAAGACGCTCACGGTGCTGCCGGTGACCGAGCTGGACAGCCTGCTGGGCGCGAAGCCGTGATGCACGCCGTCATCACCTTCTGGCTGTTCCTGATCACGCTGCTCACCGGGCTGTGACGTGAAGTGCATCCACTATCGCGGCGGCTACAAGTACCAGCTGCGCGCGGCCTACGCCTGCGTCCTGCCGGAACTGGCCGACGCGACCCGTGCGCCGATCGTCACGGACTGGATCGAGCTCGATCCTGACGGGACTTTGCGCCTGCGCCCGGGATACGCGTGCGACGGCGCCAGCGGGCCGACCTATGACAGCAAGAGCTCCATGCGCGGGGCGTTCACCCATGACGCCGGCTACCAGTTAATCCGCATGGGTCTGCTGCCGATGTCGCTGCGCCCGGCGATCGACCGGGCCTTTCGCAGGATCTGCAAAGAGGACGGAATGTGGAGTGCGCGCGCCGCGCTCTGGTATCACGCCGTCCGCATCTTCGCCAGCCCCGCGGCCGATCCGGCCAGGGAGCGGGCGGACCTGCACGCGCCGACCGATCGCTGCCTCTGACCGTGCTCAACGCCATCCTCGGCGCGCTGCTGGCCATCGCCATCATGCTGATCGCGCGCGCCTGTACCTGACAAGCCCCCCACTCTCCGTAAAGGAGTTCACCATGAAGCGCGCGTTGGTTTTCGCTGCGGTTCTCGCGGCAGGCTTAGCTATGGCAGAGGATCGTGTGGCCCGAGAGGGCAACGATTACGTTCGCATCCGAACGAGCCCGTGCTCGAGCGCGCAAGTGCTCGCGCTGCTGCCCGAGGAAATGCACGACCAGTTCCAGGATGCTGTCAGCCAGGTGGACGGAAAGACCTTCCGCGGCTGCTGGATGCTGCTGCCCGATGGGCGCGTCTTCCTGAAATACGAGGACAACGACATCGGCGTGCTGCGCTACGGCCTGTTCAAGCCGGGCGTGTGAAGGATGCGGCCATGCCGGTGCTTTGCATGGTTCGCCCCAGCGTCTACAGCCACTGGTGCGAGGGCTGCCAGGCGTGCCACAGCTTCAACGTGCACGAGCTCTCGCGCGACGGTCACGTGCTGGGCTTCGACGGCGACCTCGATCGCCCCTCGATCGGAGAGCCGGTGCGCCACGAACAACAGGACGGGCGCCTGTGCGAGTACCTGCTCAGGGGCGGCGTCCTGTACTACCTGGAGTCCTGCTCGCACGCCCTGGCCGGGCAGTCGCGCGCGCTGATCGACTGTCCACACTGAACAGCTGCATGGCTGTCTCCTGCCGGTTCGCCGGCACCTCACCGCCTCATCCCTTCGGGGGTGGGGCGGATTTTTCGTTTCTATGGTCTCTAAATAGTGCAGCCCGGATGCAAGATGCGCTTTGCTGCCACATAGGCCGCATGCGCTTCCTCTGCTATCCGATAGGACCCGAGGTAGATGGATCGATCATCGACCTGGATCTCGGCAATAAACCCCGAGTGTTGCGACCTTCGCACGCCGAGAAATCCGGTCTTGTTGCGGCGCTGCGGTTTTCTCTTGTTCTGTTGATTGGTCGTGAACGTCACGTCCCGCAAATTTTCGAATCGGTCGTCATCACGACAGCAATTGTGATGGTCGATTCCGTGCACAGGCCACTGGCGCGTCACATACAGCCACGCGAGCCGACTTGCTTTGTAGCCGCGACCGTCTATGCGGATTTTGCGATAACCCTTCTCGCTGATTGTCCCGGCACGATCACCTGCTCGCACGCGTCGGCCAGGCGGTTTAAGCCACACAAAGACGCCACTTATGGGGTCATACCTCAGGAGCTCAGTGAGGCGCTCATGTGTCAACGTAGAATCTGCATCGCTCATGCCGCTCGTCCTTTCCGACGATGGGTTTTGGGAAGTGACGCCTCAAGCCTGACCGCTTGGGGCGTTGCGCTTATTGTACGGCCGAGCCGATGGGCTTGACGGTTTCCCGTTTCGGCGCGCCGGCGATCTGGTCTGCCAGCCTGATCCCCAGATCGATGCCCGGCCGCTCGATCCAGCGGTAGGCCTCGTAAGAAAACAGCGCCAGCACCGCGGCGAAGGCGGCCAGCTGGACGGCCAGCGGCCAGTCGCGCAGCACGAAGAACGAAAAGCTCATCGCGGCCACGTGCGTGAGGTAGATCCCGTACGAGTAGGTCGCCACCGTGTGCGCCCCGCGCGCCAGCACGCCCCGGCCGATCGGGCGGCACAGCGGGATCAGCACGCCCAGGGCCGCGCACAGCGCCCACAGCAGCGGCATTTCGCTGGCGCCGCCGGCCACCAGCGTCGGGATCGCCAGGGCCGCGCAGGCGACCGCGGCGAACAGGATGGCCGGGCTGAACGCTGGCTTCACCCGCTTGCCGAGCACGTAGGCGATGACTCCGGGCAGGAAGCAGGGGAAGAACTGCAGCAGCTGGTCGTTCCAGCGCCAGGCCGCCACAGCCAGGGCAACCGATCCGGCCCACAGCAGCGCGACGCGTCGCAAGCCGTGCCTGGCCAGCACGAACAGCGCCGGCAGGAACAGGTACATCTGCACTTCGAAGGGCAGGCTCCACAGTTGCGTCAGCGTCGACGGGTGGCCGGTGATGTTCTGCACCAGCAGGATGTTGGACAGGACGGCCCACCAGTCGACGGGCTCGCGCTGCAGCAGCTTGCCGGCGGCCACGTACAGCACCATGACCACCGCCAGCGGGTAGATCCGGAAGAACCGGCGCACGAAGAACGGGCCCGCGGCGCTGCCGTGCCGCTCGAGCGACAGCATCAGCACCAGGCTCGTGTGCACGAAGAAGATCGCCACGCCCAGGTGCCCCAGCACGTCCAGGCTGTAGCCATCCCAACGCTCCCAGCGCAGGAAATACGGCAAGTGGCAGGCCAC
>JACPUX010000076.1 GCA_016192065.1 Betaproteobacteria bacterium
ACCAAGGCCAAATTGAAACTCGCAGCCACCGAGCACATGCTCAAACTCGAACAGTCACCCGAGCGGGTCAAGAGCTTCTTCCAAGATCCGCGCGTCAAATATGCCGCTTGAAACTTCAAACTTCATCTGGCCGGATCAATAAGGAGTGGGGCTGGCAATACGTGTTCCCGGCGCGTCAACTTTCGCGCGATCCGCGCAGCGGCACGGTGCGCCGCCATCACCTCGGCGACCAAGTCGTCCAGCGGGCCGTCCGGCAGGCGGTTCGCGATGCCGGTATCGTCAAGCCGGCAACGCCCCACACCTTTCGGCATTCCTTCGCCACGCACCTTTTGGAGAACGGCTATGACATCCGCACGGTGCAGGAGCTTTTGGGCCACTCCGACGTGCGCACGACGATGATCTACACCCACGTGTTGAACCGCGGCGGGCGCGGGGTGCGTAGCCCCTTGGACGCCGCTCCTGGACAATGACTGAGGTTTTCACGCAGGCTAGGCCAGCCCACTCACCGCATCAAAGGACCCGCGGTTCCGGGTTTTCCCGGAACACCTGCCACCGTCAGATCACGCGCCCACACCCCCCCGGCTACGCGGAGAGCGGTGACCATGCAGCACTCCCCGGCGCCGGCGCCAGAAAACCCACCAACCCTCACCGCAACTCCGCCTCACACAACCGACACTGCTTGCGCGTAAACACATTCCGGCTCTTGCACCTTGGGCAGACACGCTCGGCGCGGTCACGCAGCCAGGGGCCTAAGCCGCGGGGCATGAAGAGCAGCACCAGGAGCACGATGACGGCGAAGACCAAGAGGCGCACGTCGCGGAAGAGGTCGAAACCGCCCAGGAAGTCGGTGAGCGGGTAGAGAATGAACACCGCCAGCACCGGGCCGTACACCGTGGCCATGCCGCCGAACACGCACCAGATCACCACCTGGAAAGAAAGCGCCAGTTCCAGAGTGGAGGGCCCGGCGAGGCGCATGAAGTGCGCAAACAGCGCGCCAGCGATGCCCGCGAACGAGGCCGACAGCAAAAAGGCCAGCACCTTGTAGCGCGGGGTGTTGATGCCCGAGGCGCGGCAGGCGACTTCGTCTTCGCGGATGGCATGCAGGATGAGTCCGAATTTCGAATCGCCGATTTTCCAGATGCCGAACACCGAGGCCAACATCACCACCACCGCCAGGTAATAGTTGCTCACCGGCGAGACGACCGCGCGGCGCACGCCGGAAATGCCCAACTCGCCGCCTGAAAGTTCGGGAAGCGCAAAGAGCAGCCCCAGCAAAATGAGCGGAAACGACATCGTCGCCAGGCTGAGATAAGAACCGCGCATGCGCAGGCACAAGAGGCCCACGAGCATGCCGCAAAGCACCGCGGCAGCGGCGCCTATCGGCATGGTGAGCCAGGGCGAAAGATCGAAGTGTTTGGAGAGCAGCGCCGAGGTGTAGGCGCCCACGCCGAAAAAAATGGCATGTCCAAAACTCACCTGCCCGCTGTAGCCGGCCAGCAAGTCCCAGCTTGCCGCGAAAATGGCGAAGATGGCGGCCATGGTGATCACCCGCATCACGTAGGCGTCACCCCACACCAGCGGCAGCAGCAGGAGCGCCAGCGCCCAGACCAGCACGGCGATGCGGCTGGGCAGCACCAGCACCTCGTTGCGCAGATTCGCCCAGGAGCGGGCGGCCAGAGCGGAGACGGCGTTCATCGTTCCTCCTCGAACACGACCCCGAAGAGCCCTTCGGGCTTCCACAGCAACACCGCCACCATGATGCTCAAGGCCACCGCCCCTTTGAGGTAAGCGCCCGAGGGCACGGCAAAAACGGTGATGGCTTCGACATAACTGATGATGAAGGCGCCGACCAAACTGCCCTGTATGCTCCCCAGGCCGCCCAGCACCACAATCGCCAGCATGATCACCAAAGGCGTTTGCCACATGAGGGGGTCCACCACATACACCGGCGCCACCACCACCCCGGCAATCGCCGCCAGCCCCACCGACACGCCCACCGTAAACATGGCGATGCGTTTGACATTCATGCCCATGAGATTGGCGATCTCCAGATCGTTCGCGGCGGCCCGAATCGCCAGGCCAAAGCGCGAGTGATGCAGCAGCAGCCAGGTTCCGCTCAAGGCCACGGCCGCCACCACCAGAATGATCAGGCGCTGATAACTCACGCGCACGCCGGCGATCGCCGCGAAACCATCGATCGCGCCGGGAATGCCGATGTAGTGCCCGCCAAAGCCGATCAGCAGGCTCTCCTGAAAGATCAGCCCCAGCGCGATGGTGGCGATCAGCACCGCGGCATGATGCTCGCGCACCGGCTCGATCACCAGCTTGTAGCAAAGCATGCTCACCGCCACCACCAGCACTACCGCCAGGAGCGAGGCAACCGCGAAGTTCATGCCCACCTTCACCAGCAGAAAGTAGAAGGCGTAAGCGGAGAGCATGTAAAACGCGGTATGGGCGATATTGACGATACGCGCCACACCGAAGATCAATGAAAAGCCGACCGCCAGCAGGGCGTAGATGCCGCCGTTAACCAAGCCGGTAACCAGAATGTCTTGGAACATGCCTCACTCCCGATCGGACCGCGATGCGGCGCGCGTGGGCCGACCGCGCCCACGCGCCCCAAAGCCCTTAAAGCTTGGGCAGAATGATCGGCCGCACGCCCTTGTAAGTCACGCCATTCCAGTTGTTCGGCCAGAAGGGTACCTTCTCGCCGTTTTGCCATTGCACCGCAATGCCGGTGACCTTGCCCGGGCCGAAGACCGGGTCGTGGTTGGCATCGAAAGTGAGCACCGACGCGGTACCGGTGTGCGCGGCCTTCTCGATCACCGGCACCAGCTTGTCGGACTCGATCGTCCCCGCCTTCTCCACGGTGTCCTTGTAGAGCATGATGGCATCGTAGGACGCGGCGGTGTAGGCCGGGGCGCGCTTGAAGCGCTCCTTGAAGGCCTTCACGAAGGGCACGGTCTTGGGCGTGATTTCGATCTCGGAATAGGTGTCGAGCGTCGAGACATAGTTGCCTTTACTGGCGGTCGCGGCCCAGAAGCCGTCTTTTTGTGCTTCGACGTTGATGCCGAAGGCGACCGCCGGCAACTGCAATTCGCCCATCTGCCGGCCCAGCACGATGCCCATGGGACCAGAGACGATGGTGAAGACGATATCCGCCCCGGCGCGCTTGATCGCTGAGAGTTCCGCGGTCACGTCATTGGCGGTGGCCGAAGGTTGCCACACGCCCACCACCGACATTTTCATCTTGGGCAGCGTGTCTTGCGCGGCTTTGAGCAGCGCTTCCACCCACACCGCTTTTTCGGCGACGATGGCCACCTTGGGTTCGGGCTTGCCCAGGTCGCGGCGCATCTGCTCGGAAATCGTGTTCAGCACGGCGAAGACCGTGCGCGCGAGATCGGTGTCCTTGGTGGGGGCCACACGGAACCAGTATTTGTAGCGCTCGAAATTCTCTTTCACGTTGACGCCCAGCTTGGAGTGCGCGGCGCCCACGCCAAGAAAGAGCTTCTTGTTGTCCATGGCGACTTCCTGCATGGCCAACACCGCTTCGGAACGGAAGCCACCGATCAGAACATCGGCCTTGTCGCGCGTGATGGCGCGCTCGATGGCGTTGGTGGCGTCGGGCACGCTCAAGATTTCGTTAGTGTCGATCTTCACCAGCTCCACCTGCCGCTTGGCGCCACCGACCTGAATACCGCCGGCTTTGTTGATTTCGTCGCGGGCCATTTCGGCGCCCGCCCAATGGTTCTCGCCTTGCAGAAAGGCCATGGGGCCCAAGATGGCGATTTTGATGTTCTGCGCGGCACAGGCACTTGCGAACGCCAGCGCCAGCAGACCGCCAAGCAACTTCAGTGATCCTCGCTTCATTTCAACCTCCTCGTCGTGAAATGCCGCCGGCGGTTTGGCGCCGGCTCCAGAATGTCTCCTTTGGTTGCGGCCGCGACCTGTCGCTCATCCGCCCGCGGCGGCGACGCGGGCCAATTCCAGTTTGGCGATTTGATGGCGATGCACTTCGTCGGGCCCGTCGGCAAAACGCAGCGTGCGCGCATGGGCATAGGCGTGAGCCAGCGGAAAGTCGTCCGAGACGCCGGCGCCGCCATGCACCTGCATGGCCCAGTCGATCACCTGGCAGGCCATGGCGGGCGCGGCGACCTTGATCATGGCGATCTCTTTTTTCGCCACCTTGTTGCCCGCGGTGTCCATCATCCAGGCGGCATTGAGCGTCAAGAGCCGCGCCTGATCGATCAACAGGCGGGCATTGGCGATGCGCTCACGGGTCACGCCCTGGTCGGCCACCGGACGGTGAAAGGCCACGCGCAACATCGCGCGCCGGCACATCAGTTCCAGCGCGCGTTCGGCGAGGCCAATCAGGCGCATGCAATGGTGAATGCGGCCTGGCCCCAGGCGCCCCTGGGCGATCTCAAACCCGCGGCCCTCGCCCAGCAGCACATTGCTCACCGGCACACGCACGTTGTCGAAATCGACTTCGCCATGGCCATGCGGCGCGTGGTCGTAGCCGAAGACCGTGAGCGCGCGCACGACGCGCACGCCGGGAGTGTCCATGGGCACCAGGATCATCGACTGTTGGCGATGGCGATCGGCGCCGTCGGGGTCGGTCTTGCCCATGAAGATGAGGATTTTGCAACGCGGATCGGGTGCGCCGGAAGTCCACCACTTGCGGGCGTTGATGACATAGTGCTCGCCTTCGCGCACGATGCGCGCTTCGATATTGGTGGCGTCACTCGAAGCCACCGCCGGTTCGGTCATGGCGAAACCGGAGCGGATGCGTCCTTCCAGGAGCGGCAGCAGCCACTGGCGCTTGTGTTCTTCGCTGCCGTAGCGCACCAGCACTTCCATGTTGCCGGTGTCGGGCGCGGAGCAGTTGAATACCTCCGGTGCGATGGGTGAGCGGCCCATGACTTCGGCGAGCGGCGCGTATTCGAGATTACCCAGGCCCGCGCCGTATTCCGAATCGGGCAAAAAGAGATTCCACAGGCCCTCGGCCTGGGCGGTCTCTTTCAAGCTCTCCATAATGCGGGTGGGCACCCAGGGGTTGCCCTTGCGGCGGTTCTCGGCCACCTCGGCGTCGAACAACGCCTCATTGGGGTAGACGTGCTGCGCCATGAAGGCCTTGAGCCGAGTCAACAAGGCTTCTACTTTGGGGGAATGGCCGAAATCCATGCTTGCTCCAAGAAAACGCTGCGCGCTCAGCGCGCCGCGGATGGGATGTCCTGAACCTGGCGCCAGGCGGCTTCCGCCAGGGGCCGCGCGCGCTTGCCGGTTTCCACCGCCTCCTGGCTGGCGGCGTTGCCCTGCAAGGCGCGCGCCGTGATGCCTTGCAAAATGGCGGTCAGCCGGAACATGTTGAAGGCGACGTAGTATTCGAACTCCGTTGCCGGAATCGAAGCGCGGCCCGTGCGCTGGCAATAGCGCGCGACGTACTCCGCTTCGCTCGGAATGCCCAGGGCCGCGAGGTCGCTTCCCGCCAGCCCACGAAACTGCCCGGGTGACAGGCGCCAGGTCATGCAGTGGTAGGCGAAATCGGCCAGCGGATGGCCGAGGGTGGAAAGCTCCCAGTCGAGCACGGCGAGGATGCGCGGCTCGGTGGGGTGGAACACCACGTTGTCGAGTCGGTAGTCGCCATGCACGATGGCGGTTTCATCGCCGGCGGGAATGTTGGCCGCAAGCCAGACCATGAGATCGTCCATGGCGGCGATTTTTTCGGTTTCCGAAGCGCGGTATTGTTTGCTCCAGCGATCGATCTGGCGGGCGAAGTAGCTGCCCGGCTTGCCATAGTCCGCCAGGCCGACGGCGGTGTAATCCACGCGATGCAAAGCGGCGATGACCCGGTTCATTTCGTCATAGATGGCGGTGCGTTCGGCGGGCGCCACGCCGGGCAGGGCGGGATCCCAAAAAATGCGTCCGGCGACGAAATCCATGATGTAGAAGGCCGTGCCGATGACCGTCTCGTCTTCGCACAAGGCGTAGCTTCGGGCCACTGGCACGTCGGTGGGGGCCAGCGCGGTGATCACGCGGTATTCGCGGTCCACGGCATGCGCCGAGGGCAGGAGTTTGCCCGGCGGCTTGCGGCGCATGACATATTTGCGCGCCCCTGCGGCAAGCAGGAAGGTGGGGTTCGATTGCCCGCCCTTGAATTGCTCGACGGCGAGCTCGCCGGCAAAGCCCTCGACGTGCGAACGCATCCAGTCCGCCAGGCGCCCGGTGTCGAAGGCGTGCTGAGGCGAGACCGGCCGAGTGCCGGTGAACTTGTCGCTCATGGGTGTACCTTCCCCCCGCCCCCTTCCAGGGGAAGGGGGTGAATACGGTTCGCGGGCTGCGCCCGCTCCGGTGTTTGGCTTGCGCGCCCTTGGGGCGGCCCGGCGGGCCGGATGAAACCTTCCCCCCGTCCCCCTTCCCGAGGAA
>JACPUX010000077.1 GCA_016192065.1 Betaproteobacteria bacterium
CGAGCGCTTCACCGAGGCCCGGGGTTAGAATGAGCACCGACTTTCCCACCGCGCCGCTCGCCTCCGGCCATAAAGGGGCCGGCGGCGGCGCCGTGGAAAAGTCTCCGAGCGCCTCACACACAAAAAATCTGACACTCCCCTGAAGACGTTGCTCAGCATTTTGTAGAATGCTGCCTCAAGGTCACGATAGGGAGAGTAGCTAACGGAATCCCCGCCGCCCCCAGGCGTAGTGACGGACTTGCTCCTGGCCTCGGGACTGATGTAGTACCCGACGTTCTTTTCGATAAGTTGTGCGCTGGCGTTGGGTTCTATTTTCGAAATGTCCGGACTAATCACGATCGGATGGGCACAGCCAGCCAAGGTGACAACTACCGTCAGCTTCATGAAATGCTTGCCGAAGTTCATTGCATCCTCCCCGAGTCAGTTCGTCTTGAGCGCGGCAAAGAAATCTCTATCCGAGTAGAGTTCCGCAAGCAGTCTCTGCACCAGCCTCGGGTACTCCTGTTGCGCCCGCGGTATCGCGATGCCGCCGACAAAAGAGGACTCCCATTCGCCGCCCGCAAACTTGACTTTGTCAAAAACGATCTTTCCAGCTCGCTTGACTGCGAATCGCGCCTCTACGCCCCCTGAGGCCGTAACGATCCCCGCCGCATGAATGTCGTTCTTCTGTAGTACGCCAGAGATCTCGATCTCCGTCCCCGGCTTCAACTTTCCGGCCAAAGATAGCTCCTGCCTGATTGCTTCAGCCAGGTAGGCGGCGTATGAACCTTCATAGGGCGAACTCATTGACGAGCCACGCAACGAAATGGGATTCGCATTCCCTTTGTCTGGCGCAGATTCGAATTTGCCGACGCTGGCCGAAAAATCGCCCGCAGACTTGAGTTTCTGTACGTTTTCCATCGAGGGCGAATACGATGGCGCCATTAGTGAGCATCCCCCCAGTGTATGCGCTAAAGCAATCAGCATTGCGCCCGCCAACAAGCCTCTCATGATCTCCTCCCGGTAAGTAAGGTGACACACCGCGGCGGTTTGAGGTCAGGCAAGGCGCGCATGCCTCGCGCGGCACAACTGGCCCTTACATTCAAGTCCGCCACTAGAGCGCAGGTCCATGCTACCAAGTGTTTCCGATCGGTTCAACAACTCGCCATGTGGCCTGTTAATGGGCGGCCACGTTGCGCTGGGCGATGGCAAGGGAGCCCGGCCATCGTTTCGACGAGCGTCTTCGCCTTAGACGGCAAAAGAGTTCAGCCGTCCCCTGCCCAACAATGTTCGCTTTGCCATTGATACTGACCCGCCCTGAGCCATGCCCGTGGTTGGCAGCCACTGGTGGCGCGTGCCAAATGCGGGCAGGGGCGAAGGCGAGGCCGCTGCGGGTTCTTGCCGGGCCGCTTGCCGCGTCCCGATCGTCCAGTTGCACTGTCTCCGGATTGCTCCCATACTGCGCAATGCCAATGACATAGGGCGGCCAGCCGGGCCGGCGGAGTTTTCGACCATGACCATTCCTTTCAAGCGGCCTCGGTGGCGCGGTTTTTGCGCACATGCCCTCTTGCTCGCCGTACTGGTATTGATCTCGACCTCGATCTTTAGCCAAGGAAGACCGCTGCCGCCGCCACTGTTCGGCGTGCCTCCAACGCCGGCGCAAGCTGATCGTGCCGTGGTGCGTGACCCGACAGTGGTCCGGGCGCGCACGGTAATGATCAATACCGGATTGCTGCGACAGGCCGCAGACGCGCCCGGCGGGTTCTTCCCAGGGGGGCAGGGTATCCTGTTCAATCTCTTCGATGAACGCTCGGTGGTGGTTCTCCCGACCCGCATTGAGCAGTCCGAGCGCGGGCTGGTCTGGGTTGGGCACCTGCGCGACCACCCGCTGGCGCAGGTGATCCTGGCGATCAGCGGCGAAATCGTCTCGGGCAACATCACGCTACCAGGAGCGCGCTACCACATTCGCTACGTCGGCAATGGCCTGCACGAGACCCAGGAAATCGACGACCGCCTGTTTCCGCTGGACGAACCCTTGTTGCCAGAACCCGCCAGCGTTCCCGACACACCTCCGCGACCCAAAGAACTCATGCTCGACGACGGCTCGCAGATCGATGTCATGGTCGCCTACAGCGCCACCACGCGCGCCGCAGCAGGAGGCACAACCGCCATCCAAAACCTGATCGATCTGGCAATTGCCGAGACCAACCAGTCCTACCTCAATAGCGGCATTGCCCAGCGGCTACGCTTGGTGCATAGCGCGGAAGTAAGCTACACCGAATCCGGAGACATCTTCACCGACCTCAATTGCGTTACCAATACCGGCGATGGCTGTATCGACGGTGTGCATAGCCTGCGCGATACCTACGGCGCGGATCTGGTGAGTCTGTGGGTTGAGAATGGAGGCGGCTATTGTGGCGTTGCTTGGTTCATGGCCAGCGTGTCCACGGGCTTCGCCCCCAGCGGCTTCAGCGTAGTCGCCCGATCCTGCGCTACCGGGTATTACAGCTTCGGCCACGAACTCGGGCACAACATGGGCGCCCGCCACGATGTCTATGTTGACAACGGGGCCACACCCTACACCTTTGCCCACGGCTATACCCGACCAGCGGCCTCACCGCCATGGCGTACGGTCATGGCTTACAACAACGCCTGCTCGGCGGTCGGCACCAGTTGCACGCGCATTCAGTATTGGTCCAACCCTTCGACCAGCTATGGCGGCATCGCAATGGGCGACGCCAGCGCGGACAACCAACAGACGTTCGACAATACCGCCTACACGGTGGCCAATTTTCGTGCCGCCGCGGCAAGCGTTCCCGGTGCGCCGGGCATCGGCGCCGCAGCGCCCGGTGACGGCAGCGCGACGGTGGCGTTTACGCCTCCAGCTTCCAACGGCGGGGCCAGTATCGACAACTACCGCGTTACATGCGGGCCCGGTGGCTTTGCCGGCTTCGCGACCGCCTCGCCGATTACCGTGACCGGCTTGGCCAATGGCTCGACCTACACCTGCACGGCGGCCGCGCACAACAGCGTGGGATGGGGTCCGGAGTCGACAGCATCGGGGGCGGTGACACCGCTCGCGCCAGTGCAGCGCGCGTTTGTGTCCGCGGCGACCGGGAATGACGCCAATGTCGCTTTGTCCTGCGCCGTCACCAATCCCTGCCGAACCTTCGCAGGCGCGCTGCCCACAGTCTCTCCCGGGGGCGAGATCGTGGCCATCCACTCCGGGGAGTACGCCGCGGTGGTACTGAACAAATCGGTTACGCTCATCGGTGCGCCGGGACACAGAGTCAGTATCACGTCCGGCTCAGGTACAGGCATTAGCATCGCCACCGCGGGCATCCGGGTGACCTTGCGAAATCTCAGCATTATCGGAGCTGGGGGCACGGACGGTATCGGCATGAGCGCCGGAGCGGCGCTCTCGATCGAAGGTTCGGTCATTGCCGGATTCCCCTCGGGCAAAGGCGTCTCCGTTTCGACACCCGCGGCAGTAAGGATCGCCGATACCCTGGTGCGGGACAACTTCCAGGGAGCCTACCTGATCAACGGAGCAACCGCGAGCATCGTGCGCTCGAAGTTCCTCGGCAACACCAATAACGGCGTCCTCGTCGGCGGCAATGCCACGAGCACGACCCGCGCCGAAATCAGCAATTCGGTAATCGTGGGTTCCACGGCGGATTGGGGCATTTCGGCACAGTCCCTGGTTGGCGGCGCCACAGTGCGCGTGGTGGTTTCGCGCTGCGCGATCAGCAATAGCAATCGTGGCTTGATTGCCAGCTCCACCGCCGGAGGCACAGCAATCCTGACGGTCAATCGCTGCCGGATCAGCGGCAACACCGTTGGACTCGAACAGAGCGGTGCGGGCTCGGTGCTCCGATCGCGCGGCAACAACACCCTCGTCGGCAATACCAGCAACAGCGCGGGGATCATCACACCCTTCGCGCCGAACTAACGTAACGAACCGCTAATCAGTGCCGCCACACCGGCGTAGGCCAGTGTCCAGGCCGTTGCACTTCCTGGATTCTGGCTTTCTCCGGAGTAACGAACCCCGATCAGATCAGAGCCTCCCCAAGCAGCGGCACGGCGCGCCACCCGCCACGATGGCTTGGGCACCGCCCCGGGCTCATTGATATCCGGGCGGCCCCGCTTCGGAGAACGGAGTTGCCAGAGGCACGCGTTTCCGCCTCACCCCTTGGCCGTGCGATGACCGCCCGGCCGAGCGAAACCCTGTGGGGCGCACAAACCGCAGGCCGCGCCCCACGCTACGGCGCGTGATGCCAACCCTTGGGAATCGACGCCAGGAGCTTCTGGGTATAGGGGTGTTTCGGCGCGCGGTAGATATCGTCGGAATTGGCGATCTCGACGATGACCCCTTCGTTCATGACCATGACCTGATCGGAGATGTATTTCACCACCGCGAGATCATGGGAGATGAAGATGTAGCTCATGCGGAATTCGTCTTGCAGATCTTGCAGCAGATTCAAGACTTGCGCCTGCACCGAGACATCCAGCGCGGAAACCGACTCGTCGCAAATCAGCACATCGGGCTTCATGGTCAGACAGCGCGCGATGGCAATGCGCTGGCGCTGGCCGCCGGAAAACTCGTGCGGGTATTTGTAGAACGAAACTTCCGGCAGCCCCACGCGTTTGAGCAAATCCATGGCCATTTTTTGGCGCTCTTCTTCGCTGGCGCCGATGCTGTGGATGATCATCGGCTCCATCAGAACCGCCCCCACCGTGAAGCGCGGATTGAGTGACGCATAGGGGTTCTGGAAAATGATCTGGATGCGCCGCTTGTAGGCCATCATTTCGCTGGGAGAAAGCGCCAGGAGATCCTTGCCGTCGAACAGGACTTCGCCGCTGGAGGCCTCGTGCAGGCGCATCAGCGTGAGGCCAACGGTGGTTTTGCCGCTGCCAGATTCGCCCACCAAGCCGAGAGTCTTGCCCCGCGCCAGGCGGAAGGATACGTCTTTCACGGCGTGGAAGGTCCTCTTTCCGAAGAGGCCCTCACGGCTGTGAAAATCCTTGCACAAACCCTTCACTTCGAGCACGAACTCTTCCTTCCCGGTCAGCCCGCGCGTGCGCTCCGCCAGGGCCGGCGGGGCCTTGCCGCCATTGCTCATGAAGTCGTCGATCACCGGCAGGCGAGCCGGGCGCCGATCGAGCTGTGGCCGGCATAACAGCAGCGCCTTGGTGTAGGCATCTTGCGGCCGCTCAAAAACGTCCTTGGCGAGGCCTTGCTCGCGAATGATGCCATCCTTCATCACCACCACGCGGTCGGCGATTTCGCCCACCACCGCGAGGTCGTGGGTAATGAACAGCACCGACATGCGGTGGCGCTTCTGCAGTTCGCCGATCAGTTCGAGGATTTGCCGCTGGATGGTGACATCGAGCGCGGTGGTGGGCTCGTCGGCGATCAGGAGCTTGGGCTCGCAGGCGATGGCCATGGCGATCATCACCCGCTGCTGCTGGCCACCGGACATTTGGAAAGGATAGGCGTCGATCTTGCGGTCCGGTTCCGGAATACCCACCTCGCGCAAGAGTTCGATGGCGCGGGTGCGTGCCTGCTTGGGGCTCAGGTTGAGGTGAAGTTGCAGCACCTCGCCCAACTGGTAGCCGACGGTGAGCACCGGATTGAGCGAACTCATCGGCTCTTGAAAGATCATCGAGATCTCGGCGCCGCGCAGTCTGCGCTTTTCGGAAGCCGACAGTTCCACCAGGTTGTGACCGCCGAAGAGGATCTTGCTACCCGGCAGGATGCGCGAGTTTTCCGGCGGCAGCAAACCGAGAATGGACAGCGAGGTCACCGACTTGCCCGAACCGGACTCACCCACCAGCGCGACCGTCGAATTAGCGGGCACGTCGAAGCTCACCCCCTTGACGGCTTCGAAAGCGAGATCGCGATCGAGCCGGAAGGAGACACGCAAATCGCGCACCGCCAGGAGAATGTCTTGGTCAGCCATGGTGATTCCTATTTGAGCTTGGGGTCGAGCGCGTCGCGCAGCGAATCGGTCAGCATCGAGAAGGCCGTCACCAGCACCGCCATGGCTGTTCCGGCCACCACCAATTGCCACCACTTGCCGAGGATGAGTTCGTTCTGCGCCTCGTTCAACATGCTGCCCCAGGAGACCACATCCACGGGCACACCGAAACCCAGGAAGGACAGAATCACCTCGGCCTTAATGAACTGCACCACATGCAGCGACATCTGCACCAGGATCACGTGGCTGACATTGGGAAGGATGTGCACGAACATGCGCCGGTTGCCTGATGCGCCGATGGCGTCGGCGGCCTGCACGTATTCCCGTGACTTGTGTTTCAGGTACTCGGCGCGGATCAGGCGGTAGATACCGGTCCAACCGGTGAGCCCAAGAATCAGGATGATGGTGGTCAGACCCTTCTGCTGCAAGACCGCGGCGATGGCGAGGATCAATAGTAGATAGGGAATGGAGGTGAAAACACTGTAGAACCAGTTGAAGAAATCATCCACCCACTTGCCGTAGTAGCCCGAAAAGGCGCCAAAGACCGTCCCGAGCAAAGTAGCCACCAGCGCCGCGGCGAGGCCCACGAAAATCGAGGTCTCGGAACCCTTGATGACTTTTTGCAGCACGTCCCGGCCCCATTTGTCGGCGCCAAAGGGCAGGGTCGCCGCGCGCTGTTCCTTCACTGCCTCGGTGCCGCCCTTGCCTTTGATTTCGGCCATGATGTCGGCCAGCGGATCGACAACAGCGCCTTCGCTCGGACCGGCGCCGGCAACAGCCCCTTTGGGCTTCGGGCGCAATTCGGCCAATTCGCTGGCGATGGGGTCACTGACATTGCTTTCGACAACGTCCCCCTCGCCAGCCTCGGTGGCGGGGATGATCACGCTTTGACCACTCGCGTCGGCACCGACAAAGGTGGGTGGGGCGTAGTTGGCACCGACTTCCTTGGACCAGTCCCTGGCCAGAAAACCCGAGCCGGAGGCGATCATCATCAGGATGAAGGCGGCCACGATCAGCAGCGAAACCATACCCACATGATCACGTCGCATGCGGCGCCAGGCCAAGGTCCACAGGCCGGGAGAAGCCACGAAATGGGGGCTTGCGGTCATTGTCGTCATCACCAATCCTTACTTCAGTACCACGCGCGGATCGACCGCCTTGTACATCAGATCGGCCAGCAAGTTGATCACCATGGTGGCCATGGCGACGTAGATGGTCACCGCCTTGATCACCGGAAAATCGCTGCGCTCGACAGCCAGGATGACCTCACGGCCGATACCCGGAATAGAGAAGAAGCGCTCGAGCAGAAACGCCCCGACGAGCAAGCCCGGGAGATAGGCCATGACGTTGGTGATGATCGGTATCAGGGCATTGCGCAAGACATGCACCAGCATCGTCCGGTTTTCCGAAACGCCCTTGGCACGCGCCGTGCGCACGTAATCCTGGTTGATCTCGTCAAGGATAAAGGTGCGGTAGAGCCGCGTGTTGGGCGCGATGCCCACCAAGAGGCCCAAGAGCACCGGCAGCGCCGCGTAGACGAAGAGGTTCTCGGAGACGCTCTCGCCCCAACCTTGCACTGGAAACCAGCCCAGCTTGTAGGCGAACACGTACTGGCCGACGATGATGTATACGAGCAAGCTGATCGACATGCCCACCGTGCAGGCCACCATCACCAGGCGGTCGGTGAGCGAACCGCGTACATAGGCCACGCCCAGGGCGATAACGATGGCAATCAGCGTCTCCAGCACCAGGATGGGCACCAGCACGGTGAGCGAGGGGCCGAGGCGGGTGAGGAAGATCTGCGAGACTTTTTCGTTGGTGCTCCAGCTCGCGCCGAAGTCGCCAGTGAGGATTTGCTGCAAGAAAATTAGGAGCTGCTTCCAGTACGGCTGGTCGACGCCCAGTTGGCGGCGGATGTTTTCGATCTGCTCCGGATTGGAGATCTTCCCGGCCAGCACATACGCTGGATCGCCTCCGATCCAGTTGAACAAGAAGAAGATCAGCAGCACCACGCCCAGGAGCGTGGGGACCATCTGCCAGACCCGCCGGATAATGTAAGCGCTCATCGGAATGTCCTTCGAAGGGGGCGCGATCGCCGCAAGGGCTAGTGGCGCCGCCCGGTGATCTCAGCAAAGAAGGCTTCGGGAGACGGTTCGCGGCCGAGGAATTGGCGCACCATCTGCATACCTTTGCGCTCGCTGCCGCGGGCCAGGATGGTCTGGCGATAGCGCTGGCCGATCTGGGCGTCCATGATGTTCTTGCCGTAGGGCGACAACATGTCCAGGCCGATCACTTCCGACCACATATAGCCGTAGTAGCCCGCCGCGTAGCCACTCATGAGGTGGCCAAAGGAGCCAGCGAACTGTGTGCCCGGGATGTAGCCCAGAGCGGTGGCACCCTCCATTTTTTCCCACAGCGCCTGCGGTTCGCTGGGTCGGGCGCTGGAGAGCGCCATGTCGTAACCAGCATAAAGATGCTGCCGCGCGTAGAGGATGCCTTTGCCGTAGCGGCGGGCTTCGCCCAGACGCTTCAGCAGATCGTCGTCGAGGGGCGGACAGGTGGCGCAGACTTTCGCCAATACCGCGGTGCTCTCCTTGCGGCGCGCCCACTCCTCGAACATCTGCGAAGGCGCCTCGACGAAATCACGCTCGACGCTGGTGCCGGCATGCGGCGCGTAGCGCGTATCTGACAGCACGCCGTGCAAGAGATGGCCAAACTCATGCCAGAAGGTTTCCACCTCACTATATTTCAAGCCCTGACGATTGAAATTGGTGACCAGCACGCTGATCGGCCGGCGGCCGGCCAGGGTACTCACCGCACGTACCGGAAATACCGCCGCATGGCCGTATTTGCCCTCGCGCGGGAAGAGATCGAGATACGCCCCGCCCAAGAACTTTCCGGACTTGGCGTCCTTCACGTCGTAATAGCGCAGTTCCGGATGCCAGACCGGCACCTCGGCGCGTTCGAAGCGGATGCCGTAGAGGTTCTGCGAAACCTCGAGTACCCATTGCAGCGTGGCTTCGACCGGAAAATTCTTGCGCAGCGCTTCCTCGTCGATGCTGAACCGCGCCTTCTTGATCTGCGCCTGGAAATAGCCGACGTCCCAACGTTCCAGCTTGGTCTCGGCGAGCTGCTTGCCGCTGCGCTCGGCTTTAAGCGCGGTGAGTTCCTGGATTTCCTGGCGCTCCTTGGCCTCAACCGCGGCCTTGACCTGTTCGAGGAATTTCAGCACTGCCTGCGGTTTTTCCGCCATGCGGCGGCGGATCACGAAATCCGCGAAACTCTCCATCCCATAGAGCGCGGCGATTTCCTGCCGCAGCTTGATGGTCTCGGTCAGGAGCTCCATGTTTTTGGCGGTGCCGCGATTGACGAAGGCGAACTGGTAGCGGCGGCGCGCTTCGCCGTTCTCGGCGTTTTCCATGAACGGTTCGTACTCGGGATAATTGAACCCCAACAGGTAATTGCCCTGCTCGTCGCGCTTGGCGCGCGCCAAATAGTCCGCCGGCAAGCCCTTCATGTCCTCGGACGTAAAGCTTACTTTGCTCTTGTTGTCGCGAATGTTCTTTTCGAATTCGAGGCGCAGCTTCTCCAGGCGCTGGAGAATGTCTTTCATGCGGGCGCGCTTTTCGCCGACCAGAGCAACGCCGGTATCCTCGAAAGCCTCCAGAAGATCCTGGCGCAGTTTTTGATCGACCGGATGCCTCGCCTTGACGGCGCGGATACGCTCGAACAACTTTTCGTTCTGATACAGCTCGGTGCTGAACACATTGATTTTGATCAGGCACTTGTCACCGGCGTCGCGCACCTTCTCCTCGGGGGAGACGCTATTGAGGATGTACACCGGGCCTTCGAGGTTTTCCAGGGCGATGTAGAGCCGGTTCCATTGATGCAGCACGGTGCCGACCCTGGCCTTGGCCAAGGGTACGCTTTCGATGCGCTTGACCAGGCTCTTGGCCTGCGCGAGACCGGTATCGCAGGCCTGGGTCAGTTGCTCGGCGTCATAAATCGGCAGCGTGGCCCGGGCGGCCGACGACGGGGGCGCAGCCAGCACAGCGGCCAAGCTCAGCGCGATCAGGGATAGTGCTTTCAACTCTCCTCCTTCGTGGGGCGGGGGCGCGGCCGGCTCCGTGGCACCAGTTCCGCGCGGGTCATCATTCGAGATCGAGATACATCCAGTCCGCCAAGAGTATGGGGTGCTTCTTGTAACCCTTGACCCGCGGATAGACCAGCATGTTGCGATAGCGGGTGTTGTTGAGCTTCCACACGCCGTAGTTTTCCGCCAGGCGGCCCAGATCGACATAGAGCCGATCGCGTTCCGGGGAGGGCGGCATCTTGGCCGAGCGCTCGTAGATCTCGTCGAACTCGGGCAGCTCGAAACAGGGGTTGTTGCTCTGGCCCACATTCTTGCCATAAAGCAGCATGACAAAATCGTCGCCGTCGGGATAGTCGGCGATCCAGGCCGCGCCCCGCATCATCAAACGGCATTGCTTTTCGAGCTTGAGGAGTTCAGCGAACTTCTCCTTTTGCACTTCCATGCGAATGCCGATGGCGTCGAAGCTCTTTTTCCAGAGCTCGTCGAACAGACGCGTCGTGGAGTCCGGCTGGGAAGCATAGCGGATGACCAGCGGTCGCCCGTCCGGCAGGGTACGGAAGCCGTCGTCGCCCTTGCGATAGCCGAAGCGGTCGAGCAGGGCGTTGGCCAGCTCCACATTGTAGGCATTGCCGGCGCGGTAGCGCGGCTGATGGCCGACCACCCCGGGAGGGACGGGAAAATGCGCCTCGACCGCCTGGTTCTTGCGGATGATGCGAATTTCCTCGGCATTGTCGTAGGCCATCAGGATGGCGCGGCGCAATGCCACCTTCTCCTTGGAATAACCGCCGACCACGGGGTCGCGCATGTTGAAGTAGTGGTAGGTGATTTCCGGATCGGTGATGCGATTAAGGAGTACACCCTTGGCGGCGAGTTGCTCGTTCACTTTGCCCTCGGGAATGGCCACCGGGGAAAACTGCGAGCGCAGGTAAAGAATATCGAGCTCGGCGTTCTGAAAGGCAAGCCACGCCGACTGCTCTTCTTCGATGATGTTGATTTCCACTTGGCCGATTCTGGGCATCTTCTTGCCCTTCATTTCGGCGATGACACGCTTGTCCCAGGTGTCCTCACTGCCTTTGAAGTCCCAGTTGAAGCTCCGATACTCGGGGTTGGCCTCGAGAAAGATCTTGGCCGAGCGAATCCAGCGCTTGAGGTAATAGGGGCCTGTGCCCACCGGGTGCGAATTGGTGTCGTTGGGGTAGGCCTCGATTACTTCGCGCGCGACCGCACCCAGGCTGGGCATGGCGAGTATGTAGCCGAGGTTGTAGTCGGTGACCTTAAGCTCGACACGCAGGGTGTAGCGATCCAGAACCTTGAGTCCGGCGATGGGGGAATCGTAGTCAAACTTGCCCGATTTCACGGCGGCCGCCTCAGCCTCGTCCAGGCCGACGATCTTGCCGTCGAGCAAGAACTTCCACACCGAGCGGTTCTTGGGATCCTTGTGGCGCTTGATCGAATAGGCGAAATCTTCGGCGGTCAATTCGCGCCGCTGACCCTTGAATGCCGGATCGGGATAGAAGTGGATGCCCTTCCTGACCTTGAAGGTGTAACTCTTGCCCTGGTTCTCCAGCTCGGGCAGAGCTTCGGCGGCGCGTGGCGCAAGCTTGGCCGGCGAGGCGAGGTAGTCGTAGGTCAGCAGCGGATCGAAGATCGCCTCGACCACCGTGGAGGAGTAGAGATCATGCACCAGCACCGGATCGAAGCCGGTTTCGGCCACCGGAAATTCCACCCGCAAGACCTTCTTGAGGTCGGCGGCGGCGCGAACCTCGGGCGCGAGGCCGCCAAGGCCCAATAGGGATAGTCCGAGCAACACCAAGGTGTGGCGAATCATGCCTTAAGGTCTCCGGGTGGGAATCAGGGCGGGTGCGAACCTGGGAGCAGCCGGGTGGGCCGTCCGCGGGGCGCGATAATGTAACACGATCGCGCCCCCTGAACCACTTGACTCTGGCCGGCCAGGAGCAAGCTCCAGTGTAGGAGGGATGTTCCGCAGTGCCGCGCTAGCGCCCATTTTTCTGCTCCAAATCCATATACAGCCATTCGGCATGCAGAATGGGGTGCTTCTTGTAGCCTTGCACATGGGGCTGAATGAGCATGTTGCGATAGCGCGACACCCCGAGGCGCCAAGGCGTGTGCGCCTCCATGCTGCGCATCATCCGCTGGTAGAGGCGATTGCGCTCGGGCGAGTCGGGCAGCGTCTTGCTTTTGCGGTAGAGTTCATCGAATTCGGGAATCCGGGCGCAGGCATTGTTGCTCTGCCCAGTGTTGGGACCGTAAAGAAGTTGCAGGAAGTTGTCGCCATCGGGATAGTCGGCGATCCACGCTCCGGTGCGCATTTGCAGCTTGCAGAGTTTCTCGGCCTTGAGCAGTTCGGGGAACTTGTCTTTGTGAATGTCGATGCGAATGCCGACACTTTCCAGCGACTTGGCCCAGAGCTCGTCGAACTGCCGGCCCTGGGAATCGGGTCGCGAGGAGTAGCGCACCACCAGGGGTTTACCGTCGGGCTGCGTGCGCCAGCCGTCGGCGCCCTTCCTATAGCCGAACCGGTCGAGCAGCGCCCTGGCGCCCGCCGGATCGAAGCGAATGTTGCTCTGGAAGGCCGCGTCGTGCCCGACCACCCCGGGCGGCACGAGATACTCTGCCGCCACCGCCTGGCCATTGTGGATCACCCGGATTTCCTCGGCCACGTTGTAGGCCATCGCCATGGCTCGGCGCAGCGCGATCTTCTCCTTGCTCATGCCTCCGACCACCGGATCCTGCATGTTCCAGTAGGTGTACATGATTTCCGGATCGACGATGCGATTGAGGCGCACTTTGCGCTTTTGCAGCTCCGCGGAGAGTTGATTGTTGGGCAAGGCGATCGGAGCGAGCGGCCCTTCCATGTTCAGCAGGTCGAGCTCGCCATTCTGGAAGGCGAGCCAGCGCGACTGGTCCTCTTCGATCACGCTCACCTCGATGCTGCCGATCTGCGGCATGCGCTTGCCTTTCATCGCCGCCACGAGCGCTTGGTCCCCAGCCTCCAACCCCGGCTGAAAGTTCCAGGTGAAGCCGCGGTAATGCGGGTTCGCTTCCAGCAAGAGCTTGGAGCTGCGCACCCATTTCTTGAGCAGGTAAGGGCCGGTACCCACCGGGTGCGCGTTGGTGTCCTCGGCGTAGGCCTCGATCACTTCCCGCGCCACCGCGCCGAAAGTCGGCATGGCCAGGATATGAGCGAAGTTATAGTCGGTTTCGGTGAGGCGTATGCGCAGCGTATAGCGATCGATGATCTCCAGCCCCGGCAGCTTGGCGTCGTAATCGAACTTCCCGCCGCTTTTCGCGGCGCGCTCCGCCAAGGCATCCAGGCCAAGGACTTTGCCCTCGAGCAGAAACTTCCAGGGCGAGCGCAGCGCCGGATCGACAAACCGCTTCAAGGTATAGGCATAGTCCTCGGCGACGAGTTCACGCGTCTTGCCCTTCCAGATCGGGTCGGGCGCAAAGTGGATGCCTGGCTTGATGCGAAAAGTATAGGTCCGGCCCGCATCGGCAACTTGTGGCATCGCCTCCGCGGTTTCGGGCACGAGCCTGGAAGGGCGCGCCAAATAGTCGTAGGTGACCAGACGCTCAAAGATATTCTCGACGATGCTGCCGGAATAGTAGTCATGCACCCGCGCCGGGTCGAAACCGGTTTCGGCGCGCGGCAGCACCCAATGCAGGACCTTGTTCGGATCCGCCGCGAGCGCGAACTTCAGAGCGCCCAGCAGCAATGCCGCAAGCAGCAGTCGCGCCATGGTCTTCACCCCCGGTCCTCCAGAGCCTAGCGCCTGGGTTCGATGTCGATATACAGCCACTCCGCCCGGATCATCGGGTGCTTCTTGTAACCCTTGACCTGCGGCTGAACCAACTGCGTGCGGTAGCGCGACACTCCCAGGCGCCACGGCGTATCGGCCTCGATCTGGCGTGACATCTGTTCGAACAAGCGATCGCGCTCCGGGGAATTGGGCATGCTGCGGGCCTGCTCGTAGAGTTTGTCAAAAGCCGGGGATTTGTAGCAGGCGTTGTTGCTGGCACCGACATTGGGGCCATACAGTAGCTGCATGAAGTTCTCGCCATCGGGGTAGTCGGCGATCCAAGCCTGCCCCCACATCTGTAACTGGCATTGCTTGGCGGCCCGATAGTGGTCGCTGAACTTGCCTTTGTCCACTTCCATGCGGATCGCCACCGACTCGAAGGCCTTCTTCCACAATTCGTCGAACTCGCGCGACACCGCGTTGGTCTCGGTGGTGAGCTTGATCGTGAACGGCTTGCCGCTGGGCAAGTTGCGGTAGCCGTCCTTGCCTTTCTTGTAGCCGAACTTGTCGAGCAGGGAATTGGCAAGCTGAGGGTCGTTGGGAATGCTGCTGCGATACTTTGGATTGTGCCCGACCACACCCTGAGGTATCGGCGACTGCGCTTCGATCGCCTGGTTCTTGCGGATGATGCGGATTTCGTCGGCATTGCTGTAGGCCATGGTTAGCGCCCGTCTGAGGGCGACCTTTTCCTTTTCCAGCCCGCCGATGATGGGGTCCTGCATGTTGAACGCGGTATAGGTGATCTCCGGCTCGATGATTCGACTCATGGTGATGCCCTTCTTTACCAGATCCGGAGCCAGCTTGTCGCCCGGCAGAGCGATCGGCGCGAAGGTGCCCGGGAAGCGCAAGACGTCGAGTTCGCCGCGCTGAAAGGCCAGCCAACGAGATTGCTCTTCTTCCATGACGTAGATTTCCATGGTGCCGATAGTGGGCATTTTCTTGCCCTTCATGGCGGCAACGATGGCTTTGTCCTCAGGGTCGTCTCCAGGCTTGAAGTCCCACACCAAGCCCCGATACTCGGGATTGGCCACCAAGACGATCTTGGAACCCCGCACCCACTGCTTGAGCATGTAAGGCCCGGTCCCGACCGGATGCGCCTGGGTATCTTCGTGGTAATGTTCGATGACTTCGCGGGCCACCGCGCCGACCGTGGGCATGGCGAGGATGTAGAGGAAGTTGTAGTCCGGCTGAATGAGCCGAATGCGCAGGGTATGGCGATCGACCACCTCAAGCCCGGGGATCTTGGCGTCATAATCGAACTTGCCGGTCTTCTCGGCCTGCACCGCCAATTCGTTGAGGCCGACGATCTTGTTGTCAACGATGAAGCGCATCTGTGCCCGCAGCTTGGGGTCCATCAGGCGTTTGATGCTGTAGGCGTAGTCCTCGGCGACCAGTTCGCGTTTCTTGCCCTTGAACACCGGATCCGGTGAAAAGTGGATGCCTTTCTTAAGCTTGAAAACGAAGGTCTTGCCCCCCTCGCTGACTTCCGGCATGGCGGCGACGGTCAGCGGCACGAGCTTCGCCGGGCGCGCGAGATAATCGTACGTGAGCAGAGGCTCGAGGATGCCTTCGATGACGGTGTTCGAGTAGTTGTCGCTGACCAAGGCGGGATCGAAACCGGTTTCGGCGGTCTGGAATTCCCAACGCAACACTTTGTTCGGATCGGCCGCGGCGGCGACGGGAGTCGCCAGGAACATGGCAATGGTGGCCAGGAAAGACGTCCGGAACAACATGTTTCGCCCCTTGGGGATCGGGAAAGCGCGCAATGTATCACTTTCCCCGCCCCCCCACCATTGGCCTTGCGACCCCGAATTGCTATAGTCGGACCATGAAACCGGAGTACTGGGACCAGGCCACCCGCACCCTGGCGCGACGCGATGCCAAGCTGCGCGGGTTGATCCGGCAATTTCCGGGCATCCACCTGGCGCGACGCAACAATCCTTTCACCACTCTGGCTCGGGCCATCGTCGGGCAACAGATCTCGGTCAAGGCTGCCGACAATGTCTGGAACCGTCTTCAAGCCGCAGTGCCCAGGTTCAATGCCCGGCAGCTCGCGGCCTGCGAGCCCGATCACCTGCGCGCTTGCGGCCTCTCGGGGCAGAAGGCAGGCTATCTCCTCGATCTGGCGGCGCACTTCCAGAGCCGGCGCCTACGCCCCAGCCGCTGGCAGGAACTCGATGACGAGGCGATCATCGCTGAACTCACCGCGGTCAAGGGCATCGGCCGCTGGACGGCGGAGATGTTCCTGATCTTCCACGAACTGCGCCCCGATGTGCTGCCCCTGGCCGATCTCGGCCTGCGCCGCGCCGTCAGCCTGCTTTATAACAACGGCGCGGCCCTCACACCCGCCGCCGTCCGCGAGTTGGCTGAACCGTGGCAGCCCTGGCGCTCGGTGGCCACCTGGTACTTGTGGCGCAGCCTCGATCCCCTTCCGGTCGAATACTGATCTTCGCGTTGTCCTGGCCGGGCAGATGCGACCGTCCACGTACCAGTCGGAAAGATCTTGCAACAATTCACCTGCCACCTTGTGGTAAACGCCGGCAACCTAACTGGCGTTAACGAAGTACCGTCGCAACCCACCACAAGGAGACGATCATGAAACAGAAATTGCTACTCATCACCCTGGCGCTTTCCGCTCTCGGCACCGCCGGCACCGCCTCGGCCAGGGGCTGGGGCCATGTTCACGTTCACTTGGCCGCACCCGCCGTGGTGCGCCATGGCCCGGTGTATGCCCCGGTGGTCGCCATAGCCCCAACTCGCGTGGCCTCGACTTGCGCTTGGGTGGAAGGCCACTGGCGCTGGAATGGCTTCGAAGAAACATGGATACCCGGCCATTGCGCCCATCGCGCCGCCTACCTGGCACCAGCGGTGACCCGTGCACCCGCGCCGGTCAGTGTTTCCCTCGGTTTCAGCGGCCGATTCTAGGGTCGAGGCGCCCTGGCGATGCCGCAACGCGCGGGGTTGCCAGGACCTGCTTCATCACTCCTCCGCCCGACCCGCGCGCCGCTCGACCCCTCGCTTCGCGCCACCGGCCCCTCGGACCGGTTGGTGCCCCGAGACGAGCGAGCTTGTGGCGACCGCCGGACTCCCCAGTCTCGACTTGATCAGCGCCTCGCTAAGCGCCATTTGGCGGGGCGTGGTCCAGCGCCGCCAAATGAGCCTCCGCCTCCTCGGCGTTCTCATAGACCTTGGCGGTCAGGCCCCGGCGGGCGAGCGCCTCGCCGAGCTTGAGGCGCAGGAAAGCGCTGGTGGTGTACCGCGTCACCTCCTGGTAGTAGTGTTCGCACAGCCAGGACACCATACTCGAATATTGCTCCAGCAGTTCCGGCCGAATGCTGAAGTTCTCATAGTTCACCACCGCGTTGACGACGCGCCCCAAGGGCGCCAGGCGATCCATGACCAACCGACGGATATCCTCGATGGTCTGGGCATCGTTGATGGCCAAGCCCTCGAAGTTGACGAAGAAGGTATCTTGCGCCGGGTCGTAGACCATACGTTGCGCGAGCGGCACGCGCAGCAATTGTTCGCGTAACCCCATCGGTCCGGGTTGAAAGATGCGCGCGTCCATAAGCGTCGGAGTACCCCGCAGCAGAGGGCGAAAATCCATTTGGGCGAGGATGTCACGTTCAAGGTCGATGCCTGGCGCAATTTCGGTCAGCTCCAGACCCTCCGCCCGAAGCACGAAGACGCAGCGCTCGGTAATGAATAGCACCGGCTGCTTGCGACGCAGCGCGTATTCGCCGCTGAAGGTGCGATGCTCCACCGCGCTGACGAACTTGCGCGCCTCGCCTTCGCGCAGGATGCGCAAGCTCCCCTCCACCACCGTGAGTTCTAGCGACCCGGCGGTGAAGGTGCCAACGAATACCACTTTGCGGGCATTCTGGCTGATGTTGATGAAGCCGCCGGCGCCGGCCAATTTCGGCCCGAATTTGCTGACGTTGAGATTGCCCTGGCGGTCGGCCTGGGCAAGTCCCAAAAAGGCCAGATCAAGCCCTCCACCGTCGTAGAAATTGAACTGATCGGGCTGATCGATGATCGCCTGAGTGTTCACCGCCGCACCGAAATTGAGCCCGCCCGCCGGTATTCCGCCGATTACGCCGGGCTCAGCGGTGAGCGTGATGAGATCGATGGCGTGCTCTTCAGCGGCGACATTGGCAATGCCCTCGGGCATGCCGATGCCAAGGTTGACCACGGCATTGGCTTGCAGCTCCAGCGCGGCGCGGCGCGCGATGATCTTGCGCTCACTCATCGCCATGGGCGGAATCGCGTTCATGGGTACACGGATTTCTCCGGAATACGCCGGACTGTAGGCCGTGGCAAAGGTCTGCTGGTGATGCTCGGGTTGCTCCGCCTGTACTACGCAATCGACCAGCACACCAGGGATGCGCACCGCGCGCGGATTGAGAGTGTGGCGGTCAGCCACGCGTTCGACCTGGACGATCACCACGCCCCCGGAGTTGTGCACTGCGGTCGCGATGGCCAGCGCTTCCAAGGTCAGAGCTTCCCGTTCCATGGTGACGTTGCCGTCGAGGTCGGCGGTAGTGCCGCGAATGATGCCCACGTCGACGGGGAACGCGCGATAAAAGAGATACTCCTTGCCGCCGACAGTTATGAGTTCGACGATGTCTTCGGTGGTCGCCGCGTTGATTTTGCCACCGCCAAATCGCGGATCGACAAACGTGCCCAGGCCCACGGTACTCAAATGCCCTGGCCGCCCGCCAGCGATGTCGCGGAACAAGTGCGAAATCACCCCTTGCGGCAAGTTGTAGGCTTCGATGCGATTGCCGATGGCGAGCTGTTGAAGCTTGGGGACCAGTCCCCAGTGTCCACCGATGACGCGACGAACCAACCCTTCGTGTCCGAAGTGATTGAGGCCGCGGTCCTTGCCGTCGCCCTGCCCGGCCGCATAGACCAGGGTGAGATTGCGGGGCCCACCTTGTGCCTGTGCGAAGGCTTCCTCGCGCGCGAGGAAGCACTCTTCGAGCGCCACGGCGATGCCTTCCGCAAACCCGATCCCGACAAAACCGCCGGTCGCCACGGTGTCCCCGTCGCGAACCAAGCGCACGGCTTGCTCCGCGCTGACCACCTTGCCGTTGGCATTGCGTTGCCCCGACAACATGCTGATGCGCTCGCTCATTGCCACCTCCGTAAACGAAGCTCTCCCTGCGCCCGGATCAGCGTTCTACCGGCAAGCGCACGCCTATGCTAGCATCGGGGCATGATCACCCGCCTTCCTACCCAGCGGCTTTCACCGAACCACCCGACCGGACTTGTCCTGGCGGCGTACTCGCCCCAGGGCGAGCTTGCGATCGACGATAACATTGCGGCTTACCGCTGGTGATTGGGGGAAACCCGATGCGCGGCAGGCTCTTTGTCATCAGCGCGCCCTCGGGCGCGGGCAAAACCAGCTTGGTGAAAGCACTGCTGGCGGTGGAGCCAAGCTTGAACTTGTCGGTGTCTTACACCACGCGCCTTCCCCGACCAAGCGAATTGGACGGCCAGGACTATCACTTCGTGAGTCCCGCGCGCTTTCAGGAACTGCAAAGCGCCGGTGCTTTCCTGGAATGCGCCTCGGTGCATGGCAATTTCTACGCGACTTCACACCGCTGGCTGGATGAAAAACTCGCTGAAGGCTGCGACGTATTGCTGGAGATCGACTGGCAGGGCGCGGCCCAAGTGCGCCGGCTGTTGTCCGAGGCGATCAGCCTGTTCATCCTGCCGCCCTCGCTGGAGACCCTGGCGCAGCGCCTGCATGGCCGTCGGCAAGACACACCGGAAGTAATCGCGCAGCGACTGGCCGCCGCCCGGACCGAAATCGAACATTATGTCGAGTTCGATTATGTTATCATTAACAACGACTTCCAGACCGCGCTCGACGATTTGCGCGCGATTTTGCGAGCCAGCGCCTTGCGCCTTTCCGATCAGGCGCAGCGCCAAGCCTCGCTGATCTCCAACCTGCTGAACTGAGTCCAAAACATGGCACGCATCACCATCGACGACTGCCTCAAGCGCATTCCGAATCGCTTCGAGCTCACTCTGACTGCGACCTACCGGGCGCGGCAGATCACCACGGGCTCGCCGCCGATGCTCGAGGCCGACCGCGACAAGCCTACCGTGATCGCGCTGCGCGAAATCGCCGCGGGCAAAGTCGGGGTGGAGATCCTCGTCAAGCCGGGTAGTTGATCTTTCCCAGCGCCATGGTGAGACCCGGACATGGCGGCCACGTCGGAGATCGCAGACTTCACCCGGCACCTGGGCCATTACCTCCGCCCGGCCGAGGTGGCACTGGTGGAGACCGCCTACAGCTTTTCCGAAGCCGCGCATCGCGGCCAGTTTCGTAGGACCGGCGACCCCTACATCACGCATCCGCTGGCGGTCGCCAGCATCCTCTCGGAATGGCGCCTCGACGCGCAGGGGGTCTGCGCCGCGCTCCTGCATGATGTCATGGAGGACACCGCGGTCACCAAGGCCGAGATCGAGCTCAAGTTCGGGAAGGCCGTTGCGGCACTCGTCGATGGGCTGAGCAAACTCGATCAGATCGAATTCCAGAGCCGCGAGGAGGCGCAGGCCGAGAACTTCCGCAAGATGCTCCTGGCCATGGCCAAGGACATCCGCGTCATTCTGATCAAACTCGCCGACCGCCTGCACAACATGCGCACCATCGACGTGATGGAGCCGGATCAGCGGCAACGCATCGCTCAGGAAACCATCGACATTTTTGCGCCCATCGCCAACCGGCTGGGCCTAAACGCGCTCTACCAGGAATTGCAGGACTTGGCGTTCCGCCAACTGCGGCCGCTGCGCTACCGGGTGCTCGCCAAGGCGATCAAGGCCGCTCGAGGCAATCGCCGTGAGGTTGTGGGCAAGATGCTCGACGCCATCCAGGCGCGCCTGCGTGCCGCCGGCATCGAGGCGCAGGTCAGCGGTCGCGAGAAGACCGTCTTCAGCGTACACAAGAAGATGCTCGAAAAGGACTTATCCTTCTCGCAGGTCTTTGACATCTACGGCTTTCGCATTCTGGTCAATGACGTCACCTCCTGCTACGCCGCGCTTGGTGTCCTGCACGGGCTCTACAAGCCGTACCCGGGCAAGTTCAAGGATTACATTGCCATTCCCAAGGCCAACGGCTATCAGTCGCTGCATACCACACTCTTCGGTCCCTATGGCACGCCGGTCGAGATTCAGATCCGCACCCAGGAAATGCACCGCGTGGCCGAAGCCGGTGTCGCCGCGCATTGGTTGTACAAGGATCTGCCCGACGACAAAGACCTCGCTCAGGCGCAACAGCAAACCCACCACTGGCTGGAAAGCCTTCTTGAAATCCAGTCCGAATCACGTGACTCGAGCGAATTTCTGGAACACGTCAAGGGTGACCTTTTCCCCGACGAAATCTATGTCTTCACCCCCAAAGGCCGCATCATGGCGCTGCCTCGCGGGGCTACCCCAGTGGATTTCGCCTATGCGGTGCACACCGACATCGGCCACCATTGCGTTGCCGCCAAGGTCAATCGCGACCTCGCGCCGCTGCGCAGCGCGCTGCGCAATGGCGATCAAGTGGAAATCGTCACCTCGCCTTCGGCCAAACCAAACGCCTCATGGCTCAGTTTTGTCGCCACCGGCAAGGCGCGCTCACGCATCCGGCATTACTTGAAATCCCTGCATCAACGCGAATCAGCGCAGTTGGGCGAGCGCATGCTGCAGCAGGCGCTGGCCGCGCTAGGCGCCAGCGGCCTGCCCGACTCTGGGGTGCATTGGGACCGGCTGATCAAAGCGTACAGCGTGCGCACCCGGCAAGAGGTATTGGCGGACATCGGTACTGGACGGAGGCACGCCTTTGTGGTGGCACAAGCGCTGATCGCGGCGGGGGAACGGCAGCCCGCGCCCAACCCGGGCTCAAGCCGCACACCGATTTCCCTGGACGGGGTTGAGCGGGTCGCGATTCAGTACGCCAAGTGCTGCCGGCCGGTTCCGGGCGATCCGATCGTCGGCGAATTTCGGGTCGGCCAAGGCATGATCGTTCATTTGCACGACTGCCCGGTGCTGCACAAGCGCGGGCCGGAGGCCGGACAGATCCTCGACGTCGCCTGGTCCAAGGATGTCGAGGGCGACTTCGACGCCGGCATTCGCCTGGTTGTCGCCGATCAGCGTGGGGTCCTCGCCCGCGTGGCCGGAGCCATCGCCGAGGCCGAGGCCAACATCGAAAACGTGAGTATGGATCGACCGGAAGGCGAAACCGTGGTGCATATGTTCTTCGCCATCCAGGTGCGAGACCGGAGGCATTTGGCGCGGGTGATGCGCGCCTTGCGGCGCATCACCGAAGTTCAAAAAATCCTGCGCCCGAAAAGCTGAAGAGGAACCTCTGAACAGGCCCGATAGAAGTTCGAGTCTAGTCAGAGGTTCCTCGGTGACAAGCCGCGAACCGCGCGGCGCCGCGGCGATAGCACCAATCGTCTGCCCCGCCCAGCTCAGCCGCGCGCATTCGCTTGTACCGGCACTTGAAGGTTGGCTTCCGAGGCGACCTTGGTCACGGCCGCTTTGGTGGCCGCGATTTCGGCGCCGGCGACTTCAGGTCGCGGCGACCAGGTACCCGCGCCCAACATCAGGAGGCCGGCGACGACCAGTGTGGAGAAAGCGATGCTGTCGGTACGCGTGGACGGGGCTTGGGAGAAGAATTTGCTCATTTTGATGCTCCTTGGTTGGTGCTGCGGTTGAACATGGCGCCAGATTATTGATGGCCCCGCCCATCCGCAATGCGCAAGCGACGGATTGCGGCAAAATCGGTATGAATCCACAGAATTGCCGATGAAGCGCACGCGCTGCCCCGATCGAATTGGCCCTTCCGCCACCGCTGCGGCATAATCCGCGGATGCTCAAACCCACTTTCGGACTGGCGCTGCTGTTGACCACGCTGGTCGCCCTCGGTCCCCTTTCGACCGATCTCTATCTCCCTGCCCTGCCGGCCCTGACCCAGGATTTCGCCACCGACGTCGCCAGCGTGCAGTTGACCCTCTCGGTCTTCCTCGTGGGCTTTGCCCTCGCTCAGATCGCCTACGGCCCACTTTCCGACCGCTATGGCAGGCGCCCGATATTGCTGGCAGGCCTGGTGATCTACTTGCTCGCCTCGGTGGCGTGCATGCTCGCTTCCAGTATCGAGACCCTGATCCTGGCGCGCTTTCTACAAGCACTGGGCGCCTGCGCCGGCCCGGTTCTGGGACGGGCGATCGTGCGCGACGTCTATGGCCCGGTCCAGGCGGCGCGGGTGCTGGCCTACATCAGCGGCGCCATGGCCCTGGCACCGATGCTTGGACCGGTGCTGGGAGGCTGGCTTACGGTGCTCTTTGGCTGGCGCGCCAATTTCGCTGCCCTGACGCTCTTTTCCGCGCTTCAATGCGCCGCTACTGCCCTGTTGCTGGGCGAAAGCAACGCCCACCGTGACCCAGAAGCGACCCGTCCAGGACGCATCGCCGCGAACTTCGGCGCGCTCCTCAAGGCGCGCCACTATCGCGGCTACCTCTTGTGTTTTTCCTTTTCCTACGCCGGTCTTTTTGCTTTCATCTCGGGCTCCTCCTTCGTGCTCATCAATCTTCATGGGCTGAGCCCGCAGTGGTATGGGGCGAGTTTTGGCTTTGTGGTAGCGGGCTACATTGCTGGCACCCTGATCTCGGGGCGCTCCACGCTGCGCCTGGGGACGCGCCGCCTAGTGCTGCGCGGGGCAATGCTTGCCACGGCCTCGGGCTTAGTCATGGCCGGCCTGGGGCTGGCCGGCGTCGCCTCGCTCTGGGCGATCCTGCTCCCGATGTTCGCCTACATGGTGGCCACCGGCGTGATCATGCCCAACGCCATCGGCGGGGCGCTCGCACCATATCCGCGGATGGCCGGGGCAGCCTCGGCCCTGCTGGGTTTTGTGCAAATGAGTTTGGCGGCTGGCGTGGGCATCGCGGTCGGACACAGTTATGATTCCACCGCGCTCCCCATGACTCTGGCCATCGCTTTGTGCGGCAGCGCGGTGCTGCTCTGCTATGCCTGGTTGGTTCGGGAACCCGGCAGAGAACCTCCGTGAATTCTCGCCAGATGGGCACAACGCCTGGACATCAAGCCCTCCCCGAGCGAACGGCTCGGCGGCGCCGGCAAAGGAGTGCTTGGAACGCCCCTGCCCATTGTATTGCCACCAACCGCGCCAAGGCACGCCAGCAGCATGGAGGGCTGGAACCGTGCCTGCCCAAGCTCGAAGCGGAACAATTGTTAGACCTCGCTGTCAATTCACCGTCAACAGTGATGTCGACCAACTCCTCCCTCTCCGGCCCGCTTTGCGGGCCATTTTTTTCTCTGGTCTGGAGACCCTCTGCGCCGCTCTCCCCGGCGCGTTGAGCCTGGTGCTCGGACGATACCGAGGCATGAGCAGCATGATGTGGCCGACGCGGACGCCCGTGGCCACGCCGGGACCGAAGCCAGGAGGGCCAAGGACCTCAGCGCCCCGCATGCAGCGCGCGTTTCAGGTATTCGCCGGTGGCGCTGGCGCGGTCGGCCGCAAGCTCCTCGGGCGCACCCTGGGCGATGATCCGCCCACCCCCGTCACCGCCCTCGGGGCCGAGATCAATGAGCCAATCGGCGGTCTTGATCACATCGAGGTTGTGTTCGATGACCACCACCGTGTTGCCATGGTCGCGCAGCCGATGCAGCACTTTCAGCAGCAGTTCGATGTCCTGGAAATGCAGGCCGGTAGTGGGCTCATCCAGAATATAAAGGGTGCGCCCGGTGTCGCGCTTGGACAACTCGAGAGAAAGTTTGACGCGCTGCGCCTCGCCGCCCGAGAGCGTGGTGGCGGCCTGTCCCAAGGTGATATAGCCCAGACCGACGTCGGCCAGGGTGGCGAGCTTGCGCGCCACGACCGGCACCGCGGCGAAGAAGTCCTGGGCCTGCTCGACCGTCATTTGCAGGACTTGGTGGATGTTGCGACCCTTGTAGAGTACTTCAAGCGTTTCCCTGTTGTAGCGCTGACCATGGCAGACATCGCAAGGAACGTACACATCGGGTAAGAAATGCATTTCGACCTTGATCAGACCATCGCCCTGGCAGGCCTCGCACCGCCCGCCCTTGACGTTGAAGGAAAAACGGCCTGGGCCGTAACCGCGCTCGCGGGCCTCCGGCACTTGGGCAAACAGGTCGCGGATGGGGGTGAAGAGGCCGGTGTAGGTAGCCGGGTTGGAGCGGGGTGTGCGCCCGATCGGGCTTTGATCGACGCTCACCACTTTGTCGAAGAACTCTAGTCCCTGCACTTCGTCATAGAGTGCCGGCTCTAGCGTGCTGCCATGCAGGTGCCGGGCGACGATGGGGTACAGGGTGTCGTTGATGAGCGTAGATTTCCCCGAACCCGACACTCCGGTAATGCCTACGAACAGGCCAATGGGCAGTAGCAGCTCGACCCGTTTCAAGTTGTTGCCGCGGGCCCCAACAATGCGCAGGATCTGTCCCGCCTTGGGCTTGCGGCGGCGCTTCGGGACGGGAATATGGCGGCGTCCGGCGAGGTAGGCGCCGGTCAATGAATCGGGTGCGACGCGGATTTCGGCGGGGGTGCCTTGCGCCATGATCGCGCCGCCGTGCTCTCCGGCTCCCGGTCCCATATCGACCACGTAGTCGGCGGCTTCGATGGCCTCCTGGTCGTGTTCGACCACGATCACGCTATTGCCTAGATCACGCAGATGTTTGAGAGTGCCGAGCAAGCGGTCGTTGTCGCGCTGATGCAGGCCAATCGAAGGTTCATCGAGCACGTACATCACGCCGGTCAGGCCGGAGCCAATCTGGCTCGCCAGGCGAATGCGCTGGGCTTCGCCTCCAGAAAGAGTGTCGGCCGAGCGATCGAGCGACAGGTAATCGAGGCCGACGTTATTGAGAAACTGTAGGCGGTTGACAATCTCCTTGACGATCTTGTCGGCGATCGCCTGACGATGCCCTTCGAGCCGTAAGGCCCCGAAAAACGCCGCCGCCTGGCGCAAAGGCAAGGCCGAGACTTCGAAGATCGCTTTGCCACCGACGCTGACGTGCCGCGCCTCGCGGCGCAACCGCGTGCCCTGGCATTCCGGGCAGATCTGGCTGTTGATGTACTTGGCGAGTTCCTCACGCACCATCACCGAATCGGTCTCGCGATAGCGTCTTTCCAGGTTGGGAATGATGCCCTCGAAGGGATGCTCCTTCTGCGTCGTGCGACCACGTTCGCTCAGATACTGAAAAGGCACCGCTTCGCGCCCGCTGCCATAGAGCACGATGTTCTGCACCCGTTCCGGCAATTGGTTGAAGGGCGATTCGAGATCGAAGCCGTAGAAGCGCGCCAGACTTCCCAGCATCTGAAAGTAAAACTGGTTGCGCCGATCCCAGCCCTTGATTGCCCCCGAAGCGAGAGAGAGGTGCGGCAGCGCCACCACTCGCCGCGGATCGAAAAAGGTGACCTGCCCCAGGCCATCGCAACGCGCGCACGCACCCAAGGGGTTATTGAAGGAAAAGAGCCGGGGCTCCAGTTCGGAGAGCGCGTAGTTGCACACCGGACAGGCGAAGCGCGCGGAGTACAGATGTTCCCGCCCGCTTTCCGTTTCCACCAGAATTACCCGCCCCTCACCCGCGCGCAGCGCGGTTTCGAAGCTCTCGGCCAGGCGCTGCTTGATATCGGCACGCACCTTGAGACGGTCCACCACTACTTCGACGGTGTGCTTCTGACTCTTGGCGAGCCGAGGCAAGGCGTCGATGTCGCAGACCTTGCCATCGATACGCAGGCGCACGAAACCACGCGCGCGCAGTTCTTCGAAAAGTTCGGTTTGCTCGCCCTTGCGGCTGACCACCGCCGGGGCGAGGATCATCACGCGGGTCTCCTCGGGCATGGCCAGCGCGGCATCCACCATTTGTCCTACGCTCATCGCCGCCAGGCTTACGCCGTGGTCGGGGCAACGCGGCTCGCCGACACGAGCAAAGAGCAGCCGCAGGTAGTCATGAATTTCGGTCACGGTGCCCACGGTGGACCGCGGATTATGGCTGGTTGCCTTCTGTTCGATGGAGATCGCGGGCGAGAGTCCCTCGATCAGATCCACGTCGGGCTTTTCCATGAGCTGCAAGAATTGCCGCGCGTACGCCGAAAGCGATTCGACATAGCGCCGCTGCCCTTCGGCGTAGAGGGTATCGAAAGCGAGCGAAGATTTTCCCGAACCGGACAGGCCAGTAATCACCACCAGGCGCTGGCGTGGCAGGTCCAAGCTGATGTTCTTGAGATTGTGGGTGCGGGCACCCCGGATGCGGATGTAATCCATGGCTTGGGCGGGCGTTGCCAAGGGGCTGGTCGGCCCCGCGTGGCGAGCTGAGGGTCAACCTGCTAATATAACGGAGTTTTACCCCGCCACGCCAAACCAATCGTTCTCGCCCCATGGCGCAAGCACCTGCCGCCAGTTCCCCGGTTCGCCTCAACCCCCTTGAACGCCGCGCCACGGCTGGACTGGCGGGGATCTTCGGTCTGCGCATGCTGGGCATGTTCATCATTCTCCCGGTGTTCGCCCTCTATGCGGAACATCTGCCGGGCGGCGACAACCGCTTGCTGATCGGCGTCGCCCTGGGCACTTATGGCCTGACCCAGGCGCTGCTGCAAATACCCTTTGGCTGGCTGTCCGATCGCTGGGGGCGCAAGCGGGTCATCTACCTCGGCCTCACTCTGTTTGCCCTGGGCAGCTTTCTGGCGGCGGTGGCCACCGACTTACCCTGGATCATCGCCGGCCGCACTTTACAGGGCGCCGGCGCCATCTCCGCCGCGGTCATCGCCTTGTTGGCCGATTTGACCCGCGACAGCGTACGCACCAAGGCCATGGCAATGGTGGGCATGACCATCGGACTGACCTTCGGCCTATCACTGATCGCGGGTCCTGGTCTCAGCCGCTGGATCGGCGTGCCCGGCATCTTCGCCCTGACCGGCTTGCTCGCCCTGGCAGCCATGCTGGTGGTGCGGACCATTGTTCCCGAGCCGATCGCCGGCACCCGCAACGATGATCGCCAGGTGCGTGGCCAGGAGTTCGCCACGGTGCTGCGCGACGGCTCCTTGCAGCGCCTGAATTTCGGTATCTTCGCCTTGCACGCGGCACTGATGTCGCTGTTCGTACAGGTGCCGTTCGCGCTGCGCGACAATGGTCTGGCGCCAGAGCACCACTGGCAGGTCTACCTCGGGGTGCTGGTGGGTTCGTTTGTACTGATTTTCCCGGCCTTCACCCAGGCCGATCGGGCGGATCGCGGCAAACCCATTTTCATTGGCGCGGTCGCCGTGCTGCTTTTGGGGCAAACGCTGTTGGCACTGCAATTGTCTTCGCTCCACGGGCTCATCGCCGCCCTGCTGATCTTCTTCGCCGGCTTCAATCTGCTTGAAGCCAAGCTGCCGGCGATGGTCTCGCGCTTCGCCCCCCCCGAGGTCAAGGGCACGGCCATAGGCGTTTACAGCGGCGTACAATTCCTTGGCATGTTCGTCGGTGGCGCGGTCGGGGGCTGGCTTGCCGAGCATGTCGCACCGGCCGCGGTGTTTTGGTTCGGCGCCGCGCTCACCCTGGCCTGGCTGGCGCTGTCCGTTTCCATGCCCAGCCACCCGGCCTACAATACGCAGTCATTCGTCAAACCTATGGGAGAATCCTGATGGCCTCGATCAACAAAGTCATCCTTATCGGCAACCTCGGAAAAGACCCGGAGGTTCGCTACATGCCCAACGGTGATGCGGTCACCAATATCTCGGTAGCCACCACCGACACTTGGAAAGACAAGGAAGGCAACAAGCAGGAAAAGACCGAATGGCATCGCGTTACCTTCTATCGCCGGCTCGCCGAGATTGCCGGCGAATACCTGAAAAAGGGTAGCCAGATCTACGTCGAGGGCCGCCTGGAAACCCGCAAGTGGCAGGACAAAGAGGGCCAGGATCGGTACACCACGGAAATCATCGCCTCGGAGATGAAAATGCTCGGTTCCCGTAGTGGTGGCGGTGAGCCCGCCGCTCGCGAGGCGCCGGAAGCGGGCTCGCCGCGCCCGGCGAGCGCACCGGCCAAAGCGACCAAGCTCGACGACTTCGAGGACGACATTCCGTTCTGAGACCTGCGGGAAGCGCTGAAGACTCGGGCGCACCCGCGCTCAGACGATAACGCCCCCGCCCAGGCACACTTCGCCGTCATACAAGACCAGGTATTGCCCGGGCGTGGGCGCCCATTGCTCGTGTTCGAACCGGGCGCTCATCCGCCCGCCGCCGCTGAACTCGATCGCGCAGGACGCGTCCGCCTGGCGGTAGCGCGTCTTCGCGCCGTAGGGCCCGCCGGCGGCCGGAGGCGAACCGCCGATCCAATGCAGGTCCTGGACTTCGATCTGGCGCCGCGTCAGCAATGGATGTTTGTGCCCCTGCACGACAGTCAGGGTATTGCTGGCCAGGTCCTTCCCCGCGACGTACCAAGCTGAACCATCCCCCGCCCGCGTTCCGCCAATACCCAACCCTTGACGCTGACCCAGGGTGTAATACATCAGGCCCTCGTGCCTCCCGACGCGCTTGCCCTCGGGGGTAAGGATATCCCCAGGATGGCGGGGCAGGTAGCGCGACAGGAACTCCCGAAAGGGCCGCTCGCCGATGAAACAGATACCGGTGCTGTCCTTCTTGGCGAAGGTCGGCAGGCCCTCGCGTTCAGCCAGGGCACGCACCTCCCGTTTGGGCATTTCCCCTAGAGGAAAGACGGTGCGAGCCAACTGTTGCTGGTTCAGGCGATGCAGGAAATAGCTCTGGTCCTTGCTCGCATCGCGGGCTTTGAGAAGCTGGCGCGCGCCCGCCTGACCAAGCAAGCGGGCGTAGTGCCCGGTGGCGATCCAGTCAGCGCCCAGGCGCAGGGCATGATCCAGAAAGGCCTTGAATTTGATTTCGCTGTTGCACAACACGTCCGGGTTGGGCGTGCGTCCTGCACGGTATTCGGTGAGGAAGTGCGCGAACACGCGCTCGCGGTATTCAGCCGCGAAGTTGACGGCCTCGATCTCGATGCCCAGTACTTCGGCGACGCTGACCGCATCGACCAGATCCTGGCGCGAACTGCAATACTCGTCGCTGTCGTCGTCTTCCCAGTTTTTCATGAACACGCCGATCACCCGATAGCCCCGACGCTTCAAAAGCAGCGCGGCCACCGAGGAGTCAACGCCGCCGGACAAGCCGACCACCACGGTTTCGGTGCTCACTGAATGCCTTCGTGCGCGAGACCCGTGAATCGGGACCCGTTCAGGTGGCCCTGCGGGGTGATTGGAGTCGCCATCGGAGTGTTCGCCAGGAAACGGTAGTCAAGAGTGGTCGACGCGGAAGGGGCCATCCCCTAAGCCGGACAAGCGGGAACCAAAGAGAGTCGCCCACTGGCGGCAAACGGCGCACAAACCCTCGCACCAACATGGGCAGAAGCCGCTTTGATATCCCCCGCCAGGAACAAGAGGGCGAGCCCCCTTGTAAATCCCGCAAATTCATTTCTTCGACTCAATTCTTCTCCGAAACTGTGAAGACTTCAGGCCTTAGTGACTAAATCAAATCTCGCAGAATCTCCAGCCCGTAGGACGCGCCCGCGCGATAGTCTTCGATGCAGCGGGCGACCAGTGGGCTGCGAAAACGAGGGCGGGCTTCGGCAAGCTCGGCCTCGTCCAGCCAAACCGCCCGCACGATACCCGCATCAAGCGCGCGCTGGGGCTCATGGGCGCAAACCTCGGCGAAAAACGCGAAGCGCAGATAGACACGCTCCTTGGCGACATGCGGCCAGCGATAGATGCCCACCAGACGCCGCGGTCGAACCAGATAGCCGGTTTCTTCGAGGGTTTCTCGCACGGTCGCCTCGAGCAAACTCTCAGCCGGCTCCAGGTGCCCCGCGGGCTGGTTGAAACGCAGGCCTTCCTCGGTCTGTTCTTCCACGAGCAGCAAGCGCCCCTCGCGCTCCACGATCGCCGCCACGGTGACATTGGGCTTCCAGATTTCGCTCACACTCGCCTCTTGGGAATACTGCACCGGAGTTCATCTCCTGGCGCATTCTGCGCCGACGGAAATGAAAAAGGCAGGGCCGAAGCCCTGCCTTGCTCGGAAGGAAACGCAATTACTTCTTGGCTTCTTCTTTCTTGGCCGGCGCGGGAGCCGCGGCAGCCGCGGGAGCGGCGGCAGCGGGAGCGGGAGCGGCCTTGGCATCCTTGGCGGCGGCTTCTTTCTTGGCTGGCTTGGCAGCCGTCTTCACCGCAACCTTGACTTCTTTGGTCGGCGCAGCAGCGGCTTTTTCATCCTTCTTGGGCGCGTCAGCGGCAACGGCGGTAACGGAAACAGCCGCGAACAGCGCAGCAATCAGGGTAGTCAGCAGTTTGTTCATGTTGAATCGTCCTCGTAAGTGTGTGGATTTGTTTTCGCCCGCAGGCCGGGAAACCAAGCGATCCGATTCCCAATATCCGTGCAAAGCTGCGGAATTATATAGATTTTTTGGTCCTTGACAAGCCTAGCGGGGCATCCCGGCGAGGATGAGCCCGCCGGGCGATGCTGGTGACGCGCAATTATTGCTTCGGTGCCTCAGTCTTCTTGGTCTTCTTGGCTTTTTTGGTCTTCTTGGTCTTGGCTTCGGCTTTCTCCCCGGTTTTGGCGGTGGCGGGAGCCGCGGAAGGCGCCGCCGGTGCAGCGGCAGGGGCGGCCGGCGCAGCGGCGGGAGCCGCGGCGGCCTTGGGCGCGTCCGCCGCTTGGGCGGTTGCGGTCAGCGTGGCCAATGCGGCGGCCATCAGGATGCTTAGAAGTTTGCTCATGGGGTAGTTCCTCGGTCGGAGATCTATCGATATGACGCTTTTCAGCGTGACACGTGGGCGTGTCAGGCGTCATAACGCGGCCCGAACCGGGAGCGTTGACCGCGCAGCGAGCGATGCGCAGGCCTAGTCTTCGCCCCGCAAGCTGATGATCGGCCAACCAGCACGCTCAGCATGTTCCCGCAACACCGGATCGGGCCGCACGGCGATAGGATGCGTCACCGCGCCCAGGAGCGGCAGGTCGTTGCGAGAATCGCTGAAGAACCAGGATTCCTCGAAGTCTCCCAGCCGCATGCCCAGTCCGGCGAGCCAAGCTTCCAAGCGCAGGATCTTGCCTGATTGAAAGCAAGGCGTGCCGAGGGTCTTGCCGGTGTAGCGACCCGCAATTATCTCCGGCTCCGTGGCCAGAAGATGCTCGACCCCGAAGAGATCAGCAATCGGGCGGGTAATGAAGGCGTTGGTCGCGGTGATGATCGCCACTCGGTCGCCCCGGTCAAGCCGCTCCCGCACCAGGTTTGCGGCCTCGGGCAGGATCATGGGTTTGATCTTGCTTTCAAGGAATTCAGCGCGCCAGGCTTCGAGCTGCGCCAGCGAATACCGCGCCAGCGGCGCCAACTGAAAACTCAGAAAGGCGTGGATATCCAGCCGGCCGGCTTGGTAATCCCGGTAGTAGCGCTCGTTTTCAGCCTCGTAGGTGGCCGCGTCCAGAATGCCCACGGCAATGAGGTGTTGCGCCCAGGAGTAGTCGCTGTCGCCATCGAGCAAGGTATTGTCGAGATCGAACAGGCTGAGGATCATGTCCGGTCCGTGCGGATCAGGCGCCGCGCCATGGCCAGGCTGACCAGGCGTTTCTCCAGCAAGGACTGCCGGTCGAGAGTGGCAATTTGGCGCAGCAGCGTGCCCATGTCGCGTCGCCCATGGCAGAGCATGTAGTCGATGACCTCGATCGGAATGGTGAACCCGCGGGTCCGCGCGTAATCCACCAGCGCCAGAGGCTTTTCTTCATCGCTGAGGGTCTTCAGTTCGAGCACCAGCCCCCAGCCCAGACGTGTGCGCACGTCTTCCCGCAGCGCCAGACGGGCTGGAGGAAGGGCGCCGGCGGCGAGCAGCAGCCCCCCCGAAGTCCGCGCCTGGTTGAGGAGTGTGAATAGCCGGGCCTGCTCTTGTTCATCGAGGCGCTCGACATCATCCACCGCCACAAACGACTGTGATTCAAGGCTCGGCCAAGGGTCTCCGGGGTGCCAGTAGGTGCCTTGCCCCATCTGAGCGAGGGTGGCGCGCAGCAAATGGGTCTTGCCGCAGGCCAATGGCCCCCAGAGGTAGATCGACGTCTCAGCACTGCCGCCTTGCAAGCGCGCCGCGAGATGGGCCAGCACCTCACGGTTAGGGCCGGGCAGAAAATTCGCGAACTGGGGGGGGTCGGGGGGAAGGAGTTCCAGCAACAACTGTTCCATGGTGCACCGCTGATCGCTTTGCCAAAACCGGGGCGGGGTGTTGGGCTTTTCGGTAAAATGTCGAACTCTACCGCGCCGTGCCCTTTGGCTCAACGATGACCGCAAGCCCTTTGTCCTACCGCGATGCCGGTGTCGATATCGACGCCGGCGATCAACTCGTCGAAAACATCAAACCCTTCGCCAGGAGCACACTCCGGCCCGAGGTTCTGGGCGGTATCGGGGGCTTCGGAGCGCTCTTCGCCCTGGGGACGAAATACCGCGATCCGGTGCTGGTATCTGGCACCGACGGCGTGGGCACCAAGCTCAAATTGGCCTTTGAGCTTGGTCGGCACGACACCGTAGGCATCGACTTGGTGGCGATGAGCGTTAACGACATCTTGGTGCAAGGCGCCGAGCCCTTGTTCTTTCTCGACTATTTTGCCTGCGGCAAGCTCGAGGTCGCGACCGCAACCGCAGTGGTCAAGGGCATCGCCAGGGGTTGCGAATTGGCCGGCTGCGCCCTGATCGGGGGCGAGACCGCGGAAATGCCGGGGATGTATCCGCCGGGCGAATATGACTTGGCCGGCTTTGCCGTGGGCGTGGTAGAGCGCGAGCACATCGTCGACGGCCGCGGCGTAACGGCCGGGGATGTGGTGTTGGGCTTAGGCTCCAGCGGTCCCCACTCCAATGGCTTCTCGCTCATCCGCAAGATCCTGGAGCGCAGCGGCGCCGATCTGGGCGCGCCTTGGGCAGGTAGCAGCCTCGGCGAAGCACTCCTGGAGCCCACTCGCATCTATGTCAAACCGCTCTTGGCGGCGCTGGCGCTCGGGGGCATCAAGGCCATGGCGCACATCACCGGCGGCGGCTTGGTGGAGAACGTGCCGCGGGTGCTGCCCGAGGGATACCAGGCGATGCTGCACCGCGATCTTTGGCCCCGGCCCCCGGTCTTCGACTGGTTGCAGCGCGAGGGCCAGGTCGCCGATACGGAGATGCATCGCGTCTTCAATTGCGGCATCGGCATGGTGGTGGTTTGTGGGGCGGCATCCGCCGATAGTCTGTTGGCCTCGCTTAGGGTTCAGGGCGTGGCGGCTTGGCCGATTGGCGAAATTCGCCCGCGCCCCGAGGGCGAAGCGCCGACGGTCGTGGTCTAGGCCGCGATGAAGCGCATCGCGGTCCTGCTGTCCGGAAGAGGAAGCAACTTCGAGGCGCTCTTGGCGTGTACCGCGGTTGGCGACTTCCCCGGCGAAATCGTGGTGGTCGGTGCCAACCGCACCGATGCCCGGGGAATCGAGACCGCCCGCCAGGCGGGAATCGCGACCTTCTGCCTCGCCCACCGCGACTATCCACAGCGCGAAGAGTTTGACCGCGCCCTGCGCGAAACCCTGGAGCCCTATCGCCCCGATCTAGTAGTACTCGCCGGCTTCATGCGCATCCTTACGCCGGGGTTTGTCGATTTCTATGCCGGGCGAATGCTGAACATCCATCCTTCCTTGCTGCCGGCGTTTCCCGGCTTGCACACGCACGAGCGCGCGCTGGCGGAAGGCGTGCGGATTCATGGCTGCACGGTCCATTTCGTGACCGCGGACCTCGATCACGGCCCGATCGTCATTCAGGCGGCGGTGCCGGTACTGCCCGGCGATGGCGTGGACGAACTTGCGTCACGGGTCCTGAGGGTCGAGCACCGCATTTATCCGCAGGCGGTGCGCTGGTTTTGCGAAGGACGCCTGAGCCTGAATGAGGGCCGGGTGGCGCTTGCTCCGTCCGCTTGGCCACGGTCCGCAATGCCCGAACTGGTTGTTCCTCAGGGGGCCTAAAGGCCACGTGGTCCGACCGCAGCGCCCCCCCACACTCCAAGCTGATACCGCCGTCCCCGCGTGCCGCTCTCGAACCCGATCCATACCGGTATCACGCTTCCCGAGCGGCCGCACGGCCTGAGCCAGGTCTTCTCGGCGCGCTTGGCGGCGGCGCTGACACTGTCCGTAGTCCTGCACGGTTTGGGTGCTTCGTTGCTCGAATATGAACCGCCCGTTTTTCCCGAGCCTGAACCGCTGCGGGCGGAGCTCAAGGCGTTGCCTCCACCGCCGCTGCCGCAACCTGCCGCAAGGCCGAAGGACCGCCCCCCCCCGCCACGACCTCCGGCACCAGCCGCGGCACTGCCCGCCGCGCCGTTCAGCCCGCCACCGCCTGAGGTTCCGCCGGTGCCCGAGCCAACCGAGGCTTTGGCCACGGCCGGCTTTCCCGACGCTGAGCCCTATTCGGATACCGAACCCGTGTTCGCACTGTCCGAGTTCGAAGCCAAGGGGCCACGGCTGCCACCGAAGATCGATTTGATCTATACCGTTCTCTACGGCACGATCGGTTTGCACGTCGGACAAAGCAGCTACCGCTTCACCCATGAGAACGGCCGCTATGCCATAGTGACGGTCGGCGAAGCGGAGGGCTTGCTCGCCCTGATTTATCGCGGCAAATTACGGGCTTCGAGCCACGGCCGCATCACCGAGCAGGGGTTGCAACCCGAGGAAGTCGCCCTTGAACGGGGCAGCCCCGAAAAGCGCGAAGCAGCAAAGCTGAACTGGCAGACTCAGACCGTCACCTTCAAGGATGACAGCAGCGCGCCGCTACCCTTGGGTACCCTGGATGTGTTGAGTTTCTTGCTGCAATTCTACTTCGTACCGCCCACGCAGGCCGCGGTGGAATTGCCCATCGTCACGCCGCGGCGAATCACTAGCTATCGCTTTGAACGCAAGGGGGTCGAGCGCGTGAACATCGCCCTGGGGGACTTCGATGCTGAAGTGTGGTCACGCACCGCCGTGGACGGCTCCGAGGCCGAAGCCCTGGTCTGGCTGGCGCCGCAATTCGGCCACGTGCCGATCAAGATTCGCGTGCGCGACCCCCAGCGCGGCACCGGAGAGCTGCGCCTCAGCAAAATTCTGGCCGAAACCGAAGAACCCAAACCATGAACCTGCACGCCGCCGAAGTATCGGCCCTCGCTGAAATCATCGCCCGTTTGGAAAGTTTTGCGCAGCCGGCCGATCTGGTGCTGCGCACGTATTTCCGCGAACATCCCAAGCTTGGCCAGAAAGAGCGCGCACGGCTTGCCGAAACCGCTTTCGGCTGGTTGCGGCGCAAGCGTTCACTCAATGCCCTGGCTGGCGACGAGGCGCGCGCCAACGCCATTCTCGCCTTGAATCGCATTGCCGGCTTGTCCGTGCGAGAACTCGCCGCCGCGCTTTCGGCAAGGGAAAGCACCTGGCTGCGGGAGCGCCTCGCGCAAGCACCCGCGCCCGCCCCGGCGCTTCAGGCGGAGCTGCCAGATTGGCTCTACCTGCGACTCGCCAGCCAATGGGGCGTCGCCGAATGCCAGGCCTTCGCGCATTACTCACAGCAGCCGGCTGCACTCGACCTGCGCGTAAATACCCAAATCACCACCCGTGAGGACTTGCAGGCGGCCCTCGCGGCCACCAGCATCCAAAGCGAGTTCACGCCCTACTCCCCCCTGGGCCTGCGAATTTCCGGCAAGCCGGCGCTCCAGAATCACCCGCTGTTCCGGGCCGGGCATTTCGAGGTGCAAGACGAAGGCAGCCAGCTCGTCACCATGCTGTTGAACCCCGGGCGCCACCAGTTGGTGGTTGATTTTTGCGCCGGAGCCGGGGGCAAGACGCTGGCCCTGGCCGCGGCGATGCGCGGCCAAGGACAGATCTTCGCCTTCGATTTGGCCGAAAGGCGGCTGCGCAGCTTGCGCGAGCGCGTAACCCGCGGCACTTTCTCCAACGTCCAACCGTGGCAGATCGCCGACGAAAACGATCCCAAGCTCGCGCGCCTCGCCGCCAAGGCCGATAAAGTCCTGGTGGACGCGCCCTGCAGCGGTTTTGGAACCTTGCGGCGCAATCCCGACTTGAAATGGCGCCATGCCGAAACCGCCGTCACCGAACTGGCGAGAAAGCAAGCGCGCATCCTGAGCGCCGCGGCGCGGCTGGTGAAACCTGGAGGACGTCTGGTCTACGCCACTTGCAGCATCCTCGCCGAGGAAAACGAAGCGGTCGTCGAGGGATTCCTGCGCGAGCAGCCGGGCTTCCGGCTGCAATCAGCGGCGGAAATTCTGGCGCACGCCAAAATCAAGCTCGATACCGGTGTGTTCCTGCAGCTCTTGCCCCAGCGCCACGGCTGCGACGGTTTCTTCGCGGCGGTACTGCGGCGTCAGGAATAAAGCGGCAAGCGCGCCGACCAGGCGCGCCTGTGGAGCTCCACCAAAAGCAAAACCCGCCATATAGGCGGGTTCCGGGGCTCGGCGAAGCCTGCTTACTTCAGCTTCACTTCCTTGTAAGCCACATGCTTGCGCGCCACGGGATCGAATTTCTTGATCTCCATTTTTTCCGGCATGGTGCGTTTGTTCTTGGTCGTGGTGTAGAAATGACCGGTACCGGCGGTCGATTCGAGCTTGATCTTTTCACGCATGGCGGTTTCCTCGATTCAGATCAGGCGGCTTCGCCGCGGGCGCGCAATTGCGCGAGCACCACGTCGATCCCCTTCTTGTCGATGGTGCGCAGCGCGGCGTTGGTCAGGCGCAAGGAAACCCAACGGCTTTCACTTTCCACCCAGAAACGGCGGCGCTGCAGATTTGGCAGAAAGCGCCGTTTGGTCTTGTTGTTGGCGTGGGAAACATTGTTGCCCACCATCGGGCCTTTGCCCGTAATTTCACAAACGCGCGACATGCTGACACCCGATCGGACTTGTAAAAAGCCGTGCATCATACCAAATGCTTGCCCGGCAGGCAAGCCAAACTCCTGATCGCCTCAGATATGCGGCCAACCGACCGTTCGGGGTCGAACCCGCATGACTCAACGCAGCGTCGTCCGGACGGACTAGGCGCCGCCGCCATGGGCGACCCCGCCTTGCCGGTTGGCGATGCTTTTCTGGGACGTCGGGGAGACGCTGGTCCACTCGGAATCCGTCATGCCACCGAAAGCCGGAATTCCGGAGATTCAACAAACTGAGCTGCGACCTATGCTGGTGTGACCGATTGAGTCAGCGCTTCTTTTGCCCAACGGTCGGGGCCGGCTCCTCACACTTCCGGTCACGCCCGGCTGGTTCAGATCAAACCCCGCTCCGCCAGCGAAACGACGCTCGTTCCGGCGACGATCAAATGGTCGTGCACGCGAACTTCCACCAGCGCCAAGGCACTCTTGAGTGCCTGGGTCAGCATTTCATCGGCACGGCTGGGTTCGGCCACGCCCGAAGGATGGTTGTGCGCGAAGATCACCGCGGCGGCATTGTGGGCCAGCGCTTGCTTTACCACCTCGCGGGGATAGACGCTGGTCTGGGTCAGGGTGCCGCGGAACAACTCCTCCGCCGCAATGAGCCGATTCTGGGCGTCGAGCATGAGGGCCAGGAAGACTTCGTGCGGCCGCGCCGCGAGGGTGAGACGCAAGTAGTCGCGCACCGCCGCGGGCGAGGCCAGGGTATCCTTGGCGGCGGCATGCTCGGCCAGCACCCGCCGGGCGAGTTCCAGCACCGCCTGGAGCTGAGCGTATTTGGCTGGCCCCAAGCCCCTGGCCGCGCACACTTCGGCGGCCGTAGCGGCGAAGAGCGCCTGCAGGCCGCCGAAGCGGCCCAAGAGGGTGCGTGCGAGGCTCACCGCGCTCTGACCGGGAACGCCGGTGCGCAAGAATATCGCCAGCAATTCGGCATCGGACAAGACCGCGGCACCGGAGGCCAGGAGGCGCTCACGGGGACGTTCGGTGGCGGGCCAATCGCGAATGGGCATCGGAACCTAGGCAGGCGGGCGAAGGCCATATTAAACTGCCGACCATCCTTCCGTGGAAGACTGGTGTGAACATTCTACATAGTGGCCACCCGCTGACGCGCATCGGCCTGGGCGTAACCGGAGGCATCGCCGCGTACAAAGCGGCCGAGCTTACCCGGTTGTGGGTGAAGCGGGGCTTGAGCGTACAGGTGCTGATGACCGAGGCGGCGACCCGTTTCGTGACGCCCACCACCTTTCAGGCGCTATCCGGAAAACCAGTTTTCACCGACCTTTGGGATGCGCGCCCGGCCAACGCCATGGGCCACATCGAACTGGGCCGGGAGGTCGATGCGCTGGTGGTGGCACCGGCCAGCGCCAACTTCCTTGCCCGTTTGGCGCAGGGTTTTACCGACGATCTCTTGAGCACCGTCTGCCTGGCCCGCGAGTGCCCGCTGCTGGTGGCGCCGGCCATGAATCGCCAGATGTGGGCGAACCCGGCGACCCAACGCAACGTGGCGCGTCTGCGCGACGACGGCGTGGTGTTCCTAGGGCCGGCCTGGGGCGATCAGGCTTGTGGCGAAGTGGGCGAGGGGCGAATGCTGGAGGCCGAAGAGATCGTCGCTGCGGTCGAATTCTGGGCACAGCCCAAGATTCTGGCCGGGCGGCGGGTGCTCTTGACCGCCGGACCCACCTTCGAAGCGATCGATCCGGTGCGCGGCATCACCAACCTGAGCTCCGGGAAAATGGGCTACGCCCTGGCGCGGGCGGCGGCGCAAGCCGGCGCCGAAGTGACCTTGGTGAGCGGGCCGGTGGGTCTGCCCACGCCAGCAGGAGTACAACGCATCGATGTGCGCAGCGCCGCGGATATGCTCGCCGCAGTCGAGGACGTAAGCGCCCGCAGCGAGATCTTCATCGCCGTGGCGGCGGTGGCCGACTACACGCCGACGGCACCCTTACCGGAGAAGCTGAAAAAATCCACCGTGGCGCTGCAGCTCGAACTCATGCCCACGGTGGATATCCTGGCAAGAATCGCCGCCGGAAGCAATCCGCCCTTCTGCGTCGGGTTCGCCGCCGAGAGCGAGCGCGTGCTCGAGTTCGCCGAGGCCAAGCGCCGCCGCAAGAAGCTGCCACTCATCATCGCCAACAACGCCCGCGACGCCATCGGCAGTGACGACAACGAAGTCACCCTGCTCGATGCGGCTGGCGCACACGCCCTGCCGCGACTGCCCAAGGAGGCGCTGGCGCGCCGCCTGATCGAGGAGATCGCGCGACGGTACCTGGCGGTACGAGGCGCAGCTCCGGACCGAGGCACCCCTTGAACACTTCCATCATACGAGCGAAGCATGCCCACCATTGACCTGCGCGTCCTAGACCCGCGTCTTCACGACTATCTGCCCGCCTACGCCACCCCGGGAGCGGCCGGCCTCGACCTGCGCGCCTGCCTCGACGCCCCGCTCGCGCTCGCGCCGGGAGACGCGGCGCTGATCCCCACGGGGCTCGCCATGCATATCGCCGACCCCGGCCTCGCCGCCATGATCCTGCCGCGCTCGGGCCTGGGGCACCAACACGGCATCGTACTGGGCAACCTGGTGGGACTGATCGATTCCGACTACCAGGGCCCCCTGCTGGTGTCCTGCTGGAACCGGGGCAAGGATGACTTCGTGATTCAGCCCTTCGAGCGAATCGCGCAGATGATCCTCGTGCCAGTGGTGCAGGCGCGGTTTCAGGTGGTCGCCGAGTTCGCGCAGAGTGCGCGCGGAGCGGGCGGATTTGGGAGTACCGGGAGGCATTAGCGATGCGCCAGGGGATTCTGCTTTTCGCCCATGGAGCACGCGATCCCGCGTGGGCGACCCCATTTCAGGCACTGGCGCAGGAGCTGCGTGACCAAGTAGGACCAGTGCCGGTCGAACTCGCCTTTCTCGAACGAATGGCGCCGGATTTTCCTACCACGGTCGCGAGTTTGAGTTCCGCCGGCTGCACTGAGATTCTGGTTTGCTTGCTGTTTCTCGCCTCCGGCCGACATCTGGCGGAAGACCTCCCGGCGCTGCTTAAGGGGGCGAAGGCTGCCCATCCCGAGGTGGCAATCCGGGTCACGGAAGCGCTTGGAGAAAGCGCGGAAATTCGCGCGGCGGTCAGCGCCTGGATCCTCCGCCAACTCTAGGGAAGCACGAATTCCAACTGTCGCAGCGGTGAAGGCCGGGGTCCAGGTCATTGAAGGTCATGGATTCCGGCTCTCGCCGGAACAAAGGCCCCCCAATGGGCCAGCCTCTCCCGCGCCGTTTTCAGGCAGGGCTCGCGCCCCGCGTGAACAGGCGTGAGCTCGGGCCAAGAAGGCCTACCTTGCTGCGTTCCGCGGCGTCCCTGATGCAGGCGGAAGACGCCGGGCGCCCGGTTCCCCCAGCACCGCGTTCCATCTTCAGGGCCCAATCCACCCCGCGCCCGAAACGACCGCACCGGCCACGACGCCTTAGGCAAGCGTCCCGTTCGGCCGGGCACATGACCGTTCGCTGCGGCAGCATGCACCGAGGGATGCCGGTCAATCCTGCCGCGTTTGCGCCGAACACCTAAAACGAAAAGCCCTGCCAGATCTGGCAGGGCTTTTCTTGAACCAGCCCAAGGGCACAAGCCCCTAGACTATCCTAGGGATTACTAGCGACATTCGGCAGGAAGGTACTTGTCCGGGTCAGCCGATGAGCAGGTCCAGGCGATCGTCCCGTCAACATTTAATGCCGGGGTAAACGTCAGTACGACGCCCTTCGCAACCGCATTACCCGTTACGGCAATTACGCCGGTAGCGTCCGTGCAGGTGCTGGAAGCGGTGTTCTTGGTGGCTGCCGTGACCACAGAAACGCCAGCACAAGAACCTGCGCCAATCGCGGCATTGTTAGCAATGTTCTCACCAACCGTCGCCTTCATTCCCGACGCAAGGACCGCCAGTTCCGCAACGCGGCTGCGAACCGTATAGTCTTGATACGCCGGCAGCGCGATCGCCGCCAAGATGCCGATAATCGCGACCACGATCATCAGTTCGATCAGGGTAAAACCCTTTTGCAAACGCTTTTTCATGTCGAATCTCCTTGGTTGATGGGCAAGCACTTCAATTCTGTGCGGGGATGTCTAAGCAACCAGCGTGCCAGGGCTCCGATCAGGTTCGTCTTCGACCCGGCAGGCGGCGACCGCGCCCGCATTTCACAGGCATTGCTGCCGTTTGGGCATTCTAGCCCCATGACAATGGGTTAGGGAAGCCCCAACCCAGGCGAGCCGGCGAACCGGAGGTCTGGCTTGGTTTATGAACCTGGGGGCCGCCCCCCACCAAAACGGCGTCGGCAGCAGCCAGAATCCCGGCGTGGGCCGCGAGGATCGCCAATGCCACGGTCCCTGGCATCTGCAGACGGCTCAGCTGCGTACTCGACAGCCGGCAGGCTCTGAGAGAGTGGGGGCTTACACCATGCCTTGTCGGCGGGAACCGCGACCTTACGTCGGCGCCGGAAGATCAGAGGTTGGGGCGGCTGTGCCCGCGTCGCTGACTCTGGTGGCCTCGGAGGTGCCGCAAAACGTCAGCAATTGCCCTATTGCCGCCCCTCTTGCGCGGCGCCCTCAAGTCGCAGTTCCATCCGGACCCCGCTCAACTCGATGACATCATTGGTGAACAGCGGATAGGGCGCGCCCAACATGGCCTTGCCGTTGACCGAGGGCGGGTCGGCACCTTCGAGCTGGGCGAGAAAATAGCCGTGCGGCCGACGGGTGATCGTGATCACAGCCTTGCCGACTTTGCCAAGAGAGGTGGTTTCCCGTTCGAGCAGGATCTGTTTCCCCGCATTCGGGCCATTGGCGATGCGCAGAATGGCGGAAGGCGCAACCGGCGGGGCGGGTTCACCGGATATGATGCCGACCGAGGACTCGGTGGCGTCCACCGCGGCGGTGGTGGCCACACTGAGCGGCGCGCCCTCGGCGAGCTGATAGACCATCTTGTGGCGCCCCACCTCGATCACATCATCGTCGCGTAAGAAGTGCCGCTTGATCTGCCGGCCGTTGACGTAGGTGCCGTTGGTGCTGTCGAGGTCTTCGACGAAGGAATCGGGCGGAATGGTCAGGATGGCGGCATGCTCCGCACTGACCGCCAGGTTGGTCAGAACGATGTCGCAGGCGCCGCGCCGGCCAATGGTAAAGCGGTCCTTGGTCAGGGCGAAATCTCGGGTCGTGCCGTCTTCCAAGTGCAGGACGATTTTCGCCATGCCGGTGTTTCCTCCTCAAGCTCTGTTAGGAATGGCCGGGCAGCCAACGCTGCCACCAGGGGTCCGCTTGCAAGAATCCGGCCGGAACCCGCAGCAAGATCACTGAAACATTGTCGCGCCCACCGCGCGCATTGGCCTCCGCAACCAGGTGCGCGGCAATATCTTGGGTCGGCGCTTCGCCGTGTCCGATAATACTGCGCAAATCGTCGGCTTCGAGCATGTCGGTGAGGCCGTCGGAGCACAGCAGGAACAGGTCGCCCTCATCGAGCGCGTATTCGCCGACTTCGACTTCAATCTCCGGGTCAATGCCCAGGGCGCGGGTGAGCAGGCTGCGATAGGTCGAACGCCGGGCCTCGTCCTCGGTGAGGATGCCGCTTTCCACCTGCTCCTGAAGAAAGGAATGGTCGCGGGTGAGTTGCTCCAGTACTCCTTTGCGCCAGCGATACAGGCGCGAATCACCGACGTGGCCGACACAGATCTTGCCCCAATGGAACAGCGCGACCACCACGGTGGTCCCCATGCCGGCGCATTCCGCCTGGGTCGCCGCTGCTTCCAGGATGCCACGGTTGGCCAGAACCACCTGTTCCTCGACCAGTTTCGCGGCCGCGCCGCGCGCCCCCGGTAGCTCGCCGCGAGCGGCGGGCTTTTCCAGCGGGAGCCGATTCATGAGCCCCTGGCTGATGAGATTAACCGCCAGTCCGCTTGCCACCTCGCCTGCGTTGTAGCCGCCCATGCCATCCGCGAGTACCGCAATCCCGGCCTCGAGGTCGAGAAAGACCGCGTCTTCGTTATGCGCACGCACTTGCCCACAATCGCTCAGCGCCGCGCCTTCCAGGACGATCCTTTCGGCCATCAATGGCCCCGCGTTTTCATGTGGCGGGATCGAGCCCGATGTCGACCACCTCGGCGAAGAGCTCGGCGCGGCACTCGCGCATGGCCGTGGCCAAATGGGCGCCGGTCTGGAACCGATCCTCGGGGCGCTTGGACAGCGTCTTGACCACCAGACGTACGACCGTATCGGGCAGTGCGGCGTTGTAATCGAGGATGTTGGCGGGAGGATCGTTGGCGATCTTGTACATCAATTCGGTCATGGATCCGCCCTCGAACGGCAGGTGCCCGCAAAGCAATTGATACATGGTAACGCCCAGGGCATAGAGATCGGCGCGTCCGTCGATTTTGCGCCCGCCAAGCTGCTCCGGGGACATGTACGAGGGCGTGCCCAGCACCATCCCCGTGCGGGTACGGCTGGCATCGGAAATGCGCGCGATGCCGAAATCAGCGACCTTCAAGAGCCCGCTCTCCGGCTCGTACATGACATTGGCGGGCTTGATGTCGCGGTGGATCACCTGGTTGCCGTGGGCGTAGGCCAGGGCCTCGGCGATGTCGGCCACCATCTCCAGCACTTTGGCCAAAGGCAGCAAGTGTCCCGGCCGGGTATAGCCGGTGAGATCCTGGCCTTTGACGAATTCCATGGCGATGTAGGCGAGTTCCTGTTCCTCGCCGGCGTCGTAAATGGTGACGATGTTCGGGTGCGACAGCCGCCCGGCGGTTTCCGCCTCGCGGAAGAAACGCGACTTGACCTCGGCCAGTTCCTGCGGATCGAACTCGCGCGACAGTTCCATGGTCTTGATCGCCACCACCCGCCCAATCTTTGAGTCGCGCCCCAGGTACACCACGCCCATGGCGCCTTTGCCCAACTCTTTCTCGATTTCGTAGCGGCCCAGTCGCGGCTGCGCCACGCCCGCGGCCAGGAGGCTTTCCCGGTGCGGGCTGAGCGGCTCGGTGCCCGGTCCCGAAAGCCCCGCAAGACGCTGCAAACGCTCGTTCACATCGCGAAAGTTGGAGTCAAACCCGCACAGGTGTTGAAGCACCGCAACCGCTTTGGAAAACTGGCGCTTGCGTTCGAAATCCAGAGCAAGGTTGTACAAGGGATCAAGCATGCGCCGCTCCAGCGGCACCTGGCGAAACTTGTCGAAAGCCAGATCCAGTTGGCCCTGGCTCTGAAAGGCCAGGCCAAGCATGCGGTTGCTTTCCGCCGAGTTGTCATCGGCGACGCGCTTGGCCTCCTCGCTGGCGAGAAAACTCACTGTGGTCACGGCGATATGGCCCAGCGCCAGCAGCAGTGCCGCGGGCATGAACCGCAGCCAAACGCCCTGCGCCACCAGCAGGTAACTGCCGGTACCCAACACCAGCGCCAGCAGAGTAGCCGTGCCCAAGGCCGCGCGCAAGGCGCCCAAACGCGGCAGGACCAACACGACATAGGCACCAACCAGAGCGAACACCAGCCACTCGATCAGCGCGCGGCGCTTCGGGATGTTGACGAAATCCTGGCGCAACAGACTGGAGGTGGCGTTGGCAACCACCATGACCGTCGGCATGGCCGCCGCGACCGGAGTGACCACATTGGAACTCAAACCCGGTGCGGTCGCTCCGACAAAAACGACTTTGCCTCGATAGCGGTCCGCGGGCAGAGCGCCGGAAAGCACGTCGGCAAACGAATCCACTTGAAATCCAGGGGTCTCGCCATCGCCACGCAGAAAAAACGGGTAGAAGCGCATGCTCAAATCGGCTGGCACCTTCACCTTGCCCATACTCACGGCTTCGCCCAAATACACGCGCAGTTCCCGCAGATCGATATCCTGGGCCCGCGCCGCCAGGGCTAGGGCAAGCGCGGGGAAGCTGCGCTCGGCATACTGCAGGGCCAACGGCAGCGCACGTACCACCCCATCGTCGTCGGGCGTGAGATTGAGAAAACCAATCCCCGCCGCAGCCTGACCGACGTTTTCCAGCGGTAAGCTCACGCCGCGCGCCGGGAGCGGCAGGGTCAAGGGACCGTCGGCCTCGACTTGCACCGCGGCAAAAGCATGGCGATTGACAAACTCGGGCAATGGCTTGAGCACGCGGCTTCCCGGATCACCCAGCTCGAGGTTCATCGGCAGCAAGACGTTGCCGGCCTGTGCGATGGCCTGGGCCAGTTTGCGGTCGCCGTCGAGTTCCTTGCCGGCGTCCTCGATCAACTGGCTCAGGGTGACGTACTCCGCCCGCACCGCCGGGTCAGCGTGCGCGGCCAAGCCGGAGCCCTGCAGCCAGTGCCGAATGCGCTCGATCTGAGCGGCGCCCGCCCCGGACTGAACCTCGGAGAAAAAGACCGTGTAGCCCACCGCCTTGGCGCCGCCGGCGGCGAGCCTGGCGATCATTTGGGCATGCACGTCCCGCGACCAGGGCCAACGGCCAATTGCGGAAAGGCTGGCCTCATCAATGGCGATCACCGCCACCTGGTCGCTGACGCGGTGGCTGCCAAAATGCATGGCCGCGTCGTAGAGGCGTCGCTCCACGCCGGCGAGCCAATCGGTCGCGGTAATCAGCACCACGACCAAAATCATGGCCAGGCCAGGCAGAAGATCTTTGCGCCAGTTCCTCAGGGACAACATGTCATGGGGCCAAGTCAGTGCGGCAACGCGCCTTCCGCAGCCCTCCAGCTTGAGCCTGAAGTATGTCGCAGTCGACGCGAAATCATGCTTTTATCATAGCCTTAGGCCCGGCCGCAATGGCTTTGTCACCGCCCGCCAAGACCCGTCGCCGCGGGACCGATGACGCCGCGCACCCGGCAGGCGTTTCACTACCGCCGGGTGCCGGTGAAGCGGCGCAAATAGAGTACGCTTTTCAGCAAGGTTCCCATTTCCGCCGGGTTGCGTGTGGTCCTGCTTGCGCACGCCTCCATGACGGCGAGTTTTCGGCTTCGGCCGCCGCTTCGCGGCTTAACCTTCGCTTCGCTCACGTTAGCCTGCGCCGAAAGTTGGCCGTCACAAAACACTCTTGAGTAGCTCGCCCATTTCTGCCGGATTTCGCGTGGTGCGAATGCCGCACGCCTCCATGACGGCCAACTTTTCCTGGGCGGTGCCCTTGCCGCCGGAAATGATGGCGCCGGCGTGGCCCATGCGCTTGCCGGCGGGGGCGGTGACGGCGGCGATGAAGCCGACCACCGGTTTCTTGTTCCTGCACTCTCTGGCGTACCACTGGGCGGCGGTCTCTTCATCGGAGCCGCCGATTTCGCCGATCATGATGACGGCGTCGGTTTCCGGGTCGTTCATGAACAGCTCGAGCACTTCCTTGTGTTTGAGCCCATTGACCGGGTCGCCGCCGATGCCGACCGCACTCGACTGCCCCAGATCCAGATCGGAGAGCTGGCCCACCGCTTCATAGGTCAGTGTGCCCGAACGCGAAACCACGCCGATGCGGCCTTTCTTGTGAATGTGGCCGGGCATGATGCCGATCTTGATCTCCTCGGGGGTGATCACGCCGGGGCAGTTCGGACCGACCAGGACGGTGCGCTTGCCGGCCTTCTTCATGCGGTCCTTCACCTCCACCATGTCGCGCACCGGAATGCCTTCGGTGATGCAGATCACCAAGTCGAGGTCGGCCTCCACCGCTTCCCAGATCGCGGCCGCGGCAAAAGGTGGCGGGACGTACACCACCGAGGCGTTAACCCCGGCCTTCTCCCTGGCCTCCCGCACGCTGGCGTAGATCGGAATGCCTTCGAAATCCTCGCCGGCTTTCTTCGGGTTCACGCCCGCGACAAAGCAGTTCTTGCCGTTGGCGTAGTCGCGGCACATGCGGGTGTGAAACTGTCCGGTCTTGCCGGTGATGCCTTGGGTGACGACGCGGGTGTCCTTGTTGATCAGAATGCTCATGGTGTCCTCTTACTTGCCCGCGACCGCGGCGACGATTTTCTGTGCCGCATCGGCCATGTTGGCGGCGGCGATGATCGGCAACCCGGAGTCCTTCAGAATCTGCCGGCCGATCTCCTCATTGGTGCCGCGCATGCGCACCACCAGAGGTACCGAAAGATGCACCTCCTTGGCCGCCGCGACCACGCCGCTGGCGATGGTGTCACATTTCATGATGCCACCGAATATGTTGACAAGTATCCCTTTCACCTTGGGGTTCTTCAACATGATCTTGAAGGCCTCGGTGACCTTCTCGGTGGTCGCGCCGCCGCCCACGTCTAGGAAGTTGGCGGGCTCTGCGCCAAAGAGCTTGATCGTGTCCATGGTCGCCATGGCCAGACCGGCACCGTTCACCAAACAGCCGATATTGCCGTCGAGCGAAATGTAGGAGAGGTCGAATTTCGAGGCTTCGATTTCGGCCGAATCCTCTTCGTCGAGGTCACGCATGGCGACGATGTCGGCGTGCCGAAACAGGGCATTGGCGTCGAAATTCATCTTGGCGTCGAGCGCCACCACGCGCCCGTCGCCGGTGAGGATGAGGGGGTTGATCTCGGCCAGCGAGGCATCGGTTTCCCAGAAGGCCCGGTAAAGCCCCTGGAGCACCGCGCGCGCTTCCACCAGCGAGGCTTCAGGCACGCCGATCTTGCGGGCGATGTCGTCGGCTTCGGCATCCTTGAGGCCGGCGACGGGATCGATGAATACCTTGTGGATTTTCTCCGGGGTGTGCGCGGCGACTTCTTCGATGTCCATGCCACCTTCCGAGGACGCCATCAGACAAACGCGCTGGGTTACGCGGTCCACCACCATGCCCAGGTACAGTTCCTTCCTGATGTCGGCGCCTTCTTCGATCAGCAGGCGCCGCACCTTCTGTCCATCTGGACCGGTCTGATGCGTCTTCAATTGCATGCCGAGGATCTGGGATGCGTATTGGCGCACTTCCTCAAGCGACTTGGCGACTTTGACCCCACCCCCCTTGCCACGCCCTCCGGCGTGAATTTGCGCCTTCACCACCCACACTTTGCCGCCCAGCGTCTGGGCCGCCTCGACGGCCTCATCCACGCTGAAGCAGGGCACGCCACGCGGCGTGACCACACCGAAGCGGCGCAGGATTTCCTTGCCCTGATACTCATGAATCTTCACTTCACACTCCCCTCGTCGAGAATCGTTTCCGCCTCCCGGCCGGCGTCGCCCGCCGCACCGCGGTACCATTTGGGATAGTAGCGGCGCACCGTTTCGCTGCTGGTTTCCAGGGCCCGGCAATGGTCGAGCTGAAAAGGCTTGGCGTCGCCGTGATCGTTGTCGCGCACCTCCCCGGCAAAGGTTTGAATCGCCGCGGTCGGTACATAGAGCAAGAGTTCAGTGAGATGCGAGCAACCCAGGACGCCGCCCACCAGGGTTTCGACCTGCCTGCGGAACCCTTTCAAGAGCGAGGCGCCGATCAGTTGTCGATAGGCTGGTGCCACGGTGTCGCAACCGCCTGGGTAGGGCACGGCGTCGGAGCAGGCCTCGATCTCGCGCACGACGAATTGATCGTCAATGGTTACGCGCAAGTACAACTCATGCACCGGCTCGCCAATGCGGCGCAACCCACTGGACAGCTCGTAGTCGTGATGTTTGGTGTCGAGCAGACGCCCCTCGATGTCCCAGAGGCCATCGGCGCGGCGAAAACCATCAAAACAGACACTGCGGCGGTGGCGAGGGGTGCGCGCGACCGCGCTGACGGAAAGGGGCATGATCTGGCGCAAGGCTCGTCGGCCCAAAATTCGAGCCGATTTGGTCGAAGAGGGTCTATTCTAGCCGGGCGGCTCGGGCCGAACAACCGATTGAGTGCTTCACTCCGAGCGCAGCCCCAGGACATCGGCCATGTCGTAGAGCCCTGGCGCACGCCCTTCAAGGAAGCGGGCGGCGCGTAGCGCGCCTTGGACAAAGGTCATTCGGCTCGACGCCTTGTGGGTGATCTCAAGGCGTTCCCCCACGCCGGCGAACATCACCGTGTGCTCGCCGACGATATCCCCGGCGCGCACGGTGGCGAAGCCGATGGTGGAGGGCTCGCGTTCGCCGGTTACGCCCTCGCGGGCAAAGACGGCACACTCGCGCAGGTCTCTGCCCAGGGCACCGGCCACCGCTTCGCCCAGGCGCAGGGCGGTACCCGAAGGCGCATCGACCTTGTGCCGATGGTGCGCCTCGATGATCTCGACGTCATAGCCCTCGGGCAGGGTGCGGGCGGCAATTTCCAACAGGCGGATCATCAGGTTCACGCCGACGCTCATATTGGGGGCAAAAACCAGCGGAATGTCCTGTGCGACTTGCGCCAGCGCGGCTTGCTGAGCGGCACCAAGGCCGGTCGTCCCCACCACCGCCGCCACCCCCAGGCGCTGGCAAACCGCCAAGTGCCGCATCGTGCCTTCGGGGCGGGTGAAGTCGATCAGCACATCGCTCGCCGCAAGCGCGGCATCAATATCGGCCGCGACTCTTACACCGGTCGCCCGCCCCAAGCCAGCACCGGCATCCTGCCCGAGCGTGGGACTGGCAGGCAGCTCCAGAGCCGCCGCCAGGGCCAGCTCCGGCGCGGCGAGAACGGCCTCGATGAGGGTTCTGCCCATGCGCCCGCCCGCTCCGGCGATGGCGAGTCGAAGCGTCATTTTAAAACTTCAGCCAGTCCCAAAGGCGGCTGAAGAACCCGGGCTCGGCGGGGACCACGGAGGCCTCGCCCTGCTTCTCCGCGGCGTTTGCCGCTTGGGTCTGGCGATTCAGGAGGGCTGGAGAAATCGGTTGCTCGTCGCCTTCCCATCGGGCCACTTTATCGTCGGCGAAGTGCACGCTGAAATTGCGGTGCGCCACCAGTTTGCCCTGGTAGCGATATTCGTACACGTAATCCCAGCGATTGGCGTGATAGATGTCGGCCAGCAAGGGTGTTCCAAGAATCGCCCGGACCTGCTGGCGCGTCTGGCCGGCCTTAAGCTTCTCCACCATATCCTGGGTGAGGTGGTTGCCTTGATTGATGTCGATCTTGTGGACCCCCAGTGAGGGTGCCCAGGAACAGCCGGAGAGGATCAGAAGACCTACTGGAAGCAGATTGCGCAAGCGAACCATGGGGAACGAAAGACCGGGGAGGCTGTCAGCGAAAGGGAACAAACTATATCATAGGCGACCATCAGCCGCTTCCGGGCACTTCCCCCGCCGCATGACCACCTCCAAGGACCTCAAGACCATTGGCCTCAAGGCCACCACGCCGCGCCTGAAGATCATCAATCTATTCGAGCGTAGCGCCGAGCGCCATCTGACCGCGGAGGATGTGTACCGCCAATTGCTGGCGGAAGACATGGATGTCGGCTTGGCCACGGTCTATCGCGTGCTGACCCAGTTTGAACAGGCAGGCTTGCTGGTTCGCCATCATTTTGAATCCGGCAAGGCGGTCTTTGAACTGGCCAAGGATGGTCACCATGACCACCTGGTTTGCCTGCAATGCGGGCACGTCGAGGAATTCTACGATCCCGAGATCGAGAAGCGGCAGACCAAGATCGCCGAAAAACGCGGCTTCCGCATCCGCGAACACGCGCTTTACGTCTATGTGGAGTGCACCAAGGACGACTGCCCGTTTCGCACCCCCCGCTGATCAGGAGGGCGCGCCGTCGGAGCGCAAGAAGTCCCTGGGCCGAAAACCCAGCAACCACAGCACCAGAAAGTAGCTGCCCGCGCTCGCGCAAATCACCCCTGCCAGCCGCCCGATCTTGGCGAGCACACCTGCTTCCAACCAGTATTGGTCGTCGCCTGCGGTGAAGTGCAACACCAAAGCGAGCGTCGCCAGAGCCAGGGCAAGTTTCCCGGAGAAGACCCACCAGCCAGGCTGCGGCGCATAGATGCCCTTGCGGCGCAACATCCAAAGCAGGAGTCCGGCGTTGACGCAGGCACCGATCGAAGTGGCCAGGGTCAACCCGGCATGAGCCAGCGGCGTCATCAGCAGGGTCGCCGCGACCACCGAGACGCCAACCGCAAAGACTGAAATCTTCACCGGCGTCTTCATGTCCTGGCGGGCAAAAAAACCAGGGGCCAACACCTTCACCCCGATCAGCCCAAGGAGGCCGAAACTATATCCGGTTAGCGCCGCACGCGTCTGCGCCACGTCGAACGCGGTGAATGCGCCGTACTTATTGATGGTGGCGATCATGGGAATGCCGATCATGCCCAGCGCCACGGCCGCGGGGAGCGCCAAGACGCAGGTGAAACGTAGCCCCCAGTCAAGCAATTGGGAATACTGCCGCTGCTCGCCCAAACCGTGATGCCGCGCCAGACTCGGCAGCAACACCGTCCCGAGCGCCACACCCAACAGGGCGGTCGGGAACTCCATCAGCCGGTCGGCGTAAGTGATCCAGCTCACCGCGCCATCGCCCAGCCTCGATGCCAACTGGGTGTTGATGAGAATGCTGATCTGCGCGGCCGAAACACCCAGCATGGCCGGCCCCATGGCGCGCAGCACGCGCCGTACGCCCTCGTCGCGCCAGTGGAAGTCGGCACGGGGCAGCAGTCCCAAGCGATAGAGCGGCCAGATTTGCATCGCGAGTTGCGCCACGCCGCCAATCACCACGCCCCAGGCCAGCGCCATAATGGGTTGGGCGAACAGCGGCGACAGCAATAGGGCGGCGCCGATCAAGGACAGATTAAGCAGCACCGGCGTAAAGGCCGGGATACCGAAGCGGCGGTGAACATTGAGTACCCCACCCGCCAAGGAGACCAAAGAAACGAACAAGATATACGGAAACACCACCTGAATGAGCTGGGCGGTAAGCTCGATCTTGCCTTCCTGGGCGGCGAAGCCGCTGGCCAGCACATAGGCGAGCCACGGGGCGGCGAGTACGCCAAGAACCGACAGGAACAGCAAGGCGCTGGCTAAGAGCATGGTCACTCGGGAGATCAAGACGCGGGTGTCGTCGGTGCCGCGCTTGGCCTGGTACTCCGCAAGAATGGGCACGAAGGCTTGCGAAAACGCGCCTTCGGCAAACATGCGCCGCAGTATATTGGGCAATCGAAAGGCTGCCTCGAAGGCGTCCGTGTGTGCCCCGACGCCGAAGACCGCGGCCTGGACGCTGGTACGGACCAGCCCAGTGATGCGCGACAGCAAGGTCATGCCGCTCACCGCGGACAGGGCTTTGAGCAGGTTCATTCGCCGCTTTGCGGCCCTTGCGGGGTTTCTGGGAAACGCGTATTATGCACAGTCTTTTTTTGCGACACCACTACTAAGGATTTCCAGCCATGGCAAACTCCGCCCAGGCCAGAAAACGCGCCCGACAGACCGAGAAACAACGCCAGCACAATACCAGCTTGCGTTCGACCTTGCGCACTGCGATTAAGAAAGTCCAGAAGGCGATCAAGGCCGGCGACCCGGCTGCGGCGCAAACGGTCTATCAGAGTTCGGTAGCGGTCATTGACCGGATCGCCGACAAGAAGATCATCCACAAGAACAAAGCCTCGCGTCACAAGAGCCGCCTGTCCCACGCCATCAAGGCGCTGGCGGCCTAGTTGCGCAAGATGGCGAAACGCTGATCCAGTCGAGGTTGGTCCGTCCGGCGAAGGCCGGAATCCAGGAAACCCGACGAACTGAATATCGACCTTCGCCGGCGTGACGGCCCTAATCAGCGTTTGCCTAGCAAAAGGAAGGGGTGCCACGGCACTCCTTCCTGTTTTCTCGATCGATCCGCGGACATCGCCAGTTCCCCCACCATTCGGCCCATTCCGGCGGGCGCTCAATTCCCTTGAGGCAACCCTCAGTCGCGCGGTGCCGCCACCCGCGGCAACAATGAAGCGATCGCATCGGCCTGGTAGGTGATCTGCAGCTCATTGTCTTGCGCAAAATGGATCAGGAAGCTATACAGCCGTGGCTCAAGTTCGGCGAGTTGGGCGCCCACCACCACCGAACGCACACCTTCGATGAGGATCGGTCGCACGTAGGGCGAATATTTGAGTTTCTGCTGCTGCCCGAATACCGACATCATGCCGCATAGCCGCTCCGCCCAGTCGCTAGGTCGAAAGGGCTTCCCCGCCTTGGTCAGGCCTTTGATGATGAAGTCGGTGGGGGGATTCATGACTGCCGAAGATAGGCCGGCATTTTAGCACGGCAAGGCTTCCGCCAACGCTGTGCGACGGGGCGCGTGATAGAATGTTTGGCTCTATTGGCAACTTCTGTGGCCCGTCTTTTCCATGCATCCGGCCAGGCACTTTCTGCAACTGAAGGACTTCTCCCGCGAAGAGCTGGAGTATCTCTTTCTGCGTACCCGCTGGATCAAGGACCGCTTCAAGCGCTACGAAGCCTACCAGCCGCTGCGCGATCGCACGCTGGCCATGGTGTTCGAGAAATCCTCGACCCGCACCCGGGTTTCCTTCGAAGCGGGCATGAATCAGCTCGGCGGCATCGCCATCAACCTCAATCGTGGCGATACCCAATTGTCGCGCGGCGAACCGATCGAAGACGTGTCCCGGGTAATCTCGCGCATGGTTGATGTCGTCATGATCCGCACCTTCGAGCAGACCATTATCGAACGATTCGCGGCCCATTCGCGCGTCCCGGTGATCAACGGCCTGACCAACGAATACCATCCCTGTCAGATCCTGGCGGACATCTATACCTTCATCGAGCATCGGGGACCGATCCGCGGCAAGACCGTGGCGTGGATCGGCGATTCCAACAACGTCTGCAACACTTGGCTGCAGGCCGCGGAGGTTTTCGATTTCAACGTGCACGTCTCCACGCCTCCGGGTTATGAAGTCGAGCCCGAGCGCGCCGGCCTTTACGGTACCGACCACTACGAGGAATTCGCCGACCCGCTTGATGCCTGCCGCGGCGCCGATCTCGTCACCACCGATGTCTGGACCAGCATGGGTTTCGAGGCGGAGAACGCCGAGCGCCTCAAGGATTTCGCCGACTGGCAGGTGGATGGCGAAATGATGGCGCAGGCCCGTCCACAAGCCGTATTCATGCACTGCCTGCCCGCCCACCGCGGCGAAGAAGTCGCCACCGAAGTCATCGACGGCCTCCAAAGCGTCGTCTGGGACGAAGCTGAAAACAGGCTGCACGCGCAGAAGGCTTTACTCGAGTACTTGGTCTGCGGGAAGGTCGAGAGTTGAATACGAGCTTGGTGCGGCCTGTTTCGGCGAAGGCTAACCTGAGCGCAGCGAAGGTTAAGCCGCGCAGCGGCGACCGAAGCCAAAACAGGCTGCACGCGCAGAAGGCTTTGCTCGAGTACTTGGTTTGTGGACGGGTAGAGAGTTGAATACGGGCTTGGTACCGCCGATTTCGGCCAAGGCTAAGTGAAGCGCAACGCAGTAGGGTGGATTAAGCGTACTTGTCGCGCGAATCCACCAGGGTTGGAACGCCCACACCCGCCTGGCCGTGGCCGAACGCGTGCGGATTGGTGGATTCGGCCCTGCGGGCCTCAATCCACCCGACAGGTCGCCGCCCACTCCATGGCAGAAAGTAAGGCAGCAAAGGTGGGCATAGGGCGCGCGACAGCTTGAAACAGTCCAATCAAAGGCAGCAAGGAACGCAAAACAGCCATGATCGACCACCTCGGCATCACCGTCAGCAAAGTCAGCCAGGCCACCGCGTTTTTTTCGCAGGCGCTGGCGCCGCTGGGTTATAGCCTGATCATCGAATTCACCGGCGAACAAGCAGGCGGCTTCATTGGCGCTGGTTTCGGCGTCGCGCCCAAGCCCGATTTCTGGATCTCCCAAGGCACGCCCGAAGTCCCGCCGGTGCATGTCGCTTTCCGCGCCGCTAAACGAACCGAGGTCGACGCCTTCTACGCCGCGGCGCTGGCCGCGGGCGGCCGAGACAATGGCCGGCCGGGCTTGCGGCCCCATTACCATCCCAGCTATTACGGCGCCTTCGTGCTCGATGCCGACGGCAACAATATCGAGGCGGTGTGTCATGCGCCGGAATGAGGCGCTGCCAGCAATTCTTTTATCCCAGGCAACAGTGAGCAAATCGTCATGAGTGAAGTCAAGCGCGTAGTGCTCGCCTATTCGGGCGGGCTGGATACTTCGGTGATTCTGAAATGGCTGCAGGAAGAGTATCACTGTGAAGTAGTCACCTTCACCGCCGACTTGGGCCAAGGCGAAGAACTCGAACCTGCGCGCCGCAAGGCCTTGCAGTTCGGCATCAAGTCCGAGCACATTTTCATCGAGGATCTGCGCGAGGAGTTCGTGCGCGATTTCGTTTTTCCGATGTTTCGCGCCAATACCATTTACGAAGGTGAGTACCTGCTCGGAACGTCGATCGCCCGCCCGCTGATTGCCAAGCGGTTGGTAGAAATCACCAATAACGTCGGTGCCGACGCAATTTCCCATGGTGCCACCGGCAAGGGCAATGACCAGGTGCGCTTCGAGTTGGGTGCTTACGCGCTTAAGCCAGGCATCAGAATCATCGCCCCGTGGCGCGAGTGGAATCTGCTCTCGCGCGAAAAGCTCATGGCCTACGCCGAGCGGCACGGCATCCCCGTGGACATGAAGCATAAACAAGGCGGCTCGCCCTACTCCATGGACGCGAACCTCCTACATATCTCCTTCGAAGGCCGGCACCTGGAAGACCCTGCCGCCGAGGCCGAAGAGAGCATGTGGCGCTGGACCGTTTCGCCCGAGGCGGCACCCGACACCGCGGAATACCTGGAACTCCAGTTCGAACATGGCGATCTCGTTGCCATCAACGGCCAGGTGATGCGCGCGCACGAGCTGCTGGCGGAACTCAATCGCCTGGGTGGCAAACACGGCATCGGCCGCCTCGATCTGGTGGAGAACCGCTATGTGGGCATGAAGTCACGCGGCTGCTACGAGACCCCGGGCGGGACCATTTTGCTCCGTGCTCACCGCGCCATCGAATCGATCACCCTGGACCGCGAAGTCGCCCACCTGAAGGACGACCTCATGCCGCGCTATGCCAGCCTCATATACAACGGCTATTGGTGGAGCCCGGAGCGGCACGCCTTGCAAACGCTGATCGACCACACCCAGGCCAGCGTGAACGGCTGGGTGCGTCTGAAACTCTATAAGGGCAACGTCATCGTCACTGGACGCGATTCGAAAACGGATTCGCTTTTCGACCCCACCATCGCAACCTTCGAGGATGATGCCGGCGCGTACGACCAAAAAGACGCGGGTGGCTTCATCAAGCTGAACGCGCTGCGCATGCGTATCGCGGCGAACCTCGCCAAGCGCCGCCGTCCCTGAATCGCGCGCGCCCACCCGCATTGGCGCACCCCGCCGAGCGCAACAAAAGAAACGCCCCCGGTGATCAACCGAGGGCGCTAGGGATTTACCCCGCTTGAACATCACCTGGAGCACCAAGGCGCTCCAGGTTGCGGTTCTTATTTGAGCTTGTATTCGAAGTCGACGCGATACTGCCGGCCACGCACATCATAGATGCTGAAGTCGTACAGGAAGGTGCTGCTAAAGCCCGGATCGAAGGGCGGCTTCTCGTTGGTGGCATTGAGCACGGAGGCCGTGACCTTCAGGTTCTTGTTGAACTGGTAGCGGCCATAGAGACTGTAGGTCTTATAGGCCGGAATGCGCTCGCCATAAACCCCGTTCTGGAACTGCGGATCCTGCTCGGTGAAGTAGGAGCCCGGCAGCAACGTTTGGTAGTAGCCATGAATGTAGTTCATGGACAGGGTCGCGCTGAAGGGCTGCTTGTCCCAGTCCAGCGCCAGATTGCCCCGCACGCGCGGCATGGTGTTGGTGCCGAAGTTGCTACCCACCGTTTCGACACCGTTTTCCTTGAAGGAGGCGATGTACACCACACTGGTGCGCGCGGTGAACTTGCCAAAACCGGTGCCGAAACTGTACTTGGCGTCGAAATCGAAACCGTTGGTCTTGGTCTCGTTCAGGTTGGTGTAGCCTGACAGCACGGTGACGATGGCGTTGGTCGAGGGGTCACGGATGACGTTCGGTCCGCCCGCGTTCACGATGCTTTGGAAGCTTGGCGCCGCAACGATGTTCTTCCACTTGATGGCATAGACGTTGACGCCGACGTTGAAGTCCTTGTTGGGCTCGAAGACCAGGCCAAAGGTCGCGCTTTCCGACTTCTCCGGTTCAAGGTTCGGGTTACCCGCGAAGACCCCCGAGATCTGGGTGACTTGGTTGTTCAGCGGATCGGTCACCGAGGTGAAGAAGGTGGCTACCGAGGGCGAGATCTCCGGCAAGGTCGGGGCACGGAAACCCTTGCCCCAGTTGGCGCGCATCAGCAGACTGCCCATGGGCTTGAACTTCAGGCCGACTTTCGGGGTGGTCGAGCTGCCGTAGTCGCTGTAATGGTCGTAGCGCGCCGCCACACTGCCCTCGAGCATAGAGGTGATGGGCAGCGACAGCTCACCATAGGCGGCGTAGGAGTCGCGCTTGCCATCGGTCGCGGTAATCCCCTGACCCAGAATGCCGCCGACGCGGGCGATTTCAGCGGGACTGTCTTTCAGCTTCTCGTTGCGGAACTCCCCGCCCAGGGCCAGACCGATCGGGCCGCCGGGAAGCTTGCCTAATTCGGTGTTGGTCTTGGTATCGAGGAAGGTCATCTCGGAAGTGGACTGCCGCGGGAAGTCCGCGCGCATTGCGTCACGCGCGGCGGCGCTGTTGGTGGTCCAGCGATCGAGGTTGTAGGCGCCCCCGGCCGAAAGCGGCACGGGCGGCTGGGGCGTCGTGGAAACCCCGAACAGCGAACTCACCCCGGCGATAGAAAGCCGGTTGAAGTTGAAGGACTCCACTTCGTTCTTGGCGTAGCCGACCGCACTGTCGAAATCCCAGCTTCCGAAGCTGTAATTCAGGCCACCCAGCAGCCGCAGCGTGTCAGAGTTAATTTCCGTGTCCCGCGTGCCCATGTCGTTCAACACACCCACATAGCGCGCATTGCTTGAGAACGGGTTGCCCGAGGCCCCCGGCGCGAAGGTGATGTTGTACGTGAACGGGCGCAAACCCGCTGCGGTCTGGGTCAGGCCGGTGGTGCCGGCGAAAAAGGGCGCCTGGAATTTCTGGAAGGACTTGTTCTCGCTGTAACCGAGTTCGGCATAGCCGGTGATGGCCGAGGTGAAATTGAAAGTTGCCCGACTCAGGAAGCCGATGCGCTCGGTTTTGGGCATTGCGGTAAACTGGCCGTTGAAGTCCTTGGCACAAAAGGTGTTGGTCGCGTTATTCCACGCGGCATTGCCGAGCGGCGCGGCGATCAAGCCGGCGGCAACCGCTTGTGGACCGGTGAGAACCATGCCGTCACAATCGCTGTTGGCGCGGAAATTGGTCGAAAGCCCTCCCGTGGAGGTGAGCTGACGCCAGGTTCCCGCCCCGGTGAGGGACTGGTAATTGCGACCACCAGCGTAACCACGCATGTCACGCGTCTTGCCGTACTCGGTGTCGGACAACATCATCAAGTCGCGCTTGTAGTAATCGAGCGAGGCAAAGACGTTAAAGCGGTCTTTGCCCAGGTCGCCCATGCCGGCGACGACGTTGAAGCGATAGTCGTTCTTGCCTTCCGAGGTGCCCATGCCGCCGCCCACCTGGGCACCGACATAGTCCTTGCGCAGAATGACGTTTACCACCCCGGCGATGGCGTCCGAGCCGTACACGGCGGAGGCCCCGTCCTTCAGCACTTCAATCCGCTCAACCGCGCTGCTGGGGATGCTGTTGAGGTCAACGAAGGTGTCCTGCAGGTTCTGGGCAAAGCCATAGCCTGCGGTGCGGCGGCCGTTGATCAGCACCAAGGTGGACTTCTGCCCCAGGCCACGCAGCGAAATCCCGGCGGCTCCAGGGGCAAAGCTGTTGGTGAAACTCTCGCCGAAGCTGCCGCCGCTATTGGCGGGAATGTTGCGCAGCACTTCAGCGACGGTCGCCAGGCCGGTGCGCTCGATCTGGTCGCGGGTGATGATTTCCACAGGCGCGACGGTTTCGGTATCGACCCGCTTGATGTTCGATCCGGTCACCTCGATCTTCTCGATTTTTTGCGGCTGGCTCTGCGCCACCGCCGAGCCCGACGCCACCAGCGCGATTGCCACGCCCAGGCCCAAGGCTGACTGGACTGCAAGGACCAGTTGTTTTGGTTGCAATTTCATGGTTGGAGACCCCTTCAGTTTTTGAAATAATTTGGGCCCCTTCCGGGGCCTGTGTGCCTAAGATACGCTATGGCATGGTTTTTTTGCAACGATTTGAATTCTTGAGCATGCCCGACCAGCGAACTAATGTTTTGATTTTATTGTTATTTTGCAGACATCCAAGAAGGTCGCCCAGAAATCTGTGTTGCAAAAAAAAGACAAACACGCGGGCTGCGCGCAATACTTGGCCGACGAGGTCGAAGACCGTCTTCTAGTTGGCGATCGGACCCAGATACCTCTCCTGGACCGAGCTACCTCCAGGCGCGCCCCAGCCTTCGGCCGTGGGTACCAGCGGCACCAAGGCGGCCGCCTGCACGGGGCACAGCGCTAGGCGCTGCACATCGCCCTTCAGACGGGGCGGAAGAGCGGTCTTCGGTGGTTTCCCCGTTCGCGACTACTCTTGGCGCTCCCTAGGGCTTCGCGCCAGCACCAAGGTGCTCATTCAGGAACTTGAGCATGTGGGTGTACATGTCGACGCGGTTTTCGATCTTGGCGAAACCGTGCCCTTCTTCGGGTTTGGCCATCCATTCGGTCTTCTTGCCCGCTTTTTCGAGCGCGGCCTTCATTTTTTCACCTTGCTCCAGGGGCACGCGGCGGTCGGCCTCGCCGAAGATGAGCAAGGTCGGTGCTTTGATCCGGTCGGCGTGGTAGGCGGGTGAAACCGCGCGCAGCTCGGCCACCTCTTTCCTGGGGTCCCCCACCATCCGTGCCCAGAAATAGGAGCCCTCTTCGCTATCCACCGTATCGCCTTGGGTGGAGGTCAATTGGAGGGGGAGGTCGGTGACCGCTAGCGCGGCGATGCCGCACCTGTACTTATCTGGAGTCTTGACGAGCCCCCAGAGCGTGGCATAGCCCCCGTAACTCGCGCCATAGAGGCAGACTTTGTCGGGATTGACCAAGCCCTCTTTGACCAGATGCTCCACGCCATCCTCGAGGTCCTCCTGCATTGCCTTGCCGATCTGGCGGATGCCCGAGGTGAAGAGCCTGTGACCAAAACCTGGGGTCATGCGGAAGTTGGTCAACAAGACTGCGAAACCCTGTTGGGCGAGGAATTGCGATTCGATCGGGCCCCACGGCTGCAAACCCCAGGAATCGGCGCGCACATGCGGGCCGCCATGAATGTTGACAACCAGCGGGAGCTTCTTGCCTTCGCTACCCTTGGGGAGGAACAGGTAGGCGGGAATATCCAAGCCGTCCCGCGCCTTGAAACTCAGAGGCTGCATCGCGACAAGGTCGGCCTCCTTGAGCCAGGGGCGCATGGCCACGACTTCCTCGATTTGCTTAGCGGCGGCGTCGAACAGATACCAGGTGCCCGAATGCCGGTCGGAATAGGAATAGACCACCATGCGGTTGCTGCCCTCGAACGGGGGCCGGAAGGCATTGACTCTGCCCGGCAAGGAAGCGTCGAGGCTGGCAGCGGCCTTGGCCCATGGTTCATCAAGCCACTTGACGCCCGGCTTCATGGCGTCAAAACGCACGCCGACGAGCTTGCGGGTTTTCGGGTCGTAGAGTAGGGCTGACGCGTCAGGCATGACACCGTTGGCCATCGCGACATCAACCTCCGGGTGTTCAAAAACCAGGTCTTTCAGGCTCTTCTTCTCCGGATCGTAGGTATAGAGGGCATACTTGTCCCGGCCCAGGTTCGAAAGCACGTAGAAAGTCCCGTCATAGCCGAAGTCGAGCGGAAGAATGTTCTTTTCGAACAAGTCGTACTGCGCGAGCTCCACCCACTTGGCGTCGGCATTCGGGCGCCACCACATGGTCTCGCGCAATTTGTCGTCCAAAGACACCGCCGCCCGGGGCGCGCCGTCCTTGTCCACCACCCACTGCTCCACGCGCCCGGGGTTTTCCCAGGTGAGCAGGGTCTTGCGGCCGGTTTTGGTATTGAGTCGATAGATATCGGGGTTCTTAGCATTGCGGTCGTTGGCGAGCGCGATGATCTCGTCGGAGGGCTCCCGGGTACGAGAAAGAAAGAAGCTGAGCCGCAGCACCACCTGTCCCGACTTGCCCATGGCCTCGGCGGTGGGCACCAGTACCCGCGCATTCTTGCCGTCGCGGTCGACCGCGAACAAGCCGCCCACGTATTTCTTCTCCGAGCCGGAGGGTTCGTTGATGTTACCAAGACTGAAGACCAGGCGATCGTTGTTCACCCAGTCGAAATTGACGACGTCCGAGTCTTTGTAATTGGTCAGGCGTACTCCCTTGCGTTCCTTGAGGGCGATCACCACGAGATTCATGCGACCATCACTGGGGGCGGTCGCGGCCAGATGGGTCCCATCGGGCGACAGCTTGACACCGTAGTACTGCGGATTCTTGAAGAAATCTTCGACGCTGTTGGGCGCAGCGCTGGCGCCACCAGAAAGCTGCATGAAGATCAACGGCAGGACGAGAGCGGTCCAGCGCCCAAAATTTGCTATGCAATCTGGCAAACGCATTCATTCCTCCTTGAGCGGCTTCTAGTTCGCGGTTCTATCCCGACGCGACATGGAACAAGTATAACCAGCCATTAGACTCATTGCAATGGCGCACCAAAAGAAAAGGGAGCCGGGTGGTCACCCGGCTCCCAAATCTTGAAGCTGCTTACTAAGACTTATTTGAACTTGTAGTTCACCGAACCATAGAAGAAGCGACCACGGTTGGTGTAGAGCTCGGCAAAACCCATCTGCGTGTAGGCGTTGCTGCTCACGTTCTGAATGGAGATCGGCGGCATGCGGTCAAGGAAGTTCTTTACGCCGAGATCGACACGAAGATTCTTGATGCCGGACCAACTGACCTGGATGTCGCCCTCTTCGTGCTTGCCGACAGTCCGCACGGAAGCCGGAATCGGCTCTTCGCCGGTGGGCGGATCGTCGGTATCACGGAAGTTTCCGACCGTACGCCAAGTCAGGCCGACCACCCAGGCGCCCATTTCCCATTCGGTCTTGAAGTAATTGCGCCACCGCGGCGTCGCGTAGGTGTCGACGTATTCCGCCCAAGGATCGCCGCTCTCCGCGCGTTGCCGTTGGTACATGTAGTAGGTGGCGACATCGCGGAAGCCGAGCTTGCCGAGGCTGCCCAGCGAGAGCTTGAGCTGGGTGTCAAGATCGATACCCGAGGTCTCGAAGAAGCTGGTGTTCTGCAAGTTGGTGTAGACCAGCAGCTGACCATTCGTGGCGCGCCCGGTGCGGCCGGCGAGCAGCGAAGACAGGATCGTCGGCGTGGTGATGTTGTCGCGCTTTTCGATCTTGAACCAGTCGAGGCCCACGGATACTGGCCCCGCCTCGATGATGCCGCCGAGGTTGAAGGTCTTGCCGATTTCGGGCTTGAGGCTCGGGTTGGAACCATTCACCTGGTAGGCAGGGATGAAGCAGCCGGCTGGCTGGCCGATGGCCTGGCACTCCTCGTCACTGGAGATGTTGATGGCACCTTCTTCCTGTGCGCCGTAGAGTTGCTTCAGCGTCGGCATCTTGAAGCTCTCGCTGTACGAAGCACGAATCAGGAAGGTCTTGTTGGGCTGCCAGCGCGCCGCGACCTTGGGCGAGGTGCGCGAGGCCGTCGGATAGTCGTCCCAACGCACCGCGCCCTGCACCTCCACGCCCATGCCCAGAGGCACGTTGACTTCGGCGAAAAGTGCTTTGGCGTTGCGCGTGGCATTGACCGGCGCCTGCTGGATGCTGCCAACCACGAGCCCCTGCTGAGTCAATTCATCGGGCGTATCGGTGAGCTCTTCTTTCCAGGCGGAGAAACCGGCGGCGTAGGCAAAAGGCCCGGCCTTCATCTGGAACAACTCGCCGGAAACCTTGGCGTCGAAGAAGCTGACCTGCGACTTGCCAACCCGGATGGGCGTCACCTTGAGGCTCTCGACCAGCGCGGGGTCATTGGTGCTGACGGTCGCGTCGAGCAGTCCGGCCTCCAGAGCGGCGTACCACAGGTCGGCGTTGTAGTAGTTCTTGTCGCGATTCTCGACCTTGCTCTTGCCCTGACCGGCGGCGATATTGAGGTCGATCCCGCCGATGCTGCCCTCGACCCCGAGGATCAGTTCATCGAGCTTGGACTTGCGGTCGGTGATCCGCGGTCCGCCCTGCATGAAGCGGCCGGTGTACCACTGGCCGGTGGGCAGAACGAAGAAGTCCGGCACGGGATGGGCCTCGAAGTGATCCTTGGCCTCGCCCATGAAGAACTGGCCAAAACCCTTCCAGTTGGGGCTGAACTGGAAGGTGCCCACGACCATCGTGGTCCAGCGGTCGGCACCGTTGTAGGCGGTCAGCAGGCTGTTGTTGAAGTCGTATCGGCAAAGGCCGCCGCTGAAGTTCTCGGGCGGGCAAGGCTTGACCGTTTCACCGGTGAAGTTGAATTCGTCGTCGAGCAGGTTGCCGTAGGGCGAAAACACACTACGCCGATCCGGCCCCCCGAAGCGGCGGAAATCCACTGAACTGGAGATGTCCCGATCCTGGCGCAGGATTGGATCGCGCTTGAAGTATTCGAAAGAGGCGAGGACGTTGAACCTGTCCTTGTCCAGCGTGCCCCAGCCGCCAGTCACACCGACCGTTTGTTCCTGGCCGTCGCTACGGCTGGAGGTACCGTACCCCACGCGCGCCTCCAGCCCGGTGTAATCCTTGCGGGTGATGAAGTTGACCACACCGGCCACGGCATCGGCGCCATAGATCGCCGACCCGCCGTCTTTGAGGATTTCCACGCGTTCGATGGCCCCGATGGGAATCATGTTGATGTCGAAGGCCGCCCCAGCACCCGAGGAATCGTACAGGGCGTTCACGGGCAGGCGCCGGCCATTGAGCAGAACCAGCACGTTGGTCTCGGAAAGGCCACGCATGCGCACGGTGGCTGTACCCGAGCCGGCCGGGCTGTTGGAAGCGAGTTCGCCTTGATCGAAGATGTCGATCGAAGGTAGCGCGCGCATCAATTCGTTGAGGTTGGTGGCCCCCGTGCGCTCGATTTCCTTGCGAGTGATCACTTGCACCGGCGTAGCGGTTTCGCCTTCGATGCGCTTGATGTTGGAGCCTGTGACTACGACCTTTTCGATCTTGGTCGTTGGTTGATCGGTCGGTTGCTGTTGGGCAAACGCCGGGGTCACGGCGAAGGCGCCGAGACCGGCCCCACCGACCGCGTACAGCACCGCCAGCGCGAGCGTTTTGCGTCGAAATACCATGAGATACCCCCTCACGAGAAAAATGTTAGGACTCGTACCAGATTCTTGTTCGCGGCGGATCTGCCGCTGGACCCCACAAATATACGACATCTAGCCCTTCAGCGCCACCGGCAAGCCCTACTTCCCGGCCTTCCCTGGCCGGTCTTGTGGCGCAAAAGTGTGTCCCGCCGAGCAAAAAAAACCGGCGCCATCCGCCGGTGTGGAGTGCTGCTCGCGGCGCATCCGTGAGGATGCGCCGCATGAGTCTGCTTACTTGAATGCGTAGTTCGCGCTGACGTACCAGAAGCGACCACGCGGATCGGCCACCGAGTTGCTGTATCCAGCGGCATGGGAGCCGTTGCTCGACGAATCGACATACGGCGGTTCGCGGTCGAGCACGTTGCGCACACCCACGGTCAGCTTCGTGTTCTTGAAGCCGGTGTAGCGGGCCGAAAGGTTGAAGTTGGAATAATCGCCCACGCCGTGGGTGGCGCTGCAATCACCCTCAAAGGCGCAGGGTTCGGTGTTGATGGCGATTTCCGACCAGCCCCGCACGAAGCGCTGTTCCAAGGTGACGCCATAAGGCCCCTGTTCCCAATCGAAGGTCAGCGTATGCTGCCAACGCGGGTAAGAGGCACCACCGAAGACCCCCGCACCCCCTTGACCAAGATAGCTGATGTAGGGCGTGTCTTTGCCTTGCTGGGCCTCGAACTTGGTCATCAGCGTGCCCGAGAGCGAAGCGGTGAGCTTGCCTGCGCCAACATTGAAGCGTGAGACCAGATCGATATCCAGACCGGAGGTCTTCACCCCGCCAAGGTTTTCCAGCGGCTGCGCGATGTACAGCAAGAAGCCAGCAGGATCACGGAAGACCCGGGTGGGCGAATACCGGGCATAAAGCGTGTCGTCAGTCAGGATATCCTGGCCATTGACCGAGCCGATGGTATCGGTCTTCTTGATGTCCCAGTAATCCATGGACACCGAGACTTCCTTGGTCGGCTCAAACACCATGCCGATGGTGAACTGCTTGGATTTTTCCGGCTTGAGGCTCGGGCTGGACATGTTCCGCACCGTGAACTGCGTGAAGCAGCGCGGATCGTCTTCGAATCCCGGCGGGCAGCCTGGATCGTAAACGTTGTCAGCGGTGTTGGTCTCCGAATCCGGGCTCTTCGAATCCCAGAGTGAGGGCGCACGGAAGCCCGAACCCGCGGAAGCACGGAAGAGCATGCTCTTCGCCGGCGTCCACCGGAGCGAGGCGCGCGGGCTCACCTTGGAGCCGAAGTCGCTGTAGCGGTCGCCACGGGCGGCCACTTGCGCTTCCCAGCCCTTGGCGAAGGGAATCGACAACTCGCCATAGAGCGCGGTCACGGTACGGCTGGCGTTGACCACCGGAATGGTGCCTTCGCCGCCGACGTGATAGCCGGCCGAATAATCCGGATTGGTCGGATGGTCGTTGACCTTTTCCCCACGTATGTTGGCACCCACCGCAACCGCCAGAGGACCGCCGCCCATGGGCATCAGTTCGCGGCTCATCTTGCCGTCCCATTGGGTCGACTTGCCCTTGGACTTGCGCATTTCGCCGCGCATTTCCGCCGCACGCAGTGCTTCCAGCCCCGCCGCATCGACCTGGCCAAAGGGGTTGATCAAGCCTGCCGCAAAGGCGTCAAGCAACCGGTTCTCATGGAAGAAACCGGTGTAGTGCAGCGTGCCTTCGTTCTGGGCGTAGCTCAGCGCGGTTTCATAATCCCAACCTGCGAACATGCCTTTGAGACCGGCGACCCAACGAGATTGCACGGCCTCGACATCGGTGATCCGATTGCCCCCCGGCTCGGAGCGCCAAGCGAAATCGGCAAATCCCGGGACGCCGGTGTCGAAGGGGTCGTACCCCAGACTCCGCAGGAGATCAACCGGGTAGTGGCGTCCGCTGGTGGGGTAGAGCGCGGCCCGCCGCGTGCCGGTTACCGGATCGATCCGGGTCAGGTCACTGGACAGCGGGGTAGGCGCGATGCGGCCGATATTATGGGCACGTGCGATCGAAGCCTCGGCAAAGAACTGGTGATCATTGTTGATGTTGCGCGTGAAGCGTGCGAACAGATCCCACTTGCGCTGATCCGGCAGGTTGTCGAGGTACGCGGCATAACGGCCCCGGCAACGCATGCGGGGGTCGCCCGAGGGTGTTGTTCCAGCGGTCTGGATGGTCGTGAAGGCGGGGTTGCAGTCGCCAGTGTAGGCGCCCGGGCTGAGGCCGAACTCCATCAAACGCCCCGGGAATCCGCGATAGGAGGTCAGCGGAAAGGGCAGTTCCAGTTCGCGCTCGCCGCGCTCATAGAGCTTCTGTTCAATCGCCTTCAGGCGCAGATTGTTCTGCCAGCCAAAGGTGACCAGGAGGTTGTAATTGTCCTTGGCCAGATCGCCCATGCCCCAGGCCGCCGTGGCACCGCGCTCGCCGCCGCCGATGCCGGCTTCGGTGTCGCCGTAACGCACGCTGAGCTCAAGACCCTTGAAGTCGGAGCGGGTGATGAAGTTGATGACCCCACCGATGGCGTCGGAGCCATACACCGCGGAGGCGCCATCGCGCAGCACTTCGACACGCTCGATGGCGGAAAACGGAATGGAGTTCAAGTCCACCGCCACCGCGCCGCCGATGTTACCGAAGGCGTGGTTGGCGACGCGCCGTCCGTTCAGCAGAACCAGCGTGGAATTGGCGCCCAGGCCGCGCAAGTTGGCGTTCGACTGAGCGTAGCCCGCGCCTTGCGTGGTGTCGGAGAACATGCTGGTACTGGCGGAAATACGCCGCAGGATGTCTTCGGTGTTCACCGCGCCCATCTTTTCGATGTCCTGGCGGGTGATCACGGTGACCGGCAGAGCGGTTTCCCCCTCGATGCGCTTGATGTTGGAACCCGTGACTTCAATCTTTTCGATCTTGGCCGGTTTCTGGTCGCCGGTTTGGGCATAAGCCCCAGTGGCGAGCATGAACCCGGCCCCACCGACGCCGAGCGCACAGATCAGCGCGGCGGTGAGGGTTTTGCGTTGGAACTTCATTGGTCAACCTCCTTTGGTAGAGTTCTTTGGGTCCGCCCGAATTTGTGACTCGGGGCCGCCCGTGTTTTAGACGATACAATACCCGCCAAGCCAATTCCATCGATCGTCACACTTCCGCCACATTCCTGCGCCGGGGTGTTGCAAACGTGCCAAACATGTTGATTCGTAAAGCCCTGCCTGCCGATTTTGCCGCCATCGTCGCGATTTACAATGACGCGATCCCGGGGCGCCTGGCCACTGCAGATGTCGAACCGGTAAGCCTGGAAAGCCGCAAGGCCTGGTTCCAGGAACACGCTGCGCCGCAACGCCCGCTCTGGGTGGTCGAAGATGCCGGGGGTGTCCTAGGCTGGCTAAGCCTGGGAAGCTTCTACGGCCGTCCCGCGTATCGTCATACGGTCGAGGTTTCGGCTTATGTCGCCCCGGCCGCCCAGCGACGCGGGGTGGCCGCAGGCCTTCTGGAACACGCGATCGCCCAGGCCCCGCAACTTGATATCAAGTCTCTGGTCGCCTACATCTTCGGGCACAACACTCCGAGCATCGGGCTTTTCCTGCGCTTCGGCTTCGCCCCGTGGGGGCACCTGCCACGGATTGCCATGCTCGACGGCGTTGAACGGGACCTGGTGATCTACGGTCGCCGGCTTGAAGAGACACCCTCGCCATGACCAAAGTGCCTGAATTCACGGTCCGCCCGGCGGCACCAGAGGACCTCTCGGAAATCCATGCCATGGTATGGGAACTCGCCGAATACGAACACCTGGCGCACTTGTGTGTCAGCAGCGCGGCGGACCTCGAAGCGGCGCTCTTCGGACCGCGACCAACGGCGGAAGTGATTCTCGGCCGCGAAGACGCACAGGTGGTGGCGTTTGCGCTGTTTTTCCACAACTATTCGACCTTCCTGGGGCGGCGCGGACTCTACCTCGAAGACTTGTTTGTGCGCCCCGCCTACCGGCGCCGCGGCTACGCCCGCCGGCTCCTGGCGCAGCTGGCCCAGCTCGCGCTAGCGCGGAACTGCGGCCGCTTCGAATGGACGGTGCTAGACTGGAACGCTCCAGCCATCGGCTTCTACCAGAGCCTGGGCGCGGAAGTCCTGCCCGACTGGCGCATCACCCGAGTAACCGGCGACGCCCTCGCCCGGCTCGCCGCCAGCAACCCGAAAGAGGTTTAAGCGGCTCCGCCGGGCCGCCCGAAGGAGCCGCAAGACAATCTCCGGAGCGGCCGCAGGCCGCGAACCGCGTTCACCCTCTCCCGCGGGGAGGGGGTTGGGTGGAACGCACACCCAGGCATGGCCGAGGAAAAGGGCGACCAAACCAGGATTCGTCATTCCGGCGCACGCCGAATCCAGGAAATCCAGCGCACTGGGCACCACGTCTCGCCGGTGTGGCGGCTTCTATCAGCGTTTTCCAAACTGGGATAAACATTCCCGAACCGCGCCCACGGCAGGACGCCTGACGCTCCCAAAAAAATCGGGCGGATCCCCGCACCCGCCCGATCACCGGCCCGGCCTGGCGCTAACTCACACCACCGGCAGCGCCGACAGGGACTTGTCCAGGGCATTCTGGTCGTAGGGCTGGTCTTTGAGCTTGCCTTCGAAATAGTCGATGTAGGCCTGCATGTCGAAGTGGCCGTGACCCGAAAGGTTAAACAAAATCGCCTTGGAGGTGCCAGATTCGCGGCACTTCAACGCTTCGTCGATCGCGGCCCTGACCGCATGGCTCGATTCCGGCGCTGGCACGATGCCCTCGGCGCGCGCAAATTGCACCGCCGCCTCGAAACAGGGCGTCTGGTGATAAGCGCGGGCCTCCAGCAGTCCCAGTTCCTTGCAATGCGACACCAGAGGCGACATGCCGTGGTAGCGCAAACCGCCGGCATGGAGCCCGGAAGGCATGAAGTTGGAGCCCAGGGTGTGCATTTTCGTCAAAGGCGTCATGCAGCCGGTGTCGCCGAAGTCGTAGGCGTACTTGCCGCGGGTGAGCGACGGGCAGGCGGCCGGCTCGACCGCGATCACCTGAACTTTGCGCCCGCCCCGCAATTGCAGACCAATGAACGGGAAAGCGATGCCGGCGAAGTTCGACCCGCCCCCCGCGCAGCCGATTACCACGTCCGGATAGTCGTTGGCCATGCCCATCTGCTCGATGGCCTCGAGCCCGATCACCGACTGATGCAGGAGCACGTGATTGAGCACCGAACCGAGCGCGTACTTCACGTCATCGTGGGTGGCCGCAACTTCTACCGCCTCGGAAATGGCGATTCCTAGGCTGCCCAAGGAACCCGGATCGGCCGCCAAAACCGAGCGGCCATAGTTGGTTTCCATCGAGGGGCTAGCCACGCAACGCGCCCCATAGGTCTCCATCAGGGCCCGCCGATAAGGCTTCTGGTCATAGGACACGCGCACCATGAAGACCTGCACTTCGATGCCGAACAAGGCGCCAGCAAAGGAGAGGGATGAACCCCACTGTCCGGCGCCAGTCTCGGTGCTGATACGTTTAATGCCCGCTTCCTTGTTGTAGAAAGCCTGGGCGACCGCGGTGTTGGGTTTGTGGCTGCCCGCCGGGCTAACACCCTCGTTCTTGTAGTAAATGCGCGCCGGAGTTTGCAGAATCTTTTCCAGCCGCCGGGCGCGGTACAGGGGACTGGGCCGCCATTGCCGATAGATCTGGCGGACCGGCTCGGGAATTTCGATCTCCCGCTCGGTACTCACCTCCTGCATGATCAGCGCCATCGGAAACAAAGGCGCCAAGTCATCGGGTCCCACCGGCTGCCTGGTGCCCGGATGCAGTACCGCTGGCGGCGGCGAAGGCAGGTCGGCGGCAATGTTGTACCAGAATTTCGGAAGATGGCTTTCGTCGAGCAAATATTTGATGGTTTCACTCATTGGACTAACTCCCCTTCGCTATGAATACCCCGCGAGGCGCAGTTTCCCATAGACCAATGCGCTTGCAAAGCACAACATTTTGCGCAGCGCACAAACGAAAGCGCGTATCGTTTTTCTGCTCAATCCGCGAGCGCCGTCACCAACTGTCGCTCGACCGCCTGAGTATGGCGCGCGACCGTGGCGCTGATAAAGCGGAGCGCGCCTGTGGTCTTCAATTCCCGCCGCTGCGCATCTGTCCCCAATAGGGCATCACCACCACGGCATAAGCTGCCGGCACGCCATAAGCGATGATCTGGCCCAGCCAGCTATTGACCCATTGCGGGCTGATGCCGGTGAGCATCATCACGCCGGTACCAAAGCCCACCAGAAAGGTGATCGGACCCCAGGTGCGCATGCGCCACAGCCCGAGTGCCGAAGCGATCGTGGCTAGTGCCGCGGCGATCCAGACCGCTGCCGGACCTAATCCCACCGGCTCTCCGGGCAACATCAGCAACACGCCCAGTTGTAGGAGACCCAAGGTCGCTACGGCGTAACACAACAAGGTGATCGATTGCGGGCGCATGGGTAAGGGCGGGATCGAGAAGGCCGGATTTTAGCCCAGATCGTCGCCGCTTGCGCCCGCCACTTGCGCCGCCCTCGGCACCGAGCGCACCGGCGGGGCGAGTTCCATGCGCGCGGCGAACCAATAGGCGCCGGCCATGAACAAGGCGCCTGCCAGGGTGTTGCCCAGACTCACCCAAAACAAATTGTGCATCATGCCCGCAACCGAGACCGCCTCGGGATGCGGACCCAGCAGCGCGATGGCGAAGAGGCTCATGTTGGCCACGCTATGCTCATAGCCGCTGGCGATGAACGCGAAGAGGCACCAGAAGATCGCGCCAAGCTTGGCGGTGTCGCTCGTGGTGCGCGCCGCCATCCATAGCGCCAGACAGACCAGCCAGTTACACAGGACGGCACGGGCGAAGAGTTCGGCGGCAGGCGCGTTCATTTTGGCGCCCGCCACTTTGAAGAGCAGAGGCGCGCCATCGCCCAGCATCACGCCTCCTCCGCCAGCAAAGAAAACCGCCGCCAGAACCAGTGCGCCCAGCAAGTTGCCGAGCCAGGAATAGGCCCATACCGTGGCCAGATCCCCGGCGCCCACCTGCTGCCGCAACCAGCCCAGGGGCATGATCATGGTGAGACCGGTGAACAACTCCGAGCCGGCGAACACCACCAGGGTCAGGGCGATCCCGAAAGATGCGCCCATCACCAGCCTTTGCCAGGCCGGGTCAATGGTTGCGCCGACGCTGAAGATCAGGATGATGCCCAAACCGACATAGGCGCCCGCCATCATCGCGCCGACCAGAAACGAGAGCGGAAACCGCCGCGCGAGCAGCGCTTTTTTGGCCGCCGCCGCGGCGAAGCCGTTCACAGTATCGAGATACATCGTCGCCCCCTGCCCTCAGGCACCAAGATTCAGAAACACCACGCCCTTGTCGAGGCGCACGCGGTACTTCTTCGCGCAACCATCGTCGGGCGCTTGTGCCGCGCCACTATCGAGATTGAGCGTGAGCCCATGCAGCGCGCAGCTCACGCGCCGATCGAAGACGATGCCTTGGGACAGCGGTCCGCCCCGGTGCGGGCACTGATCGGCCAGCGCAAAGAGTTCATCCTCAGCGTTGCGAAAGACCGCCACGTCGCCTTGCGCCGTACGCACCACCCGCGCCCCAAGGCGGGGAATGTCTTCAAGAGGGCAGATTTTCAGCCATTCGCTCATCACGATTTCCTTCTGCTTGGCAAGAATCAAGTTGGATCGCCCGAAACTCGGCACTGTCAGTTCGCACCTGCTCCGCCCAGGGGTCGGGCTGATCGCGCAGGGCTTCCTGGAGCCTGCCGAAGAGCGCCTGGCGGCTCGCCGCGTCTTCCACCACACGCCCCTTGACGTAGTCCAGTCCCACCCGCTGCACCCAGTGCACGCTGCGGTCGAGATAACGCGCCTCTTCACGATAGAGTTGCAGGAAGGCGCCGGTAAACTCCAGCACTTCTTGCCCGGTCTTTACTTTGGCGAGAAACTGCGCCACCTCGGCCTTGATGCCCCCGTTACCGGCGACATAGATCTCCCAGCCCGAATCGACCCCGACCACGCCCACGTCCTTAATCGTCGCTTCGGCGCAATTGCGTGGGCAGCCCGAGACTGCGAGCTTCACCTTGTGGGGCGCCCACATGCGATCGAGCGCATGTTCGAGTTCGATGCCCAGGCGAGTGGAGTCCTGCACGCCGAAGCGGCACCATTCCGAGCCCACGCAGGTCTTTACGGTTCGTATCGACTTTCCGTAGGCAAACCCGGAAGGCATGTCGAGGTCCGCCCAGACCTTGGGCAGATCGTCTTTCTTCACGCCCAGAAGGTCGATACGCTGGCCGCCGGTGATCTTAACCGTCGGTACCGCGTACTTCTCCGCGACTTCGGCGATGCGCCTCAATTGCGCCGGGGTGGTGACACCGCCGTGGATGCGGGGCACCACCGAGAAGCTGCCGTCCTTCTGAATGTTGGCGTGGGCGCGTTCATTGATGAAGCGTGATTGCGCATCGTCGTGATACTCATGCGGCCAGGCGCAGACCAGATAGTAGTTGAGCGCCGGGCGGCAGGAGGCGCAGCCATTGGGTGTGCGCCACTCCAGAAAGCGCATCGCTTCTGGAATGGACATCAGCCGGTTCTCGCGAATGGCGCGGCGCACGTCCTCGTGCGCGTAATCAGTGCAGCGGCACATCGGTTTCACCGAATTGAGCACCGGCTGGTAGGCTCCGCCCACCACCGAAGCCAGGATCTGTTCCACCAGTCCTGTGCAGGAGCCGCAGGACGAGGACGCCTTGGTGTGCTGGCGCACCTCCTCCAAAGTGAAGAGCCCACGATCCTTGATGGTCTTGACGATCGTGCCTTTGCACACGCCATTGCAGCCGCAGACCTCGAAATCATCGGGCAGCTCGGCCGCACGGTTCTTGCCTTGGTGGCCGGTATTGCCCAGACCGGATTGCCCGAACATCAGCCGCTCGCGATATTCGGATACGGGTTTGCCATCCTTGAGCAACTGGAAATACCAGCTCGAATCGACGGTATCACCCACCAGCACGGCCCCGACCAGTTTGCCGTCCTTCAGCACGAGCTTTTTGTACACGCCCCCCTTCTTGTCGAGCAGCACGATATCGTCGGTCTGGCTGTCACCCATGAATTCGCCTGCCGAAAACACATCGATGCCGGTGACCTTGAGTTTGGTGGACGGGGTCGAACCGAGATAGCGGGCGATGCCGAATTCGGCCAGATGGTTGGCGCAGACCTTGGCCTGTTCAAACAATGGCGCCACCAGGCCATAGGCCACGCCGCGGTGCGCCACGCACTCGCCCACGGCATAGATGCGCGGGTCGTAGCTCATCATGGTGTCGTTGACGACGATGCCGCGCTCGCAAAAGAGTCCCGATTCGCGCGCCAGAGCATCGTTGGGGCGAATGCCCACGGCCATCACCACCAGCTCGGCGGGAAGCTCGCTGCCGTCATCGAGGCGCACCGCGGCGACCCGGCCGCCGGACTTCTTGCCACCTCTCACGAGCTCGCGGGTCTCGCGCCCCAGGATGAAACGCAAGCCGCGCTGCTCCAGGGCCGTTTGCAGCAAACCCGCCGCAGTGGCGTCGAGCTGCCGCTCCATCAGCCAGGGCGCCAGATGCACGACCGTGACCTCCATGCCACGCGCCTTCAGGCCATTGGCGGCTTCGAGGCCGAGCAGGCCGCCGCCGATCACCACCGCGTGGCGGTGGGTGGCGGCGGCGGCGATCATCGCCTCAGTGTCGGCGATATCCCGATAGGCCAACACGCCTGGCAGCTCGGCCCCCGGAATGGGCAAGCGGATCGGTATCGAACCGGTGGCGAAGAGTAGTCGGTCATAGGGCGCCACCGTTCCATCAGCGGCGCGCACTTGGCGCGCGCGCCGGTCGATGTTGGTGACCGCCGTGCCCAAATGCAGGCTGATGCCGCGCGTCTCATACCAGGCGCGGTCGTTCAGAATGATCTGGGCGAACTTCTGCTCGCCCGCCAGCACCGGCGAGAGCAGGATGCGGTTGTAATTGGGTGCGGTCTCGGCCCCGAAGACGGTGATGTCATAGAGATCGGGGGCAAGCTTCAGCAATTCTTCGAGCGTCCGCACTCCGGCCATGCCGTTGCCGACCATCACGAGTTTCATTCTGCGCATGCCCTGCTCCTGCCATGGTTTCTTGGCGGTAAGCATTGCAAGGGCGATGCCAGGTCCGCCCCAATCCGCCAAGATCGTTGTGCGAAGCGGTATCCCGGCGCCCGCCGCGGGACAGGCACTTACCTTGCAATGCACAATATTCGGGAGCGGCGGAGCCCCATGCACCAAGGCGGAACGTCGGCGGGCTTTGCTCGGCGTGTCCCATGCCCGCTGCGGGAGCACGGATTTGGCCACGGCGCGGCCGCGCCCTTGACTCAAATCACGGCAGCGCGACGGTCCTGGTGCCAGACTTGCACCACAGCCACCCCCGCCATCAGAACTCTCCGGCGGTTTTCCAATTTTCAGTGAGGCGTTCCATGTCGCAACCGCATCTGCATATCCTGCCCGACCAGATCTATCCCTTCGATGCCCGCGGTATCGCCAAGCGCTTTCGCCACGCCGCGATTTTCGGCGCGCTCGATGCGCTGCACCCCGGCGAGACCATGCGTTTCGTCAACGACCACGACCCCTTGCCACTCTTGCAGCAACTGCAAATGCGCTACGGCGAACTGGTGGAAATCAACTATGTCGAGCGCGGGCCGCAGGGCGTGGTGATCGACTTCAATCGCCGCTGAGTGGGACTGGTGTACCTTACCCCCGGCCCGACGCAGTGTCCGTGCCTGCGCAGCTGCACAGCAAAGTCGGGCCACACGCGGCGCCTTCACTGCGCAGGTTTCGAGGCGCGGACGTTTCGGCGTCGCCCCCGTACCAAAAAAGGGGGCGAATGCGGTTCGCAGGAAAGAGCCGGCGCATGAACCGAACCCTGGCCGTGCGTCGCATGGCCTGGCTGTCCATCGGGACTTCGCTTTTGACCCTGGCGCTAAAGTTCGGCGCCTACTATCTCACCGATTCGGTGAGCCTTTTGTCCGACGCGCTCGAAGCGCTGGTGAACCTGGCCGCCGGACTGGTGGCCCTGGGCGCGCTCAGCGTCGCGGCGCAGCCTGCGGATGATCGCCACGCCTATGGGCACGACAAGGCGGAGTATTTTTCCAGCGGCGTCGAAGGTGCGCTGATCCTGGTCGCCGCACTCGCCATCCTCTGGACCGCCGCACAGCGCCTCGCTACACCCGCGCCCTTGCCGCACCTCGGGGCTGGACTGCTGGTGGCGATGGCGGCAGCGATCGCCAATTTCCTCGCCGCCAGGGTAATGTTGCGGGTCGCACGGGAACACGACAGCATCACGATCGAGGCCGATGCCCAGCACCTCATGACTGACGTCTGGACCTCGGTCGGCGTGGTCGCGGGACTCACCATCGTGCTCTTGATCCCGCGCTGGTATGTGCTCGACCCCTTGATCGCGATTGCCGTCGGCCTGCACATCGTGTGGACCGGCATCGGCCTCATTCGCCGTTCCATAGACGGTCTCATGGATGCAGCACTGCCGCCCGAGGAAACGGCAAGGGCGGAAGCTGTGATCCGCCGGCACTTACCCGAGCACACCGCCTTCCATGCCCTGCGCACCCGAAAGTCCGGCGCTCGACGCTTTCTCGATTTTCACTTGCTGGTGCCTGGCCGCACCTCGGTCGAGGACGCCCACCGGCTCTGCGATGGCATCGAATCCGCGCTCCACGCCGAGCTCGCCGAAGCCTCCATCACCATCCACGTCGAACCACGCGAGAACCACCGCGCCCACCCCGGAGATCCCAGCGTATGAGCGCCCCCACCCGGCCGCCCGAAGGGGGCGCAAGCCAACTTCCGGAGCGGGCGCAGCCCGCGAACCGTACTCACCCCGTCCCGGAGGGAGGTGGCCGGGAGAAAGGCACACCAGTGAGCTTTCCCGCTTTCTTCGCCGACTCACCCACGCTCACGCTGCGCGACCCGCTGGCTGAATTCCTCGGTGCCGCGCGCGGCGGTCTCATCACCTACACCTATGCCGATGCGGTCAAACTCGCCGGTCACTCCTGCCCCACCGTGGCCGGGGCCTATTTGGCTACTTGTCGGGCACTGCGGTTTCTCTATCCGCAATCCACCCCGGAGCGAGGCCGCATCCGGGTGGAATTCCATGAGACCGGAACGCAAGGCGTCACCGGCGTCATGGCGAGTGTGGCGCGGCTACTCACCGGCGCCACCGGAGAAGAGGGCTTCAAGGGCATCGGCGGGCGCTTCGATCGACGCTATTTGCTCGAATTTGGCGCCGCAATCGAAGGCGAAATTCGCTTTACTCGCACCGACACCAGCGCTGGCGTCGAAGTGCGCCTCAATCTAGGCCTCGTCCCAGCCGACCCGGCGATGCTGCCGCTCCTGCAGCGCGCCGCCCAGCAACTGGCCTCCCCAGAAGAGGCCGCGGAATTCGCGCGACTTTGGCAGGACCGGGTACGGCGCATATTGGTTGAACATGCGGAGGATGAACAATTGATCATGCTGGAGGCGGTCTAGCCCGTCGTCGGCGAAGGCACTGGCGGCCATCACCGCAGCCCGAAGATCCGGCGGCCCGTCCTCACGCCTTTCTGGCGCCGCAGCGCGATAAAAAAATAGAGGCCGCGCTTGCGGCCTCAAATCACCACACGAGCAATACGCTAAGGAAACTAGCCGCCGATCACCCCGCCGTCGCTGCGCCGAACGATTACCACCGCGGAGCGCGGGCGCACGCCCGCGTTGCCCGGCCAGTTGGAGAACAGGGTCGGATTGCGGGCGATGGCGTTGTCGGTGAGGGTCGCGCCGGCAGCGTCCTTGGGGGCGCGCGGATGGTTGCTCACTTCGCCGGGGTGTTGCACGCAGAGGAACATGCTCTTGCGGTCCGGCGTCCAGCTCAGTCCGGTAATTTCGCAACCCGAGGGGCCGACCAGGAAGCGCTTGATTTCCTTGGTCTGCGGATCACCCACGAGCATCTGGTTGTTGCCCATGTTGGCATAGTCACCGCTGTTGCTGAAGCTGCCGTCCGTTTGAATCCACAGGCGACCGAAACCGTCGAAGGCGAGGCCGTCGGGACTGTTGAACAGGTTTTCGCCGTTGATGCTGCTCGAAGGCGCGCGCTCGCCGGTTACCGAGGGCTGGCCCGCGAGGACGTAAATGTCCCAATTGAAGGTGGTGGCGCTGGCGTCACTACCGGTCTCGTTCCAGCGCAGGATGTGGCCCCAGTTGTTGGTGCTGCGGGGGTTGGCTTCGTCCACCGCGGGTCGGGCACTGCCGGCCGAGCTGCTGCCGTCGACGGCATTGCTGCTTGCCGGGGAGGTGCCGCGGCGGTTGTTGTTGGTCAAGGTGGCGAACACTTCGCCCGCCTTCTTGGGATTGGCGGCGATCCACTCCGGACGATCCATCATCGTGGCTCCGACGCGGTCGGCCGCCTGTCGGGCGCGGATCAGCACGTCGGCCTGGCTGGTGAAGCCGTTAGCCTCGGTGAGACCATTCTCGCCGAAGACCAGGGGAATCCATCGCCCGGTGCCCATGCGGTCTCCCGCGCTGGTGCCCGCTTCCAGAACAGCCACGTAGAGCGTGCCCTCTTCGAGCAATTTGCGGTTGGCCGCGCTGGTTGGATTGGCGGCGTCAAAGGTGTTCTTGGAGACGAATTTGTAGATGTACTCATTGCGCTCGTCACAACCCATGTACACCACCACCTTACCATTGGGCGCGATCGCCACTTCCGCGCCTTCATGCTTGAAGCGACCGAGGGCTGTGCGCTTGGCGGGTTTGGAGGCGGGGGCGAAGGGATCGATCTCAACCACCCAACCATGACGGTTGGGCTCGTTCGGCGTGGCGCTCACGTCGAAACGGGGGTCAGCAGTGTGCCAGCGATAACCAAAGCCGGACTGGGTGATGCCGTACCGTTTCTCGAGTACGGTCTGAGCGTGCTCGCCGTTCCAGCCGAAGTAGCCGTTGAAGTTCTCTTCGCAGGTCAGGTAGGTGCCCCAGGGCGTGCGCCCGGAGCCGCAATTGTTGAGCGTGCCCAGGACCTCGACGCCACCAGGATCGGCAGCCGTCTTCAGCAGCGCGTGGCCAGCCGCCGGTCCTTGAATCTGCATCGGAGTATTGCCGTGGATGCGGCGGTTGTAGGGCGAGCTTTTCACATGCTGCCAGCTGCCATCCGTGCTGCGCTTGATGTGCAGGACGGAAACCCCGTGCGCAGCCTGGGCCTTGCGCGCCTTCTCCAGAGTGAAGGGGGCCATCCAGTCAGCCGGGTCACTATCCGGGGCGTAGAAATATTCCGGATTGATGTATTCGTGGTTCACCACCAAGAGACCTTCGTCGCTGCTGTTGCCAAAACTCTTGGCGCTGCCGGCGAAGCCAAAATAGTGCATGCCGTCGTGGTTGTCGCCGACCTGCTGTTCCTGCTCGGCCGCGGTGTTGGTCGCGTCGGCCTTCCAGGCCGGGCCGAACTCGTTGATGGGTTCGCCCCAGGGGGCGAAAGCCGTGGCCACATAGCCCAGGGGAACTACCACGGCGTCCCCGGTAGCGATAGCTACCGGGGTAAACCCGAACATACGCTCGGTCACGGTGGGCGCGGGCTCGGGGTCGCTGCCTCCCCCGCCGCCACAAGCGGTCAGGCTCAGACTGCCGAAGAAGGGCAGAGCCGCGGCGCTGAACCCGCCGAGCACCACGCGGCGCCGGCCCGGATTGATTTGCTCGGCACGCTCGACTACGTCGTTGAGCGAGAGATTTCCAGAGGGATTGGTGACTTGGTCGTCATCTTTGAAACGCAGGGACATGTGCTTCTCCATCGCGGCAAGAGAATGAAAATCTCAGTATCGCGCGGGCGCATGACAAGGCGATGAACTTGCGGTTGCAACCGCATGACCCGTGCTCCAACCACGCTGCCGGGGAGGCGCCAGGAACTCAAGATGTGCCCGTCGCGAGTAGAGCGCACGCAAGCTCTGTCGCCGCTTCGCGCACGCGTGGCAGTAGTACCGCGAACTCGTCGACGTTATAGGCCTCATGACCTCGTTTGCGGACACCATGATCGGCGAGAACCAGGTGTCGATCCGCGGACACCGAGCATTGTGCGAGGCAGGCGCGCACGCACCCGAGATGGCAGCCGTCGAGCGCCAGAATCGGCCGTCCGGACCGCGCCACCCGGACCAGGGCCGGGACACCACCGCCTACTCCGGCGATACACGACATCTCCGCCAGTCCCTCGCGGGCAAGCTGCAATGCCAGGGCGTTCGCCAACTGCGCGGCATTGGAACAACCGGAACAGGAATAGACCAGCGGCAGTGGGGACACTATTGTGGACACGATTGCGTATTTCCTCCAACCGGCAGTTTAAGGCAGGCGTTTTACCTCGTCATGACGAACCGGCAAATGAGGAACCACCGATCAACTCAGGTTTCGTCATTCCGACGAGCGTCCGAAGCCAGGGAATCGGACATACTAGATATCGGCCTTCGCCAGCGTGACAGCCATGGTCAGTGTATCCCGAATTGATCATACCGTTCGGGCAACACTGCCGCCGGCGGGTTTCGCGTCCGGAGAAGCGGCGAATTTCGCGCGGTTTGTGGCAGGAGTGCTTGCGGTTCGGATTCCCGTGACCGGAAAATCCAGGGCGGCGATCATCTCGCTGCGCGGCGCGCGGTCCATTGCCCAGCCCGCGCTACGCGCTCAGCGCGCCGCCTTGCGGCTGCCGTCGGTAACGCCGCGTTCGGCCAGAAAGGTCTTCAAGGCCGCACCCGTGAACGAGGTTCGCGTTTTGGCGATCTTCTCCGGCGGCCCCGCGGCGACGATCCTGCCGCCAGCATCCCCCCCCTCGGGGCCGAGGTCGATGATCCAGTCGGCTTCGGCCATGACGTCGAGGTGATGCTCGACCAGCACCACGCTGTTGCCCGCATCGACCAGGCGATGCAGGGCATGCAGGAGCTTTTCGACATCGGCCAGATGCAGGCCGACCGTGGGCTCGTCCAGCACGTAGAGGGTATGGGCACGGTTGGCCGCGCCGCGGGCGATGTTGGCCCCGCTGTGGGCGATATTGGCCGCGTCGCGGGCGATGTTGGCCGCGCCGCGGGCGCGGGGCGGATCGGTGGCGGGGCGGGCCTTGGCCAGTTCGGTGACGAGCTTCAGGCGCTGCGCCTCGCCACCCGAGAGCGTGGGACTGGCCTGGCCCAAGCACAGATAGCCCAGGCCCAGGTCCTGCATGAGTTGCAGGGCGTGGTGCACCTTTGGGTGAGCGGCGAAGAACTCCAGGGCATCATCGACCGAAAGCGCCAGCACTTCACCGATGGATTTTCCTCGCCATTGCACGGCCAAGGTTTCAGCATCGAAGCGCTGCCCGTGGCACACTTCGCAAAGCACTTTGACGTCGGGCAGGAAACTCATTTCGACTTTCTGCACACCCTGCCCTTCGCAGGCGGCGCAACGGCCTCCGCCATGCCCCTTGGCGCCGCGCTGGGCCGGTTTGCCGCCGACGTTGAAAGAAAAGCGTGAGGCGCTGTAGCCGCGCAGCCGCGCTTCCCGCGTCTCGGCGAAGAGGCGGCGGATGGCGTCCCAGATGCCGATGTAGGTGGCAGGGCAGGATCGCGGCGTCTTGCCGATGGGCGTTTGATCGACTTCGAGCACCCGGCTCAGGCGCTCCCAACCAACGATGCACGCGCAACCCAGCCAGGGCCTGTTCTTCGTCTGCCGTTCCGCGGCGAGACGCTGGGCGAGATTAGCGTGCAGCACATCGCGCGCCAGGGTCGATTTGCCCGAACCCGACACGCCGGTGATCACCACCAGCCGCCCCAGCGGTAGCTCGGCCTCGAGCTCGCGCAGGTTATGCAACACCGCGCGCTCGACCCGCAGGCGCGGCGTCGCGGCGTCTACCACGCGACGCGGTCGCAAGGGGTGGCGCAGCGGCTGGGCGAGAAAGCGGCCGGTGACCGAGGCGGGGTTGCGCATCAGCGCCTGCGCGTTGCCCTCGGCCACCACTTCGCCACCACGCGCGCCAGCGCCAGGCCCCAGATCGATCACATGGTCGGCCTGACGGATGGTGTCTTCATCGTGTTCGACCACGATCAGGGTGTTGCCCTTGGCGGCGAGCCGCTCCAGCGTGGCGAGGAGGAGCCGGTTGTCGCGGGGATGCAGGCCGATCGTGGGTTCATCAAGAATGTAGCACACGCCTTGCAGGTTCGAGCCCAATTGCGCGGCCAGGCGTATGCGCTGCGCTTCGCCGCCGGACAAGGTGGGCGCGGCGCGATCGAGGGCGAGATACCCCAGGCCCACTTCGCGCAGAAAGGCCAGCCGACTGACGACTTCCGGCAAGAGATCGCGCGCGATCGCGGCTTCGCGTCCCTCGAGCCGCAAGCTCTGAAAGAACCGCTCCGCCTCCAGCACCGGCAACTGCGCCAGTGCGGCGATCGAGCGCTCGCCGAAACGCACCGCCAGCGCGGTCTGGTTGAGGCGCTGGCCGGCGCAAGCCGGACAGGCCTCGGCCTCGCCCTCGAACCAGTCGTTCCACCAAATTTCCTCGCCGCTTTGCTCGGCGTCGAAGCCCTTGAGCGCGAGTCCCGTGCCAAAACATTTTGGGCACCAGCCGTGCTTGGAATTGTAGGAGAAGAGCCGCGGATCGGACTCCGGAAAACTCTTGCCGCAGCCGGGGCAGGCGCGTTTGGTGGAAAAACGCACCAGCTCGCCGCTGCCCGCCACCAGCAGGTGCAGCACCCCTTTGCCGTAGTCCAGGGCCGTGGCAATGGCGTCGCGCAAGGCTTTTCCCGTGCGCGCGGAAACCGCCAGGCTGGCCACCGGCAGTTCGATGTCGTGTTCGGAAAAACGCGCCAGGCGCGGCCACTTGGCGGTAGGCAGGAGTTCACCATCCACCCGCAGATGGGGGAAGCCCTTGTTGCGGGCCCACTTGGCGAGGTCAGTGTAGAGCCCTTTGCGATGAACCACCAAGGGCGCCAGTAGCTGCACGCTCTGGCCTTTCCAATGCTTGAGGATGCGGGCAGCGATCGCTTCGGGCGACTGCGGTTCGATCGCCACCTGGCATTCTGGACAATACTGGGTGCCAAGCTTCACGTACAGCAGGCGCAAGAAGTGATAAATCTCGGTGAGTGTCGCCACCGTGCTCTTGCGCCCGCCCCTGCTGGTGCGCTGCTCAATGGCGACGGTGGGCGGGATGCCGTGAATCGCGTCCACCTCCGGTCGGCCGGCGGGCTGCACGAACTGGCGGGTGTAGGCGTTGAGGCTTTCGAGGTAGCGCCGCTGCCCTTCGTTGAACAGGATGTCGAAGGCCAGGGTCGATTTGCCCGAGCCCGAAACGCCGGTGATCACGGTGAAGCGCTCGAGCGGAATCGCCACATCGATGTTCTTGAGATTGTGCTCGCGCGCATGACGGATGGCAATCTGGCGCGGGCGCGGCGCTTGCCTCGCCGGGGTGGGGTACGCCAAGGCGGGGGCTTCGCGCGCCCCCGCGGCGCGCCCGCGCGCGGCGCTCGCCGCCAAACCGGCCAGGTATTCGCGCAGGGCCGCGCCGGTGTGGGAGCGCGGGTCTTGCAGCAAGGCGGGCACATCACCCGCGAAGACCAGTTCGCCTCCCGCCTCGCCACCTTCTGGGCCGAGATCGATGATCCAGTCCGCGGCATGAATGACCTCAAGATTGTGCTCGATCACCAGGAGCGAATGCCCGGCGTCGATCAGCTTGCGCAAGGCTGCCAGGAGCTTGGCGATGTCTTCGAAATGCAGGCCCGTGGTCGGCTCGTCGAACAGAAACAGGGTCGGCCGCGCCGCTTTTTTGGCGCTGGCGTTCTCGGCCAAGTGGCCGGCAAGCTTCAGGCGTTGCGCCTCGCCCCCGGACAAGGTGGGCACTGGCTGGCCCAGCCGCAGGTATTCGAGCCCCACGTCCAGGAGGGGCTGGAGGCGCGCGGCAATTTCGCGCGCTCCGGCGAAGAAGGCGAGCGCTTCGGCGACCGTGAGTTCAAGGACTTCGTCGATGGACTTGCCCTGGCACTTGAGCTCTCGCACCTCGGCACGAAAACGGGTGCCGTTGCAATCGGGGCAGCGTAAATAAACATCGGAGAGAAACTGCATCTCCACATGCTCGTAGCCATTGCCGCCACAGGTGGGGCAGCGGCCGTTGCCGGTGTTGAAGCTGAAGGTGCCGGCAGTGTAGCCGCGTACCAGGGCCTCGGGCAGGGCGGCAAAACGGGCGCGGATACCATCGAAAGCACCGACATAGCTCGCTGGATTGGAGCGCGTGGTCTTGCCTATGGGTGACTGATCGACCATCACCACCTCGGCGAGCAACTCCGCGCCGTGAAGCTCGGCGTAGGCACCCGGGATTTCACCGCCGCGCCCCAGTGCTTTTTGCAGGGCGGGGTAGAGCACGTCGTTGACCAGGGTCGATTTGCCCGAACCGGAAACACCGGTGACGCCCACCAGATGGCCCAGGGGAAAGGCGACCTCGATGCCCTTGAGGTTGTGTTCGCAGACCCCGGTGAGGCGCAATGTGGGCGCGCGCCCGGCTTGCGGGCGGCGCGCCGGGGCGGTGACCACGCGCTTTCTGCCGGCGAGGTAATCGGCAGTGAGCGTGCGCGCCGCATCGAGGTCGCGCGGCGGTCCATGGAAGACCACGCGCCCGCCTCGCTCGCCCGGTCCTGGACCGATGTCGATTAAGCGGTCGGCCGCCAACATGATCTGCGGATCGTGCTCGACCACCACCAGGGTGTTGCCCGCGTCGCGCAGCCGGTGCATGACCTCGACGATGCGGGCCACGTCACGTGGATGCAGGCCGATCGAGGGTTCGTCAAGCACGAAGAGGGTGTTGATGAGCGAGGTACCCAGCGCCGTGGTAAGGTTGATGCGCTGCACCTCTCCACCGGAGAGCGTGCGCGATTGCCGATCCAGCGTGAGATAGCCCAAGCCGACCGTTTCCAGATAGGAAAGACGCCCGCGGATTTCCGCCAGCAACAGCTCCAGGGCGGAGTCGCGGGCGCTGTGCTGCCGTGGCAGATCCGCGGCGAGGCGCGCAAAAAAGCCGCTGAGCCGGCTGATTGGCAGCGAGCAAAGATCAAATAGGGTGAGTCCGGGCAGACCCTGCAATTGCGCTTCGCTCCAAGCAACGCCCTGGGGGCGCCAGCGCGGCGCGGCGCCAAGCGTTAGATCAGCATTGGTCTGGTCGCCGACGCGCCACCATTGCGCCTCGGGCTTGAGCCGCGCCCCTTGGCAAGTGGGGCAGACGGTGTAAGCGCGGTAGCGCGAGAGCAGCACCCGGATATGCATCTTGTAGGCCTTGCTCTCCAACCACTCGAAAAAACGCCGTACACCATACCACTTGCCCGGCCAGGACTTGCCCCAGCTCACCCAACCGGCAGCGCCTTCAAAGAGCCAGTGCCGCGCCTGGGGCGTCAGTGCGCGTACCGGTAGATCGAGCGGGATGCCGTCTTTCTTGGCGCAGGCTTCGAGCTCGCGCTGGCATTCCTTGAAGGACTCGGTCTGCCAGGGCTTGACCGCGCCCCCGCGCAGGGTTTTGCCCTCGTCCGGCACCACCAGGCCAAAATCGACGCCGATGACGCGCCCGAAACCGCGGCAGGTTTCGCAAGCACCGATCGGCGAATTGAAAGAAAAAGCCGCAGGCAGGGCCTCGGCGTAATGGATGTCGCAGTCGGCGCAATGCCAGTCGCTGGAAAAACGCCACAGCGCGAGCGTGGCGTCGCCGTCCTCGGCCAGCGCGCGCACCGCCACCCGCCCCTGGCCCACGGCGAGCGCGGCTTCCAGCGCTTCGGCGAGGCGGACGGGTTCGACCGCACCAAGGCGAAAGCGATCCTGCACCACTTCGATCATCTCGGCGCTGCGGGCATGGATGCGGGTATAGCCCTGGCGTTCGAGCAAGGCGATCACTTCGGCAGGCTTGAAGTTGCACGGGATGGGCACACTGAAGGTGACCAACAGGCGCGGCTCGCCCCAGGTCTTGCCATGCGTGGCCAACGTCGCAGCGATGCTCGCCGGGTCATCGCGCCGTACCGTCTGACCGCAGCCGCGGCAATAAAGCGTGGCACAACGGGCGAAGACCAGCTTGAGGTAATCGATGAGCTCGGTCATCGTGCCCACGGTGGAGCGTGAAGTCCGCACCGGGTTGGTCTGATCGATGGCGATCGCTGGCGGAATGCCCTCGATGCGATCGACTTGGGGCCGGTCCATGCGATCGAGGAATTGCCGCGCGTAGGGGCTGAAGGTCTCGACGTAGCGTCGCTGGCCTTCCGCGTACAAGGTGTCGAAAACCAGCGAGGATTTGCCCGAACCCGAAACCCCGGTCACCACCGTGAGGGCGTCGGTTTCGATATCCAGATCAAGGTTTTTGAGATTGTTCTGCCGCGCTCCGCGAATGCGTAGGGCGCGCCGGCGCGGGTCCGGCTTCACCGAATCGTCGCCGCGCGACACCGGGCGCACGGTGCTTCGAGCATCGGCACCACGCACGGCCACCCGCACGCCGCGCGTCGACCCATGCAGGCCCGGCGACCGGCCGCGGCGGCACCGGCGCGCGGCCGCAGCGGCGTGACCCAGCGCGGCAAGCGACTCAACCCTTCTTGGTTTGTTCGCGGGCCGCTTTCTCGGCGGCCAGAGTGGTCACCACCGCGGGTCGGGCGGCAATGCGCGCGGCGTAAGTCTCCAAGACCGGCCACTTGGCGAGATCGACGTTCACCCATTTGGACCAGCCCAGAATGGTAAAGAGGTAGGCATCGGCGACCGAGTACTGCTCGCCCAGCAGGTACGGCGAGCGCTCGAGCGTCTGCGCGACCAAGGTGAGCCGCCGGTCGATGGCGGCGCGGGCGAAATTCTTCCAATCCTCCGAAGCCTTGGCGTTGAAGAGCGGACTGTAGGACTTGTGCACCTCGGTGGCGAGAAAATTGAGCCATTCCACCAGGCGGTAGCGCTCCCGGGTGCCGGCCGCGGGAGCGAGGTCCAGGGCGGGGGCGCGATCGGCGAGGTACTGCAGGATGGCGGGCCCTTCGGTGAGGACTTCTCCATCATCGAGCAGCAAAGCAGGCACATAGCCCTTGGGATTGATGGCGAAGAAGTCCGCGCCGCTGGCGGTCTTTTTGCTGCCCAGATCCACGGTTTCCGCTTCGAAGGCGAGCCCTGCCTCACGCAGGGCAATGTGCGCCGGCAGGGAAGACGCGCCGGGGCTAAAGTACAATTTCATCTTGAACCTCCTTGTTGTTGAGCCAATTCGACTGTGCGCCGCGGAATTGGTTGCTTCAAGTATCGGCGCCAGGTATGGGGATCGTCAGCAAACCCACGTCGGCCTCCAGGCCTTCGCCTGGATAGCCCCACTGATAGCTGAACAAACGGGTCGCGCCGAGCTGCCGATCAAAGTTGTAATGGGTATGCCCAAACACCCAAGCGGCCGGGGCGTAATGCAAAAGGTCGGCGCAATCGCTGGCGAAGGCCGGGCTCAGCACATCGCTCGCGAACTGGGGGGCGATCGCTTCCGCCAGCGGTGCATGGTGTGTGGCCACCACGGTGATACCGGCGAAAGGCAGAGCCAGCTTGGCGCCCAGCCAGGTGCGACTGGTCTCGTGCCGCGCCAAGGCTTCGTCGGGCCGATAGAACTTGCCGCTGGGTGAACGGATGCGGCGATGATCGAGCAGGCCATGGGCCGCGGCGTGCATCATTTCCGCGCGGCGCGCGCGTCCGTAGAGTTGGTAATCGGTCCACAGGGTGCAGCCCAAAACGCGCAAAGCCTGACCCTGGAGCGCGAAACTCACCTGCTCGTTTTCCAGAAACCGCACGTTTCGAGTGCGGCTGGCCAGGCGATGCAGCTCGCGCAGCAGCGGATCGATTTCATGGCGATAGAACTCGTGGTTGCCGGCGACATAAACCACCGGCTTGGGCGCAAATGCGGTCTCTGCCCAGGCGATGCCATCCCCACCGCTGGCGAGATCCCCAGCGATGATCACCAGGTCGGCATTGGCCGCGCACCGGGCCGCGTGTTTGCCCATGGCGGCGAGCGCCTCTTCGACACCCGACTCGCTCATGCCCATGCGCGAGAGCTGTATGCGGCGAATTTCCAGATGCACGTCGGAGAGCACCGCCAGGGTGATGGCGCCGGGTTCGGCCATTCCGCGCCGCTCAGTTCGCGAGCAAAAAAGGTTCGAAACGCCGCCGCCAGGCCTCGTCCAGGGGCACCGGGCGGTAGGTGTCCAGGTCGAGCAGAACCAGCAGGAGCCTTGCCTTCAAGCGCGGTTGATCACCGCAGTCGGCAGCCACGCTGACGTCGATCGAGGTGCGTCCGAGCTTGCTGATCCAGAGCCGGAATTGCAAGACCTCGCCGTGTCGGCTGGGTTTCAGGAAGTCGCACTCCAAGCGCGCCGTGGGCACGCCCAGGCGCAGGCGATCGTGTAATTCCGGGAAACCGATGCCCACGCCTTCACTGAACCAATCCTCGACGACTTCGTTGAGCAGGCCCATGTAGCGGGGATAGAAGACAATACCGGCGGGATCGCAATGCTGAAAGCGGATGAGTTTTTCGCGCTGATAGTTCATGCGCAAATTCTAAGCGCTGTTGGTCGCGCGCGCCACCAGCCTGACACTGGCCTCGAGCACGGCCTGCGGCTGATCGCGATGCGGCGAGTGCCGGCAGTCCTTGAGCAACAGCAGGTCGGTGTCGGGTGCTCGCGCGGCGATGCGCCGCACCTGCTCGGGCGTGCCGTACTCATCGTCTTCGCCCTGAATGGCAAGGATGGGGCAGGCGACCCGCGACAAGTAGTCCTCGATATTCCACTCGCGAAACGCGGGATCGAGCCAGATCTCATTCCAGCCGCGAAAGGCCCCGTCCACGTCGGCGTGGTAGCGGGCCAAGCGCTGGCGTAGATCGGTTGCGGCGTAGGCCTCCCTGGCGGCGGCAATGCTGGCGATCGAAAGCTCCTCGACGAACAGGTGCGGCGCCAGCAGGATCAGGCCCGCCACCGGGTGGCCGCTGCCCGCGTGGATGAGCGCGATCGAGCCGCCATCACTATGGCCGAAGAGGATGGGTTGGACGAGACCCAGCGCCGCCAGCAATTCCGGCAGGGTTTCCTGCGCCTCCCAGTGCATGAAATCCACCGGCCGCGATTCCCGCAAGGGATCGGAAGAGCCGTAGCCATAGCGCGAATAGGCAACCGTCGCGCACCCGGTAGCATCGGCCAGGCGTTGCGGGAAGTCGCGCCACATCGCCACCGAGCCCAGGCCTTCGTGCAGCATGACCAGCGGTGGGCGCTCGCCCCAGGAGCACACCGGCTCATAGCGGCGGACTTCGAGTTGGTGGCCGCCGGCGCGAATCAGGCTCACCGCGCCCCCTCGTTGCCAGCCCTGCCGTGCGGCGGGCATGGCGCCGGCACAGGCCACCCGCAAGCGGCCCGCGCGCCGCGCCTTGGCCCGGTCGCGTTCGTCCAAACCCTCCCCGCCACGGTTTTCATCACACTCCGAGATGCCGCTGAATGATCTCCGGCTGGGCCTTGAGCGCCGCGCAGGCACCCTCGAACACGACCTGGCCTTTCACCAGCACCACCGCTCGATCACACAGTGCGGTGAGGGCGTGATGGTTCTTGTCGACGATCACCGTGGCGATGCCGCTGCTCTTGATCTCGCGCACGATGCCCCAAATCTCCCGGGCGATGATCGGCGCCAGGCCCTCGGTGGCCTCGTCGAGAATGAGCAGATCCGGATTGGTCATCAGGGCCCGGCCGATGGTGAGCATCTGCTGCTCGCCGCCTGAGAGTTGCCCGCCGCCGTGGTCGAGGCGCTCGGAGAGCCGCGGAAAAGTGGCCAGCACGCGCTCGAAGTCCCAGTCCCGGCGGCCACCCGGTCCGGGACGCGCGGCCATGCGCAGGTTCTCCGACACGCTGAGATTGGGAAAGATGCCACGTCCCTCGGGCACGTAGGCAATGCCCCGGCGCACGATGCGATGGGTGGGCTGCCCGGTGACTTCGCCGCCCGCGAACGCTACCCTGCCGCCGCGAGGCGTGACGAGCCCGATCACCGACTTCAGCAAGGTGGTCTTGCCCATGCCGTTGCGGCCCATGAGCGCCACGGTTTCGCCGCGCCCGACGCGAAAGTCCACCCCATGCAGAATGTGACTGCTGCCGTAGAAGCTTTGCAGGCCTTGTGCTTCAAGCAGCCAGTCACTCATGCACCACCTCATCGTCGCCCAGATAGGCTTCGCGCACGGCGGCGCTGGCGCGGATTTGCTGCGGCGCTCCGGACTCCAGGACCTGCCCGTTGACCATCACGGTGATGGTCTGCGCCGCGGCGAACACCGCGTCCATGTCGTGCTCCACCAGCAAGATGGCGCGATCGGTGGTGAGCCGGCGCAAGAGCTCCACCATTTTCATCGACTCCTCGGCGCCCATGCCCGCCAGGGGTTCATCGAAAAGCAGCACCCGCGCGTCGGTCGCCAGCACCATCGCTACTTCGAGCTGGCGCCTCTCGCCGTGGCTCATTTCGCCGACGATGCGGGCACGCTGCGCGGCGAGCCCCACTTCGGCGATGGCGGCCTCGGCACGCTCGTTGATGGCACGGTCCTCGAGCGCCTTCGCCCACACCCGCCAGGCGCGCGGCCGGCGCGACTGTGCGGCGAGGCGCACATTCTCGAATACGCTGAAGGGCATGAACACATTGCTGCGCTGGTAGCTGCGGCCAATGCCCGCCAGTGAACGCTGGTGCGAGGCGAGCCCGGTGATGTCGCGCCCCTCGAACAGGATGCGCCCCGCACTGGGCGCCAAATCTCCAGAGAGCAAATTGATGCAGGTCGACTTGCCGGCGCCGTTGGGTCCGACCAGGGCGTGCAATTCACCCCGCTTCAGGCTCAGGGAAACGTCCTGGTTGGCCGTCAGGCCGCCGAACCGCCGCGTGAGCCCTTCGGCCCGGAGCAGGGCGTCACTCATCGGCGCTCTCCCGCGGTTTGCGCTTGAGGCGCGCCGGCAAAGCCGAAATTCCGCCGGGCAGGAAAAGCACCGCGCCGACGATCACCGCGCCCATGAGCAATTGCCAATGCTTGGTCCAGGCGGCAAAGAACTCCTGCATGGCCACGAAGGCGAAGGCCCCCGCCACCGCGCCGCCGAAATTGCCCATGCCGCCCAGAATGACCATCAGGAGCACGTTGCCCGACTGATGCCAGGACAAATACTCGGGCGTGACGAAGCCATACAACGCGCCGTAGAGATATCCCGCCACGCCGGCCAGCGCCCCGGCCACGGCGAAAGCGGCGAGCTTGTAGCGGTAGGTCGCGTAGCCCATGGCCAGCATGCGCGACTCGTTGTCGCGGATGCCTTGCAGGATGCTGCCGAAAGACGACTCCTTGAGCCGGCGCAGCCCGCCATAGACAGCGAGGGCGCAGACCAGAATGAAGAAGTACAGCGCCTTGGGCTGATCGAGATCGAAGGGCGTCCAGCCGGCGATCGCCGCGCTAGGCTTGAAATTGACGTAGATGCCGTCGGAGCCCCCGCCCAGATCGGTGTCATGAAAGATGTAGTAGGCCATCTGGGCAAACGCCAGGGTCACCATGATGAAATAGATGCCCCGGGTGCGCAGCACGAAGAACCCCACCAAGAGCGCCACCAGCCCGGCGACCAGCACCGCCACGGGCAGGCTGAGCCAGAGGTTGGCGGCCTGGTATTTGGGGGTCAGCAGGGCCAGCACATAGGCCGCCACGCCGAAGTAGGCGGCGTGCCCGAAGCTCACCAGGCCGGTGACCCCCACCAGAAGGTCGAGGCTCATGGCGAAAATGGCGAGGATCAGGCCCTTGGCCACGAGCTCGGTGTAAAAAGCCGAGCCGACGAACGGAAACGCCAGCACCAGGGCGAGCACCAAGAGCTTGAGGAAGGTGTTGAAGGAGGCGGACATCAGCTTTTGAAGATCCCTTCCGGGCGCCACAGCAGCACCGCCGCCATCACCAGGTAGACCGCCAGCCCCGCGTAATCGGGCACCAAAACCTTGCCGAAGGTGTCGGCGAAACCGATCACCAGCGCCGCCACCAGCGCGCCCCAGACCGAGCCGATGCCGCCGATCACCACGATCACGAAGGAGAGGATCAGTACTTGGTTGCCCATGCCCGGAAACACCGAGGACACCGGCGCGGCGATCATGCCGGCGAAGGCGGCCAAGGTCACGCCCAGCGCGAACACCACGAGATAGATGCGATTGATGTCGATGCCCAGCGCCTCGACCATATCGCGGTCGTGATTGCCGGCGCGAATCATCATGCCGATGCGGGTGCGGTGAATGAGAATGTAGAGCCCGATCGCCAAGAGCACGCACACCGCGGAAATCACCAGCCGATACACCGGATAGGAGAGCGTGTCGGAGAGCTTGATCGAGGCCGAGAAGATCGCCGGCACGGCCACGCCGTGTACGTCGTCACCCAAGGCGAGCGAACGCAGTTCCTCGAAGACCAGGATCAGCCCGTAGGTGAGCAAGACCTGTTCGAGATGATTGCGCTTGTAGAGGTGGCGAAACAGCGCCCACTCCAGCAGCGCGCCCAGCAGCGCGGCCAGCGGAATCCCCAGCAGCAGCGCGGTAAACAGATTGCCGGTCTGGGCCACCAGGGCGAAGGCCAGATACGCCCCGATCATATAGAAACTTCCGTGCGCCAGATTGATCACGCCCATGATGCCGAAAATGAGCGTCAGGCCGCTGGCCACTAGGAACAGCAGCAAGCCGTACTGCACGGCGTTGAGGGTCTGAATCAGGAAAGAAACGAAATCCATGCGCGCCACGACCCCGCCGCCCGAACCGGACGGCGGGGTCGTTCCCGTGGTGATGAAGCGATGCGGGGAGTTGACCTGGCCTTACATCTTGCAGCCGCGAGCCGGGTCGGCCAAGGCCTTGGAAACTACCGACACCACTTTGTTCTCCTTGCCCTCGGCTTTGCGCAGATAAATGTCTTGTACGGGGTTATGCGCTTTAGACAAGGTGAAAGCGCCGCGCGGGCTGTCAATCCGCGCCGCTTCCATGGCCTTGACCAGCTCGGCGCGCTTGCTGACATCGCCCTTGACGGCGCTCAGCCCGGTGGCCAGAAGCTGGGCGGCATCGTACCCCTGCACCGCATAGACATCGGGCGCGGCCTTGTAGGCCTTGGCGTAGCCGGCGCGAAAGGCCTGGTCCTTGGCGTTGGTGAGACCATCGGCGTAGTGCAGCGTGGTCAGCAGGCCCTGACCCGCATCGCCCATGGCTTCGAGCGTGCCATCGGTAAGGAAGCCCGGGGCATAGAGCGGAATGCTCGCCCGCAGGCCCGCCGCACCATAGTCCTTGACGAACTTGGCCGCCCCGCCGCCGGCGAAGAAAACGAATACCGCGTCGGGTTTGAGCGCCGCGATTTCAGTGAGGAAGGGCTGAAACTCGACGTTAGGGAAAGGCAGGGTCATTTCCTTCACCACTTTGCCGCCAGCCTTTTCGAAGGCTTCGGCGAAGGCATCGGTCATTTGCTTCCCGGCGGCGTATTTCCAGGTCAGCGTGACCACCTTGCGGGCGCGTTTTTCGTAGACCACCGGCCCCATGGCGTAGGCAGACTGCCAGTTGCTGAAGGAGGTGCGGAAGATGTTGGGCGCGCACAAGGGTCCGGTGAGTTCGTCGGCGCCAGCGTTGGGCACCACGAATAGGGTGTTATTCTCACGCGCCACCTTGGCCATGCCCATGGCCACGCCCGAATGCACGGTGCCGACCAGCACGTCGACCTGGTCGCGTTTGACCAGCTTGTTGGTGTTCTCGGTGGCCTTGGCAGGATCCGATTCATCGTCGACCACGAAATATTCGATGTCGCGGCCGCCCAGTTTGCCGCCGCTCTCCTCGACGTAGAGCTTGAAGCCATTGGTCACGGCATTGCCCAAGGCGGCATAGGTACCGGTGTAGGGCAGCATCAGGCCGATCTTGATCTTTCCGGATTGGGCCTGGGCGTTGCCCAGAGGCAAGAGCGCGGCGCAGGCAAGCGCCGTGGCCACGGTGGCAGTTCGCGTCCAGATCGAACCGGGGCTGGTGATTTTGGGGCTGTAACTGTTCATCTTCATACCTCCTGTGGGAAAAATCTCCGTGGCGAAAACCGCCTTGATCCTCGCCGCGGTCCAGTCTTGCAAAGAGCGGCCATGACAGCACTTCCACCCGGCGACGTCAAGCCGACTCCAGGCCGCGGGAGAAGAGCTTCAATACACCAACTGACACTCGCGTCCGATGATGCTCAAGTCGACGAAGCTCGAACCGGTGTGCTTCGATTCCGAAAAATCGACCACGAACCCACCCAGATCGAAATTGCGCAAGCCGTCCAGGGCACGCATCAGGCGGGCGCGGTTGGGCGCGTTGCCGGCGCGGCGCAGCCCCTCGACCAAAACCCTGGCGGCAACATATGCTTCGAATTGCATCAGGGAGGGTTTGGCGCCCTGCTCACCATAACGAGCTAGGTCGTCGAGGTACTCGCGCACGATCCGCAAGCCCCGGTTGCGAATGTTGGGAAACACCTGCGCCAGGCCCACGCCACGGGCTTTTTCCGGCGTGGCCACGGCGCAAATGGTGTCGGCGTTGCCATAGGACAGCGTATTGATCGGCGCGCGCATCCCGTGGTCGCGGGCGGCGGCGACAAACTCGCCGGCCCGCCTGGCCGGGCTGATGAGCAGCACCAGGTCGGCATTGGCACTAGCGATCTGCGCAAAACTGGCGGCGATCGATTCCGGCCCGGTGAGTCCGATGGCGGCGCGCGCCGCCGGCGCCAGCCCATGCTGCTGGAGGATGCCTTCGACGAGGGCGAGTCCCGATTTTCCGAACGGGATGTCCACGTACACCACGGCGACGCGCCGCAAGCCGACACTGAGCGAATGCTCGATGATCTTGCGGTATTGGTCGAGATCCCCGGCGCGCACGTGATAGAGGTGGGGATGGTGAGGTTTGCGGAAGGGCTCGGCGCCAGGCACCACGCCGATCACCGGCATGCCCACCCCTTCGAGGATCTTTTCGGCCAGGAGCCGAGTGAGCGCCGGTGAACCCACCGGCATGATCAATGCCAGCGCTTCGCTACGCCCGAGGCGCTGCACTTCGGCGACGGTTCGCAGCGGGTTGTATTCGTCGTCCCGAGTCTCGAGTGCGATCTTCTGCCCATGCACCCCGCCCAGGGCATTCGCCGCGGCCAATGCAATGCGGATGCCGCTGTTGTAGGCGACGCCCTCGACGCCGATCGGCCCGCTCATCGGAACCACCTGCGCCACCAGCAAATCGGCGCGCGCGCTGGCGGCAAACAGGGCCAAAGCGACCACCGACAACCACTTCTTGCTTGTCATCCTCCTCGCTCCTCAAGCTTCGTTCCGCTCGTCGTTCCGGCGGACTGCTGTCATCTTGGAGGCGAGTGTAGGAGGCGGCGCGTGAAATCGGCGTAACGTGTTTGTGAAGAGTTCGTCAAATCACGGCGCCAACCTGAGCAATACCCGGGTTCCCCCTTCCCGCCGCGGTTCGATGCCGATCGACCAGCCCAACTGGTCGCAAATGCGCTTGACGATTGCCAGGCCGAGGCCGAAGCCTTCACCGCTGTGGGAATCGCCCCGGCGAAAACGACGGAACAGCTCGGGCATCCGACCGGGGTCCATGCCCTGCCCGGTATCCTCGATCTCCAGCCCCCCCGTGCTGGCGGCCAGGCGGATGCTGCCCCGTTCGGTGTAGCGCACGGCATTGCCCAGCAAATTGGCGAGCACGACCAAGAGCGCGTTGCGCGGAGCGCTGATGATGAGGCCACCGGGCACCGCCAGCTCCAGCGCCAACCCCTTGGCCACGGCGCGCTCGCGCACCGATTCGAGGGCTTGTTCGGCGCATTCCCGCAAGTCGATGGCGTCGCGCTCGCCACCGTCCTGTTCGCGCGCCAACAGCAAGAAAACATTGACCAGGCCCGACAGCCGCGCCGATGCACGCGCGATGCGCTCGACTCGCTCGTGCGCCTTGGCCGGGAGACCCTCCTCCAAGAGCAGCTCGCTGCTGGTCTGGATCGAGGTCAAGGGCGTGCGCAATTCGTGGCTGACGTCGGCGGTGAACGCTCGCTCGCGCGCCAGCAGGCGTGCGGTGCGCTGGTGATAATCGTCGAACGCGGCGGCCAGCTCCGCCACTTCGCGCTCATGGTAGTTGCCCCGCAGGGGTTGGTCGGCGACGGCGTTGTCGAGCCTGGCCACCCGTTGGGACAGATCAACGATCTGGCGGGTGAGCCGGCCCGACAGCCACAGGCCGGCCAGCACGGTGAAGAGCGCGGTGAGGGCCGCGCTGAGCAGCAAGGCCCAGGTGAATTTGAGCGCCCGCTCCTGATGCAGGGCTACCGAATAGGCGGCATAGAACCGGGCATTGCCGATTTCGCGCACGCCCACGCGGTAGCGATTGTCGCCCGAGTGGACATCATGAAAACCCGGTTCGAGTTCACGCAACTCGCCCGGCAGCGACACCCGCTCGCCGGGGTTACGTGCTACATAGCCCTGCACCAGCCAGTTGGCGCGAAACCACTTGCGCAACGACGAGGCCTCGGTGTCGGGTCGCACGTCGTGGTGGGGCAGGCTGCGGTAGGGCATACCCTCGATGATGCCCCGGCGTTCATACTGCTGCAGGACTTCTTCGAGTTCATCGGCGACGATCTGGTCGATCAACTGCGCTTCTTGGTGGCGGTTCATCAAGTGAATGGCCACTGCGTGCGAGAGCACGAGCAAGAGCCCGGCGAGGGCGAAGGTGGTGGCGAACTTGAGCTTGAGACTACGCCTGAGGGGCATGGGGCGGCGCAAAACGGTAGCCGATGCCATGCACCGTTTCGATCGGCGACAGCCCGCGCGAATCGGTAAGCGCTCGGCGCAGCATGTGCATGTGGCTTCTCAAGGTATCGCTCACCAATTGCTCACCGCCCCAGACGACGTGTTCGAGTTCGGCGCGGGTATGCACACGGTTGGGTGCGCGGCACAGGGTTTCCAGGAGCCGCAGGCACTTGCGCGACAGATGCACGGCGCGCCCCTCCACCGTGACCGCCAGGTTGGCGGGATCGAAGACGACGCGGTCGAAGACCAGTTTGGAATCCACCACGCGCCCGCAACGCCGCGCCACCAGCGACTTGAGCCGGGCCTCGACTTCGCGCAAGGCGAAGGGTTTGACCAGGTAGTCGTCGGCGCCGCACTCGAAAGCGGCGAGCTTGTCTTCGAGGATATCGCGCGCAGTGAGGATCAGCACCGGCACATCGCGCCGCGCTTCACCGCGCAGCTTCTTGCACAGGCACATGCCATCCAAGCCCGGCAGGCCAAGGTCGAGGATGATGGCGTCGAAATCGTCGGCCACGGCGCGATAGAAGCCGGTGACCCCGTCGTGAGCAAAGTCGGCGAGGTGGCCACGGCTTTCCAGGAAGTCGCCCAGGTTGCCGGCGATGTCCGGGTCGTCTTCGATGATCAGGACGCGCATGGCGGTAACGGCGCGTTGGTCAAGCGCTGACGCCTCAGGTTCATGGGCCGGCTCCTAGCGCAGCTTGAAGCGCTGAATCTTGCCCGTGGCCGTCTTGGGTAACTCGGCCACGAACTCCAGCCAGCGCGGATATTTGTAGGGCGCGAGTTGGTCCTTGACCTGGCGCTTGATCTCGTTCGCCAGGGCTTCGGAGCCTTGTTGCCCGGCCTTCAAGACTACGAAAGCGGCTGGCTTGATCAGGCGGTTCTCGTCTTCCTTGCCGACCACCGCCGCTTCCAGCACCGCCGGATGCGTGATCAGCGCCGCCTCGACTTCCGCGGGCGAGACATAGATCCCTCCCACCTTGAGCATGTCGTCGCTCCGGCCGGCGTAAACGTAGTAGCCCTCGGCGTTCAGGGTGTACTTGTCGCCACTCTTGGTCCACCAGCCTTGAAAGGTGTTGCGGCTCTTCTCGCGGTTGTTCCAGTACATCGCCGCCGAGCTTGGGCCCATCACCTGCAGTTCGCCGATTTCGCCCTGGGCCACGGGCTGGCCGGCATCGTCCACGAGACGGATTTCATAACCCGGCACGGGCTTGCCGGTGGTTCCGTAGCGCACTTCCCCGACCCGGTTGGAAAGGTAGATATGCAGCATCTCGGTGGAACCGATGCCATCGAGAATATCGATGCCATATTTTTGCACCCAACGCTTGCCAAGATCCTCCGGCAGGGGCTCTCCCGCCGAGGTGCAGCGGCGCAGATTGAGCGCCTCGCGGGGCGGGGCGTCAGGCGCGGCCAGCAGTGCGGCATAGAGCGTGGGCACCCCATAGAAAATCGTGGGACGTTGTTCGGTCAGGCGCTTGAATACTGAGGCTGGCGTGGGCCGCTCGGCCATGAGCACGACCGTCGCTCCGACCGCGAGCGGAAAGGACAAGCCGTTGCCCAGGCCGTAAGCGAAGAAGAGCTTGGCCGCGGAAAACACCAGATCGTGTTCGGTGATGCCCAAGACCGGTTGGCCATAGAGCTCGGCGGTATAGATCAGACTCGATTGCAGATGCACCGTACCCTTGGGCGCGCCGGTCGAGCCCGAGGAATAAAGCCAGAACGCCGCATCGTCGCAGGTGGTGTCGCAGGTCTCGTGCTCGGGCGAGGCAGCGGCTACGAGCTTGGCGAAGGCGAGCTTGCCGGCGACCTCTTCGCCGGCGATGACGATGTTCTTGAGCGTGGGGATGGTCGTGACGATGCCGGCGAAAGTGGGCCACAAAGCGCTCGATACCACCAGAGTGGTGGCACGGCTGTCTTTCAGCATGTAGGCGTAATCGTTGGCCGTGAGCAGCGTGTTGACTGGCACGGCGATGGCACCGGCCCTGATGGTGCCTAGGAACGCCACCGGGAAATCAATGGTATCGAGCATGCACATGAATACCCGCTCTTCGCGGCGCACGCCCAGCGCCGCCAGGGCGTTGGCCCAGCGGCCTGTCTTTTCGGCCAATTGGCCGTAGCTGCAACTGCCCTGGTCGTCGAGGTAGGCGGTCTTGTCCGCCCGCCCGGCGGCAAGGTTGCGCTGCAAGAGATCAAACGCAGCATTGTAGGTGCGCGGAATCGTCAGTCGCGGGGGGCTCACGCTCTGGTCGGCCCGGGAGAGTTCCATCCTTTTCCTCCAAACGCTTTTCAGTGATCGGTGGCGCGGCGGCGGCCACGCGACTCAAGCAAAAACGATTTCGCCATCGGGCAGCAAATAGAGTACCCATGCCCGACCGCCGGTGACCGTGGGTCGGTGTGTGGTGCCTGGCCCATAGACCAGCCAGCCGGCGCCCCGCCCGTCGAATTGGGCGCCGGCAACGCGCGGCATGATCAAGTCGATCTCCCCCTTGGGATGGGTGTGCCGCGGCCCGGCGATCGGCTTCATATCCACCACGTCCACGCTGAATCCCTGCGTGGCGGGGCTAGGCTTGATCACCCGGCCATAGCGAATACCGCCGCCTTCATACTTGCACATCCAACCCTCAGTCATGGCTTCGCCACAGGCCTGCACGATGTTTTGCACGACGTCCCCGCCAGCGGGGTAACGGCTGTTCAAAGTTTCTTCCAAGGCGGCATCAAGTGGGCGACCGGCAAGGGTGGCGGTGATGCCGGCAAGCAGACCTTGAAATGCTTCCGGTGACATCTCTAACTCCTCCTGGCGTTCGGCGCCGGTCCCGGCTCTTGGCCGAATTCCCGCCGATTCGCGACTTCCTTCGGGGCCGCGCTCGGGTGCGAGCACAGCGCATGGGCAGGCGCTAATGATGCATTTTGCTGCGATCGGGCACAAGCGAGGTCGTTTCGCGAGGCTTTGGCTATGCATTATTCTGCGTAACGGGAGGCCATGCAACACCGAGCGTGGCTGGCACCCCGCTGAGCAGACGCTGATCGATTCTGGACTCGTCATTCCGGCGAAGTCATTAACCATGACAATTCAATGAACTGGGCACCGGCGTTCGCCCCTGCGCCGAACGTGAGCAGTGCTCCTCGATCTGCCGGCGCCCAGCACTGGGTCTTGACATCGCCCCGCGACGGCATTATTCTGCACCCGCCTATTTCCAAAAAGGCATTTTGCTGCATATGCCCACCGCCATCAAGCAAACCCTTTCCAGCCCTTACGCCGCTCCCGAGGAGACGCAGTTTCTCGCGCAACTGGGGCGTCGGGTACGCGAGGCGCGGGACCGGCGCGGCCTTTCACGCAAGCTCACCGCCCGCGAGGCGGGCGTGTCGGAACGTCACCTCGCCAGCCTGGAGGCGGGCGAAGGCAATATCTCGATCGCGCTCCTGCGGCGCATCGCCCTCGCGCTCAACGCCCCCCTGTCCGACTGGTTCGCACCCGAAGGTGAAGATTCAGTGGAGCGGCGCCTGATCCGCCGCTTCTTGGAGCGATTACCTCAGCACCGTTTGGAAGAGATCGTGTTTCGCCTGATGCGCGAATTCGGCCAGGAGGAGGCCGCGCGCAAGAAACGGATCGTGCTGCTGGGTTTGCGCGGCGCCGGCAAAACCACCCTGGGCACGCGCCTGGCGCGGGAATCGGGCCTGCCTTTCGTGGAGTTGGATCGCGAGATCGAAAGCGAAACCGGCATGCCCACCAGCGAGATCTTCTCCCTCTATGGCCAGGCGGGTTATCGCCGGGTCGAGCGGCGTTGTCTGGAGCGCATCCTGAAGGAACGCGACCGCGCCGTGCTCTGCGTCGGCGGCGGGATCGTCGCGCAACCCGAGACGTTTGATTTCCTGCTCTCGCATTGCTACACCATCTGGCTGCGCGCCACCCCCGAGGAACACATGGCGCGCGTGGTCGCGCAGGGCGATCTGCGCCCCATGGCCGGGAACGATGAAGCCATGGAGGACCTGCGCCAAATCCTGGAAGCACGCTACCCACTCTACAACAAGGCGGATCAGGTGCTCGACACCTCCGGCCGGAGCGTCGAGCAAAGTTTCCAGGAACTTCAAGAACTGCTGCCCATTTGAGGGAATTGTCGTGACCACCACTACGAGCACCACCGCTGCCTCCGCCCCGGTTGATTACCAGACCGAACCTTCTCGCTATCGTCACTGGAAGCTCAAGGTGGAAGGCCGCATCGCGACCCTGTTGCTGGATATCGACGAGGGCGCCGGCATCCGCCCCGGCTACAGTCTGAAGCTCAACTCCTACGACCTGGGCGTGGATATCGAACTGGCCGACGCGGTGCAGCGCATCCGCTTCGAACACCCGCAAGTGGGTTGCGTGGTGATCACCAGCGCCAAACCACGCACCTTTTGCTCTGGCGCCAACATTTACATGCTGGGATTATCCTCGCACGCCTGGAAAGTGAATTTCTGCAAATTCACCAACGAGACCCGCAATGGTCTCGAGGACTCCTCGCGTCACTCGGGCCTGAAGTTCCTCGCCGCGCTCAATGGCGCCACCGCCGGCGGAGGCTACGAGTTGGCCCTGGCCTGTGACGAAATCCTGCTCATCGACGACCGCAGCTCCGCCGTGAGCCTGCCCGAAGTGCCGCTGTTGGGCGTGCTGCCCGGCACCGGAGGGCTCACCCGCCTCACTGACAAGCGCCGCGTGCGACGCGATCACGCCGACCTGCTGTGCACCACCGTCGAGGGTGTGCGCGGCGAAAGAGCCCAGGCCTGGCGCCTGGTCGATGGTCTGGCCAAACCGCAGCAATTCGCTGCCGCGGTGGCGGCGCGGGCCGAGCAACTGGCGGCCACCTCGACGCGCCCAAGTGAAGCGCGTGGAGTCGCGCTCGCCCCGCTCGAACGCCGCATCGATGAGAACGGGTACCACTACCGACACGTCGACGTGAGCATCGATCGCGCCGCGCGCAGCGCCACCCTGCGCCTGCGCGCCCCGCTGGCGACACCGCCGCAAAGTCTTGCGGGCATCCTTGCCGAGGCGAGCGATTGGTGGCCCCTGGCGATGGCGCGCGAACTCGACGATGCCATCCTCAACCTGCGCACCCGCGAGCCAGAAATTGGCCTCTGGCTCCTGAAAGCGACTGGGGATGCCGGCCAGGTACTGGCCGTGGATCAAAGCCTCGCCGCACACGCCGAACACTGGCTGGTGCGAGAAACCGTGGGGCTCCTGCGCCGAACCCTGGCGCGGCTCGACGTGACTTCCCGCTCCATGTTCGCGCTGCTCGAGCCCGATTCCTGTTTCGCCGGCACGTTGCTGGAACTGGCGCTAGCCGCTGACCGCAGCTACGCCTTGCGCGGCGAGGCGGGCCGCGGCGCGATCCAGCTCTCGGCGCAGAACTTCGGCGCCTACCCCATGGTGAACGGCCAGACGCGGCTCGCCGCTCGCTGCTACCAGGACCCCGCGCAATTGGCGGCTTGGCGCGCCCGCCTGCTGGAGCGGCTGGACGCGGCAAGCGCCGAGGCTCTGGGCCTCATCACGGCGGCGCCCGATGAAATCGACTGGGACGAGGAAATCCGCATCGCCTGCGAAGAACGCACCAGTCTGTCGCCCGACGCGCTAACCGGGATGGAAGCGAACCTGCGCTTCGGTCCGGGGGAGACCATGGAAAGCCGCGTCTTCAGTCGCCTCTCTGCCTGGCAGAACTGGATTTTCATTCGCCCCAACGCCACCGGCGAACGCGGCGCGCTGTCGGTCTATGGCAGCGGCAACCGGCCGCAATTCGACCGGGCGCGGGTGTAGCTTCAGGCGCGCCGAGGCGCCCTGCGAGCGTGGGCTTGAGCGCCATGACCGGAGCCCCCACGCGCATGCCAGTATCCCGGAACACCTTTGCCGATACCTCAAGGAACCCTCATGATCGACTACAGCGAAAAGATCCCCAACAACGTCAACCTCGCCCAAGACCGCACGCTGCAGCGCGCGCTGGAACACTGGCAACCCAACTACCTGCAATGGTGGCGCGACATGGGCCCCGATGGCAGCCAGGATTTCGAGGTGTACCTGCGCACGGCGGTGAGCGTCGATCCTTCCGGCTGGGCCCATTTCGACCACGTGCGCATGCCCGATTATCGCTGGGGCATTTTCCTGGTGCCTCAGGATGCCACGCGGCGCATCCATTTCGGCGAACACTTGGGCGAACCGGCGTGGCAGGAGGTGCCGGGTGAACATCGCGCCAATCTTCGGCGCATTATCGTCACTCAGGGCGACACCGAACCCGCCTCGGTGGAACAGCAGCGCCACCTCGGACTCACCTGTCCCTCGCTCTATGATTTGCGCAATCTCTTCCAGGTCAACGTGGAGGAAGGACGCCACCTCTGGGCCATGGTTTACCTCCTGCACCGCCACTTCGGCCGCGACGGACGCGAGGAAGCCGAAGCGCTCTTGGCGCGTCGTTCGGGCGACCCCGACAACCCTCGCATCCTGGGCGCCTTCAACGAGCGCACCCCGGACTGGCTGGCGTTCTTCATGTTCACCTACTTCACCGACCGCGACGGCAAGTACCAGCTCTGCGCCCTGGCGGAGTCGGCGTTTGACCCGCTGGCGCGAAGCTGCCGCTTCATGCTGACCGAAGAAGCGCACCACATGTTCGTGGGCGAATCGGGCGTCGCCCGGATCTTGCAGCGCACTTGCGAAAAAATGAACCAACTGAAGACCGACGACCCGGCGAAGCTGCGCGCCGCCGGCGTGATCGATCTGCCGACCGTGCAGCGTTACCTCAATTTTCATTTCAGCGTCACCCTCGATCTGTTCGGCGCCGACCAATCGTCCAACGCCGCCCTCTACTATTCGAGCGGGCTCAAGGGCCGCTATGAAGAGGGCAAGCGCGGCGACGACCACCGGCTCAAGAACGACCGCTACACCGTACTCGGGGTGCGCGAAGGCCAGCTGGCGACCGCGGAAGTGCCCATGCTCAACGCCTTGAACGAAGTCTTGCGCGACGATTACATCAAGGACTCCATGAGCGGAGTGGAACGCTGGAACAAAGTCATTGAGAAGGCCGGCATCGGGTTCCGCCTGGCCGTGCCGCACAAGGCTTTTCACCGCAAGATCGGCACCTTCGCCGAACTTTGCGTCGCCCCTAACGGCGAAGTGGTGAACCGCGCCACCTGGGACGCCAACGAGTCGCGCTGGCTGCCTTCGGCGGAAGACCGCGCCTTTGTCGCCTCGCTCATGGGCCGGGTGGTCGCGCCGGGGCAATTCGCCAACTGGATTGCGCCACCGGCGCGGGGCATCAATAGTCAGCCGGTCGATTTCGAATACGTACGGTTCAACTGACACGTGCCTTACTATTACGCATGAGCGCACAAGCCGAGCACCGGAGCAGGCACTGCCCGCGAACCACCGCAATCACCCGCTTCCTGGGCAAGGGGGTGGCGCCAAGACGCCCGTGCCTCGGAACATGCGCGGTGAAGGCGCCGCGTGTGTTCCGGCTTCGCTGCGCAACTGCGCTGGCAAAGGTCCCACGCCCGGCCGGGGGGAAGGCACTACCGTGAACACCCCGATATCGCCGTCGCAAGTCGTCCGCCAGCACCTCATCGATCCCGAGGTCTGCATCCGCTGCAACACCTGCGAGGAGACCTGCCCGATCAAGGCGATCTCGCATGACGAGCGCAACTACGTGGTCGATTTTTCGGTGTGCGAGAACTGCCTGGCCTGTATTCCGCCCTGCCCCACCGGCGCCATTGACTCGTGGCGCAACGTACTGCCGGCCAAGCCCTACACCGTCAACGAACAGCTCACCTGGGACGCCCTGCCGGCCCAGACCGAACTCGACCGCCGCCAGCCCGGCGCGGATGGCGCCCTGCCCGAGGATGTCGCGGCGCTCGCCGAAGTGGCTAGTGCCGCCGAACACGGACAAGCGCGTCCGCCCTGGTCGGCGGCACACCCCTACAGCAATCTCTACAGCCCGGAGCACGCCGCCATCGCCACGGTGGCAGGAAATCACCGGCTGACCCCGGAGGGCGCGAGCACGGAAGTCCGCCACATCGTGCTCGACTTCGGCCACATCCCTTTTCCGGTGCTCGAAGGCCAGGCTCTGGGCATCATTCCACCCGGCGTAGATGAAACCGGGCGCCCGTTTCATCCGCGCATGTATTCGGTGGCCAGCCCGCGGGAAGGGGAACGGCCGCATTACAACAATCTCGCGCTGACGGTGAAGCGCGTCACCCACGACCGCCACGGCCAGCCGGTGCGGGGCATGGCTTCCAACTACGTGTGCGACCTGAAGAAGGGCGACCAAGTCAAAGTGGTCGGCCCCTATGGCACCACCTTTCTCATGCCCAATCATCCGGGTTCGTCGATCCTGATGATCTGCACCGGCACCGGCTCGGCGCCCATGCGCGCCATGACCGAGCGGCGCCGCAGGCGCATGGCGCTGAAGGAAGGCGGCGAACTGGCGCTGTTCTTCGGCGCCCGTTCGCAAGCCGAATTGCCCTACTTCGGCCCCCTGATGAAACTCCCCAAGAGCTTCATCGACGTCAACCTCGCCTTTTCGCGCGAGCCCGGACTACCCAGGCGCTATGTGCAAGACCTCCTGCGCGAGCAGGGCGAGAAAGTCTGGCGGCTCTTGAATGACGACAACTGCTACGTGTTTCTTTGCGGCCACAAAGGCATGGAGGAAGGAGTGATCGCTGTGTTCGAGGAACTGGCGAAAGCGCGCGGCGGCGACTGGCCGACCTTACGCCGTGAACTCCTGGCCGAAGGCCGCCTGCACCTGGAAACCTACTAGATATGCCCGGCGCCACCCTGAAAATTCTGCGCGACGAACACCTGGCCATTGCCACCGTGCTCTATACCCTGCGCTACCTGGTGCAACATGAAGACGGAGAGGATCAGGCACCGCGCTTCCCGGTGCTGCACGCCATCGTCGATTACATCGTCTCCTACCCCGACCGCTGGCATCACCCCAAGGAAGAGACCCAACTCTTTCGCTGTCTGCGGCTGCGCACGCAAGAGGCCGACGCGCTGATCGCCGACTTGGAACTCGAACATTGCGCCGGCTACAACATGATCGAGGACTTGCGCGACAAGCTCCAGGCACTGGAGCGCGGCGAAGCCGGCGCCAGGGAAAAATTCCGCGACGCCGCCCTGCGCTATGCCCAGTTCGAATGGTCGCACCTGCGCCGCGAAGAAGACCTGCTCTTTCCCCTGGCCGAGGAATATCTCCAAGCCGAGGACTGGGCCAGCATCCACAAAGCCTTCCGCGAAAACGACAACCCGCTCTTCGGGCTCAAGCCACGCGACCACGCCGAGCAGCTTTATCAGCGCATTTTGGAGCTGGCTCCGGCGCCGATAGGGCGGCGATGATCAGTTCTACCCCCCGCCCTGTTTTCCCCAAGAATCCCGCAAGCCCACCGCGCGGTTAAACACCGGCGCGCCGGGTTGGGAGTCGACGCGATCGGCGACGAAGTAGCCATGGCGCTCAAATTGGAAGCGCTCTTCGGGCTTGGCCTGAGCGAGCGAAGGTTCGAGGCGGGCCTGGATGACGCGCTTGGCCTCGGGGTTGATCTCACTGCGGAAATCGGCCTCGCCCGCACCGGGCTGGGGAACCAGAAAAAGGCGGTCATAGAGCCGCACCTCGGCGTGGTAAGCGTGTTTGGCGCTGACCCAATGCAGGTTGCCCTTGACCTTGTAGGTGTCGGCGCCGGGCGTGCCGCTCTTGGAATCGGGGAAATACTCACAGTGCACCGCCTGGACTCGCCCGGTTTCATCCTTGTCGCAGCCGATACACTTGACCACGTAGGCGTAGCGCAGGCGCACGCTGTTGCCGGGATAGAGCCGGAAGAAGCCTTTCACCGGTTCTTCCTGAAAGTCCTCGCGCTCGATCCACAGTTCGCGGGAGAAAGGCAGGGCACGCTTGCCCAATTCCGGCTGTTGCGGATGGTTCGGCGCGAAGCACTCTTCTTCCCCCGCTTCGGGGTAGTTGTCGATGACGAGCTTGAGCGGGTCGAGGACGCCCACGCGGCGTTGGGCGCACTCGTTGAGGTCCTCGCGCATGCAGTCTTCGAGGATGCTGTACTCGATCCAGGAATCGGCCTTCGCCACGCCGATGCGTTCGGCGAAGAGCCGAAAACCCGCCGCGGTGTAGCCGCGGCGGCGCGCACCAGCCAGAGTGGGCAGGCGCGGGTCATCCCAGCCGGCGACGTGGCCTTCCTGCACCAGTTCGATGAGCTTGCGCTTGGAGAGCACCACATAGCTGAGCTTCAAGCGCGCGAACTCGTATTGCTGCGGCAGCGGCCGGGCGAGCTTGCCGCAGTCAGCGAGCCGCGCCAGCAGCCAGTCGTAGAAGGGTCGCTGGTCTTCGAATTCGAGTGTGCAAATGGAATGGGTGACGTTCTCCAGGGCATCTTCGATGGGATGCGCGAAGGTGTACATGGGGTAAATGCACCAGGTGTTGCCGGTGCGATGATGTTCGGCCTTCCTGATGCGGTAAATCGCCGGGTCGCGCAGGTTGATGTTGGGCGAGCTCATGTCGACCTTGGCCCGCAACACGTGGCTGCCATCGGCGAATTCGCCGGCGCGCATGCGACGAAAGAGCTCGAGGTTCTCGGTCACACCGCGGCCGCGAAAGGGGCTGTCCTGCCCGGGTTCGGTGAGGGTGCCGCGGCGTGTACGCATCTCCTCGGCGCTTTGACTATCGACATAGGCGTGGCCGCTTTCGATCAGGGCCTCGGCGCACTCGTACATCCAGACGAAATAGTCCGAGGCAAAAAAGAGCACCTTGCCGCTTGGCGTCTTCCAGTCGAAACCCAGCCAGCGGATCGCCTCGAGTATGGAATCGACGTATTCCTGCTCTTCCTTTTCCGGATTGGTATCGTCGAAGCGCATATGGCAGACGCCGCCGAATTCCTGGGCCAGCCCGAAATTAAGGCAAATCGACTTGGCGTGACCGATGTGCAGGTAGCCGTTGGGTTCCGGTGGAAAACGGGTGCGGATGGCCGCCGGGTCGGGCGCGCCGGCCGCCTGCACCGTGGCCGGTCCGGGTTTGCCCGCCCAGCGTCGCGATTGGTACTTACCTGTACGCAGGTCTTCGGCGATAATCTGGCGCAGGAAGTTGGAAGGCGCGACCGCTTCCGGTTTAGGCACGTTGTTGGAACTCATGGCGACGCGATATGGGGCAGGTGGCGAAGCGCTAGATTGTAACTGGCGGGTCTCCCTGGCGTCATGTTTGATCGTGCGATGGCGGTGCCTGGAGCGTTCCGGCAGGTGACCAGAACGCCCTCGGCGGGGTTGTCCACACAATCTGTGGATAATTTTGTGTACAAGCTGCGAATAGCGTCGCTAAAGCTTCATCCAATCGTCATTTTCCCTAAAACGCCCAAAAATGCGTCGGCATTTTATTACTATATTTCAATGACCTACTACGCACTTCCGACGCTCAGGGGCATCCCACAATCGGGGCTTGACAATTTTTGTCAGTTTGCTTTTTTTGTGGATTTCTCTTTGACGACAGCCCCTTGCCATGCCAATGGCATGGCCTGGAAGGGCCGGTGGGAAGCCCTTTGAAGGAGTTCTTGGGCCCACCCACGCCGGTCCCGCGCGACGAAGTGCTGCCGGTTTCGCTGCTGGTCAGTTCGGCGCGGTTGTTGCTGGAACAACATCTGCCCAACAACTGGGTGAGCGGGGAGATTTCCAATTTCACCCGCGCCACCTCGGGCCATTGCTATTTCCTGCTGAAAGACGCCCGCGCCCAGGTGCGCTGCGTGCTCTTTCGGCATCGTGCCCAAGGACTGAGCTTCAGGCTCGAGGAGGGCCTCGCCATCGAGGTCAAGGCGGTCGCCACCATTTTTGAAGCGCGCGGCGAATTCCAGCTCAATATCGAGGCTCTGCGTCGTGCTGGTGTCGGCAGCCTGTATGAGGCGTTCGCCCGGCTCAAGGCCAAACTGGAAGCGCAAGGTTGGTTCGCGCCGGAGCGAAAGCGCGCTCTGCCCGCCCATCCACGGGTGGTGGGCGTGGTCACTTCTCCCGCGGCGGCGGCCTGGCGCGACGTGCTCAGCACTTTGCGGCGCCGGTTCCCGGCGCTCGAAGTGATCCTCTACCCCACCGCGGTACAGGGAGCGGGCGCGGCCGAGGCGATCGCCGCGGCGCTGGACCTGGCCAGCGCGCGGGCAGAGTGCGATGTGCTGATCCTGGCGCGCGGCGGGGGCAGCATCGAAGACCTCTGGGCCTTCAACGAAGAGCCGGTGGCCGCGGCGATCTTCCGTTCCAAGCTTCCCGTGGTGAGCGGCGTGGGACACGAGACCGATTTCACCATCGCCGACTTCGTCGCCGATGTGCGCGCCCCCACACCCACCGGCGCCGCCATGCTGGTGGCCCCCGATGGCGAGGCCTGGCGTCGCGCTTGCCGCGTACTCGCAGCGCGCCTCACCCGCGCTGGCGAGCGCACGCTGGAAGGCCGCATGCAGGCCGTGGACCAACTCGCGCGACGACTCAAACACCCGGTCGCGGCTTTGCGCGTGCGCCAGGAACACCTGGCCAGAGCCGGCGAACGACTGGATGCCGCCTGGGCCCTGCAACACCAGCGCCGGGACTGGCAACTGAGTCAGTTGGCGGCGCGCACGGCGCGTCTACTGGCCGCCCCCATGCCGCAGCTTCGCCTTCTCGCCGAGTTCACGCGCCGCTTGCCTCGGGCCGGCGAAAGCCAGCTCGAACGCGTCGGCACGCGCCTCCATCAGGCGGCGCGCAGCCTGGCGCTGCTCGATCCGCAACAGGTGCTGGATCGCGGCTACGCCATCGTCACCCGCGGCGACGGCGAAGTGCTGCGCGAAGCGAGCGGCGCGCAAGTGGGCGAGGATCTCGATCTTCGCCTTGCTCGCGGCAGCCTCGCCGCGACGGTCAAGAGCCACCGCCCCGCATCGCCCATGCCATTAACGCAAGCACCGGAGATTCCATGCCCGAAGCCCTGATCATCGACGCCCTGCGCACCCCATTTGGCAAACGCCAGGGCGCCCTGCGCGAAACCCGCCCCGACAGCCTGCTCGCCCACACCCTGCAAGGCCTCGCCCAGCGCACCGGCCTTGACCCCGGACTGATCGACGACGTGATCTGTGGCACCGTCACCCAGGCCGGGGAACAAGGCGCCAACATCGGGCGCCTGGGCGTGTTGCTCGCCGGCTTCCCGGTCGAGGTGCCGGCGGTGAGTTTGAACCGCATGTGCGGCTCATCGCAGCAGGCGGTGCACTTCGCCGCGCAGGCGGTGACGGCCGGCGACGCACGCTGCGTGCTTGCCTGCGGCGTGGAGAGCATGAGCCGGGTGCCGATGCTCTCCGATATCACTCCGGGCAAGGAATTCACCGGCTTTCAGGTGCTGAATCCCGCGCTCTTCGCCCGCCACGAGCTCGTCCACCAGGGTGAGAGCGCCGAACGCATCGCCGACCGCTGGGGTCTCCGGCGCGAAGAGGTGGACGCTTTCGCCATCGCAAGCCACCGGCGCGCCGCGGTGGCGCGAACGGCGCAACTGAACCGCGAAATCCTACCCACGCCCGGGGTCGATGCCGCGGGACAGGCGATCACCTTGAGCCATGACGAGGGCGTGCGCGAGCAGGTCGATCCAGCCAAGCTCGCGAGCCTCGCCACACCTTTTCGCGCCCCCGGGCAAGGCATCGTCACCGCCGGCAACGCCAGCCAGATTTCCGACGGCGCCTCAGCGGTGCTGGTGGCCGAGGCCGAATTCGCCCGCGCGCAGGGGTGGCGCCCACGCGCCCGATTCCGCGCGCGCGTGGTCGTGGGCGGTGACCCCACGCTGCAATTGATGGCCGTGGTGCCGGCCACGCAACGCGCCTTGCAACGGGCCGGCGTCACCATCAAGGACATCGACTGGTTCGAAGTCAACGAAGCCTTCGCCACGGTAGTCATCGCCTGGCAGCGCGAACTCGATGCCGACCCCGCCAGGCTCAACCCCTGGGGCGGCGCGATCGCCCACGGTCACCCTCTGGGTGCTACCGGCGCGGCCTTGATGGCCAAAATGCTCACTGGCCTCGAAGCCACCGGCGGCAGCCTCGGGCTGCAAGTGATGTGCATCGGCCATGGGATGGCGACGGCGACGGTGGTGGAGCGGGTGTGAGCCGCGCCAGCGTGTCGCGGCATTCCCACCGCGGTTGCCTTGCGCGCGCGACCGCCGCGGCGACCAAGTTGTCTTCAGCGACGGACGCAGACGGAAAGATGTGTAGAATGGGCGCCCCGCGCGCAGGGACTGCTCTCCCCACGATTGCGTCTGCTCGATCGGACTACGCCCTGTAATGACCGCCCCTCCCCCAGCGACCGCCCGCGCGGCGACGTTCTTTTCCGGAGCCGCCAAGCCGGACCTCGGGCTGCGCATCGTCTCGCCGGCCGATTTGAATCTGCAGACCGCGCAACCCGCCGTACCCGAGCTGGAGAGCCTTCGGAGCCTCGTCCCCTATTGTCTCGATTTTGCTGGCCAGTACGTCTACTTTGCCGCTGGCGTGGATGCTCAGGCTGCGGCGCGGGCGCCCTTCCATCACGTCTTCCTGCGGGAGCGCTCGACGGGGTTCTTGCGCGTTCCCGCGGAGCGGCTGTCGCCCATGCCCATTGGAACCCTCCATCCAGTGGCCCTCTTTTCGCCCGGCCGCTGTGGCTCGACGGCTTTGAGCAAGCTCCTGGCCGCGATGGGAGCGCTGTCGATTTCGGAGCCGGATTTCTACACCCAGGTCGCCATGCATACGGCGCTTCGCGCCTCCAAGCGCCTTCCCCCGGACCCTGCGGCGCGGGTAATGCTGGCCCGTGCGGGGGAGCGCCTGCTCGCCCCGCTGGCAAGTCAGTCGACGCTGGCTTGCGTGATCAAGATGCGCAGCCAGGCAACCTTCGCGCCGCAGGAGATCATGGCTGGCTTTTCGACCTGGCCCAAGACGCTGTTCATCGTGCGCGGCTTTCAGGACTGGTGTCAATCCCGGATGCGCGCCTTCCCCGACAGCCTGGAGGAGAATTTCCTGAATTACATGTTCGCGCTACAGGCGCTGCGGTGGCTACGCGCCAATTCCGACTGCCTCTGCCTCGAATATGAGCACATCGTGACTAGGAGTACCGAACTTGCCAGGCGCATCGCCGACTATCTGGGCCTATCGACCCCCAGCCCGGAAACGATCGCCGCAGTGCTTGCCACCGACTCACAGGAAGGCACCGTACTGGAGCGGTCCCGGCTTGCCCGCGATTTGCCCGAGGCCACTATGCGGGCCATCACCAAGCTCTGGCAGGCCAGGGCGCCTCGCCCATTGTTGCGCGAGTTGGGGCTAGAACACCTGTAGGCCGGCGACGCTGGCGTTGGCGCCCAAAGGTGTCAGCGAACGCGGCCGGGAATCCGCGGCGTCACACAAACGACCTCCGCATTCTGCGCGCGGTGCCGCAGGGCGTGGTCGATCAAGACGAGCGCGAGCATGGCTTCGGCAACGGGCACGGCGCGAATGCCGACGCAGGGATCATGGCGGCCGTGGGTCTCGATCGAAGTGGCGCGGCCTTCACGGTCGATCGTGCGCCGGGGCAGGCGGATGCTGGAGGTGGGCTTCACCGCGATGCTCACTTTCACGTCCTGGCCGCTGCTAATACCGCCCAGAGTGCCACCGGCGTGGTTGCTGAAGAAGCCGTCCGGGCTCATTTCGTCGGCGTGTTCGCTGCCCTTCTGGGTGACGCAGCCGAAACCGGCGCCGATTTCCACACCCTTCACGGCGTTGATCCCCATCATCGCGTAGGCGAGGTCGGCGTCGAGCCGATCGTAAACTGGTTCGCCCCAGCCCACCGGCACACTTTGCGCCAGCACGTCCACCCGCGCGCCAATCGAATCGCCCGATTTGCGCAGGGCGTCCATGTAAGCTTCGAGCTCAGGAACGATCTGAGCATTGGCGGCGAAGAACGGATTGCGCGCGGTTTCCTCCCAGGCCCGAAAGGGAATGACGATCGGCCCCAGTTGCGCAAGGCAGCCGTGGATCAGTACGCCATGTTTCTCTTTCAACCACTTTTTGGCGATCGCCCCCGCGGCCACGCGCACCGCCGTTTCCCGCGCCGAAGCGCGACCGCCGCCGCGATAATCGCGAAAGCCGTATTTCTGGTCGTACACGTAATCCGCGTGCCCTGGGCGAAAGCACTGGGCGATGGTGCCGTAGTCCTTGCTGCGCTGATCCTGGTTGCGGATCAGAAGACCGATGCTGGTGCCGGTGGTCTTGCCCTCGAACACGCCGGAGAGGATTTCCACGGTATCGGGTTCGCGGCGCTGGGTGACGTGGCGCGAGGTGCCGGGCTTGCGGCGATCAAGGTCAAACTGAAGGTCTGCTTCGCACAGGGCGAGCCCCGGCGGGCAGCCATCGACCACGCAGCCGATGGCGGGACCGTGCGATTCGCCAAAGGACGTGACACAGAAGCTCTTGCCGAGAGTGTTGCCAGACATGAGAAAAACGCTGAGAGACCGCCGCTGGCAGTGTAACACTGCTTGGCTCTCGCGTCCTCGCGCCGCGCGAGATTCGCGGCGTCGCCCAGACTAGACTGAGCCTCACTGCTTCTTGGCGGTCTCGCGCACCAAACCCCAGGCCAGCCAGGCGAGGAGCAACACCCCCGCCCCCAGCACGCCCCAAAGCGCCAGACGTTTCCAGTCGAAACTCTGGGTGCGCATGGCCTCGCCCCCAGCCGGCCGCGTGAGGCCCGGTAGCGCGGTGCTCATGGCTTCGTCCTGGCGGCGTTCCCAGTCAGGCACCAGGGTGGCGATTGGCAATGCGGCACCAGGCACTTTGCGCGCGCCATAAGCCAACTGAAACGGCGCCTCGCCCTGCGCCAGGAAGACCAGGCGCGGCGGCAGCCAGCCCAATTCCAGATCAGGGGGCGCGCTCACGGCGACGCGCGGATCAATGCGCAGCAGCCAGCCGCGGCGCTGGGTACGTGCAATCACCAGATCGGGGCTCTGCAAGGTGCCGCCCGGCTGCTCCACGCGATAAAAGACACTGTGGGCGACGCCTGCCCATGGGGCATCATCGCCATCACGCACCAGGATATCGCCGGGCAGCATGGTGTTGCCGGCCGGGTAGGCGAGGCGCAGGCGATCGACCGGCAGCGCCTCGGGGCTTTCGTACAGATATTCGCCAGGCTTTTCGCCCGCGGCCACGAAGCGCGCCCGGCGCCAAGCGCGCTGCTGTTGCCCCCGCAACGCGGCGGTTTCGCCCATGGCCGCTTCGAGCAGGAAACGGGTTTCCCCCGCCGGCCAAGTCAGGCGCAAGAATTTCACTTCACGCGGTACCCACTCCACCCGCTGCCGGGAGAGGGTCTGGCCCTGGAAATCACTGCGCAGAATGACCGCGGCTTGCGCCAGGCTTACCCAGTTGGCGAGATCCTCGCTGGCTTCCAGGTTCACGCGTCCTTGGTAGAGCCGGGGGTTTTGCCACTCCAGCACTAACGCGGCAAGCGGTTCCTTGATCCGCCGCGCATCCAGGAGATAGCCGCTCACTTCCTCGCCCTTCGCCGCGGGCGTTCCGCCGCGGATGTTGACCCGGGTCTCGCCGCTCACCATCTCGATGGCCAGTGCGGCCTCGCGAGCCAGGGCCCGCGCCGGCAGCGGAAAGATCGGCAGGGGCAGGCGACGCGGCGCCAAGGTCTCCGGGGGCCGCTCGGGCCGCCAGGCGTGGGGGACCGCACGGTCTTGCGCATCGAAAACGCGCAGATCGCCAAAATCCCGCCGGGTCAGGGACTCCAGCACTGATGCCGGCAGCATCAATTCGTGGAATGCCCCGGCACCGGAGGTACCGAGGCTAAGGGTCGAGGCGAAATCCTGCGGCCCCGGCTCCTTGGCCAGCGCCAACGCGGGCAAGCACAAGAGCGCGAAAAGAAGAGCTTTCATCCGGTCTGTTCCTCGGTTTCGGGTTGTTTGGGTGGCAACGGCGAGAAATAACCCAGGGCGAGCAGCAATAGTCCCACGCCGATGAAGGAGACGATGCGCTCGACCCCACCGCGATTGGTGAGGTCCACCAGGAAGAGCTTCAGCACCACCACGGCCATCAGCGCCGCGCCCACGAACCACAGCGGCCGCAACCCGCGCCGCGAGGCGATCACCATGGCGGTGAGCGCCAACAGTGTCCAGAACAGCGCCAGCGCGGTCTGCACTTTCATCGAGGCCATCATGGCGTCGAAGTCATAGGGCACGCCACCCCAGAAATGCATGGTGCGCAGCAGTACGGCATTGGCCCAGATGAACGCGGCGAGATTGATGAGCTTCTCGCTTGCCTCGCGCAGGCGACCGGCATCAAGCGAACGCATCCAGCGGAACATCAGCGCCAGGGCCAGGGCTTGCGCAAGATCCAAGGGGTTCAGCAGCGGCACGAAAGGCAGCGGCCAGGGATCGCCGGTGTGCGCGGCATTGCCGAAAAACATCCAGCCCCACAGGCCGGCGGCGGTGACACCGGCGATCAGCTCGCGGTAACAGCGCGGCCAGACCGACCCCGGCCAGCGCTGATAGAAGCCTTCGGCACTCAAGAGTGCCAACAGTACCGCCGGCACCAGCAAGTGGGCAATCAGCGGCCAGGAGGCTTTGCCGTCGACGGCACGGTCGATCCACCAGGCTACTTCCAGCGTGGCCACCAGGGCGAGACTCCACACCGCCACGGCATGCAGCAGCGCCATGAGGCGCGGCCAGTTTGGCGCTTCGCCCTGGCGCTGGCACCAGGCCCAGGCGAGGCCGGCCAGGATCCAGGCCGGAGCACCCCAGCCGGCAAAGGGATGCGCGAGTTCCACGCAGTCGATCAAGAGCGCGAAGGCGATTGCCAGAGGCATGGCCAAGGCGGGCACCCGGGCCTCGCGCCAGGCGGCCTTTCGCGCCAGGACGGAAAAGGCCACCGCGGTCAACGCGGCAAACACCAGCAGCGCATGAGCCAAATGCGGTTGACGCAGTTGCCGATCGATCTCCACCAGGCCGTTACCCACCCACCAGGCCACGCCCCAGCTCAGCAGGGCGTAGCCCACACCACGCGGCAGCCAGGTCGGAGGCGCGGCGGCGCGGGCGATCTGCAGGGCGGTGAAGATGCCCGCCAGGGCGATCATCGCCGCGCCCAGGCAGCGCGCATTGGCGACGGGGAAACCGGGATCCGTGCCAAAAGGCGACGCGATGTACAGCACCGCAGCCAGGAGTTGCAGTAGGATCCCAAACGCAAAGCCCAGGCGTCGCTCCTGACGCAGACTCACCCAGGCGACGGCCGCGCCTTCCAGCGCCCAGGCGGCGGAAGTCCAGCGCCCGTCGAGCGCCAAAGGCAGCGTCAGGGTGGCAAAAACCACTCCCAGGGCGACGAAGGATTCGACCAAGAGGCGCAGCGTTTCGCCACGTTTTTGCCACAGCCAGCGTGCCAGCGAGAGATAGATCGCCGCCAGCGCCAGGGCACTGAGCGCGGCGGCGAACTCGTAGGGTCGCACCAGCTGGCTTTGCAAGCCGAAAGCCACGATGGGTGTGCCGAAGACCAGAGTTGCGTCGACGTAATTCGTGACCCTGAGCGCCGCGCTTCCCAAGGCGTAGCGCACCGCGATCACGAGATAAAAGGCATAGAACAACAGCAAGAACGGCTCAGTGGTGGCAAAGTGTTCCGGCCGATATTTGGTGACGCCCCACAACGTGGCGATGATGAAGGTGAACAGGAAGCCGGTGAAGTTCAAGAGGCGCCAGTTCTGCCGCCAGGCCACCACGAAAATGCCGGCATTGAGCAGGGCGTAGTACGAGAAAAGGGCGACGTGACTGCCCTCTCCGGTGGACGCGAGCACCGGCGCCAGAAAGCCGCCCGCGACGCCCAAGACCGCCAGAACCTGGGCCTCTTGCCTGATGGCGAGCACCGCGGACGCCGCGGCGATCACCGCCAGAAGACCGAACGCGAGGGTGGGCGGCAGGAGCTGATAGAGCCGGTAGGCGCCAAAGACCGTGAGGTACAAGAGCGCCACGCCGCCGCCTTGGAGCGACAAGCCATAGCCGGGCTTTTCGACCCGCAGCTTCCAGCCCAGCGCCAGAAGGGCGAAGGCCAGCGCGCCCGCTCCGGCCAGACGCAACTCCGGCGGCAGCAGGCTGTGTTCGGCGGCGTATTTGACCAGGAAGGCCACCCCGAAAAAGAGAATCACCAGGCCGATGCGCACCACGGTGTTGCCGCCGGCGAACCAGGCGAGCAGGCCGCTGGCGGGAGTGCCTGGCGCTTGCGGCGGCGCATCCCGAGGAGGTATCGCGGTGCGCTCCATGGCGAGCTCGTCGACCGGGGAGCGAGCGCCCGCCTCCGGCACTTCGAGCGATGGGTCCTCGCTCTTGGTGGCGTTGACATTCACGGCCGCAGTTTCGGGCCCCAAGGCAACTTCGGCTGGCGCCCCCGCGGACTCCTCCGTGCGCCACGCGACGGTTGTCGCTGCTTCCCCGGGCGCCGACAATGCACCCGCGGGCGAAATACCCTGGGCCGCTTCGAGCTTGGCCAGCCGCCGGTGAATGTCACCCAGCGCCTGGTAGATGTTGGCGAGCTTCTGATCCGCCTCGGCCATCGACGGCGTCGGCGGCCTGGCCCGCCGCGCCTGCCGCAGCATGAAACCCAGCACCCCCCCGAGCAGGGCACCCAAGCCGATGGCGGTGTCGTTGAAGCTGCTGGCCAAACCGCCGAGTATGGCGCCCAGTATCAGACCTAGAATGATCCACATGATTGCGTCAGCGCTCCTGTCAGAACTTGCCGAACTCAAAATGACGCAGACCGGCGAGCAGCAGCCGGGCCTCGTCGATGCTGGTCATACGCACGTGCATATTGCCCGCGCAGCGCCCGATCGGCGGCGCCAGGTTCGCGGCGTGCTTGCTTTCGAAGCGCCGCGCATACTCGCCCCAGGCGCGATCAAAGCGCCCGATGGACTGGTGCGAGAGCATCAGATCCTGCGGTACCGCCAGCGAAAATCCCTGCCGCGCCGCACGCAGACTGAAATCGAGGTCATAGAGATGAAAGCCGTCGAAGGCCTCCTCATCAAAGCGCAGCGCCTCCCAAACCTGTCTTCGCACGGCCATGAACACGCCATCCAGGCCTTCGACCTCGCGCATGACCGCGGGGCAGCAGCCGGCCACAAAAAGCAAGAACCCTGTTTCACCTGGCTGGTGATGCAAGATATGGCCCGCCAGGTAGGGGCGTCCGGCGCGGTCCCAGGTCGCCCCCGAGACGCGCCGGGTGCCACAAACGCCGACGCCATCGAACTGCGCGAGATGGCTCAGCAGTCTCGGCGCGAAATCTGGCGTGAGGAGCGCGATGTCGTCATGCGAGAACACTAGGATTTCGCCATCGGCCTGGGCCGCACCCCGGTTGTAGCCTTCGGCGAGGGACTTGGCGTCGGTAATGGCGATGAACTCGTGCGGGAGCCCGGCAAATCGCTCCGAGTAGCTCATCCGTACGGACGCGAGTTTGTCCGCGTCGATGCTGCACACAATGATCGACACCTTGGGCGCCCCCTGAGGCTGGGGCAGTCGGTCGGTGAAGGGGCGCGCACACTCCGGATGGTGGCGCGCCCAGGCCAGTACGGCACTCGCGTAGTAGCGTTGCGCCAGGGCCCAGTTCTGACGCTGCACAAGTACTTCGCCAAGCAAGCCAATGCCCTCGTCTAGTTGCCCTGCGTGCAGAAGATCAAGGGCTTTGACGAAGGCGAGTTCCTGTCCGCGCCAGAGAGTGGTTCGGACTTCCAAGGCCGCCGGCGCGTCCTCGGCCAATGGCGGCTTGGCCGTCGCCCAGGCCATCCAGGCACGGCGATACAAGGTCTCGAGCGCGGCAGTGAAGCGCTTGGCGTCCATGATCGGTGATGAAGCCAAGCGTTGCCTCATTCCTGCGCGCAACACCGCCAGGCTTTCGCGCCCGGCGACGCAGCGCGCGGCGATGGCCCGGTAGTCGTCGGCATCAAGCGCCACGAATTCGTCCAACCCCAACGCCCTGAGCAGACTCGCGCTGGAACGCGAGGCGGAAGTGGCGCCCGGTAGCGTCAGCACCGGTACTCCCTGCCAAAGGGCATCGAGCGTGGTCGTGGCGCCACTGAAAGGCACTGGGTCCAGCATCAAGTCGATCTGCGCGAATAGGTTCCTGTAGGCGGTGGCATCCACCCGCGGCGAGAAGGCGAGCCGCTCGGGCGGCAGCGCAAGCGCACGACGGACTCGCTGCTGCGCCTCACCCTCCGGCGCGCCCACCACCAGAAGGCGCGACTCCGGCGCGCATGCAAACAGGCTTCGCCACAGCGCCAGCGTGACATCGGTGAGCTTGCTGTAGTTGTTGCAGGAGCCGAAAGTAAACTCCGCGCTCCCCATCCCCGGCATTGGCGCTACCGGCGGCGCCGCGGCGGGGGCGTCCCAGCACCACTGCGGTTGCGGCAGATGCAGCAGCATTTCGCTATGGGCGGCCTGCGCGATCGGCGGTGGATCGGCCTGGAGGTCGGTGATGCGATAGTCCATGGAGTCCAGACCGGTGGTTCCGAGATAGTCCAGCCAAGTCATCTGAATCGGCGCCGGACGCAACATGAACACCCCGAGGCGGTTCTTGCCGGTATGCCCGGCGATGTCAACCAGGATATCGATGCGGTCCTCTCGGACTTGATCCGCAACCGCCGCGTCGGACATTCCGCGCATCACCCGTTGCTGAATCTTGTTGGCAAGCGCGGCGGTGGGTTCCGGCGCCTGCGGATTGTTGAAATAGCAGTAGATCTCAAAGCCCGCAGGATCATGCGACCGCCAAATCGGCTGGAGAAATGCCGGCACCGCGCCATGACAGTCGGGCGAGACGTAGCCGATGCGCAGCCGGCGGTCGGGGCGCGCATCATGATCGAGCAAACGATGCTCCGCCAGCACCGGACATTCGTAGCGTGCCGCGAACGCGCGATGCGCCTCCAACAAGGTGGCGGGGGTTTGCTCGGGATCGAGCTTGAGCGCGGCAAGGCGGTTGGAAAAAGCCTCGCGCAGATTTGGATCGAGATCGAGTGCCTTTTGGTATGCGCTCAACGCGTCCGCGAGTCGCCCCTGCTCCTTGTAGAGGTTGCCCAGGTTGTTCCAAGCCTGCGGACGCTCGGGTTCAAGCGCCAGTGCCTGCTCGGCGCCACGCACGGCTTCATCCAGCCGGCCCAGGGCCTGGAGCGCCGTGCTGCGGTTGAGTAGCGGCGCGGCCTTGTGTGGCGCCAGTTGATGCGCCGCTTCGGCGGTGCGCTCGGCATCCAAGTGGCGGCCGACGCGCAGGTAAGCGGCACTAAGATTGCTGACCAGTTCCTGCTCAGCGGGGGCAATGCGGACGCCTTTCTCCAGCGCCTCGATCGCCAGACGCAGATCACCGACCTGCAGCGCGGCCAATCCCACAAGGTGCCAGCCCGAGGCGAAGTCCGGATGCCGTTGCACCAGCGCCAGCACCTGCGCGAGGGCAGCGCGCGCGTCTCCCGCTTGCAAGCTGGCGCTCGCGCCGATGTAGGCGCGCCGCGCCACCTCGGGCAATGGTGGGAGATCGGCTGGCTCGAGCTTCATCGCCGCATGCCACGCATTTCCAGGATTTTGGCCTGTAACGCCTCGGGACTCACCTGCGTACCTTCCCCACGGCCCCCTCCCCGCGGGAGGGGGTGAGTATCGTTCGGGGGCGGCACCGCCTCTGGCGGTGGCCTTGGGCTCGGCGGCGCCCAGGGGGCGCCGACAACCAATTCGATGCGCGAGAACACTCCCCGCCAGCGGCGGAAGGCCTTGCCCTCGGAATAGCGGCTGAAGAAACTGCCCCACAACCCGCGCAAGGCCATGGGAATCACCGGCACCGGGGTGTCGGCGAGAATACGCATGATGCCGCTCTTGAAGGTCGACATCTCGCCGTCAGGGGTGAGTTTTCCTTCGGGGAAGATACAGATCAGATCGCCGTCCTGGAGGGCCTGGGCGATTTCTTGAAACGCGCGCTCCTTGCGCGCCGCGTCTTCTTTCTCCGCGGCGATGGGAATGGTCTTCATCGCGCGGAAGATCGCGCCCAGCAGCGGCGTCTGGAAGATGCGGTGGTCCATGACGAAGCGCACCGGACGCGGGCAGGCGGCGGCGATCACCAGCGCGTCGACGTAACTGACGTGATTGCAGATCAGGACCGCGGCGCTCTCCTCGGGCAGATGGTCGCGCCCTTTCAGGCGCAGGCGATACATGCTGTGGATCAGAAGCCAGGCCAGGAAGCGCAGCAAAAACTCAGGCACCAGAGTGTAGATGTAGATCGCCACCAGCGCGTTGAGCATACCGGTAAGCAGAAAGAGCACCGGAATGCTCACACCCGCGGCCAGGAGCGCCGCGCCCATGCCCGCCGCGGCGATCATGAAGAGGGCGTTGAGAATGTTGTTCGCGGCGATGATCCGAGAGCGATGGGTCGCCGCGCAGCGCGCCTGAATGAGCGCATAGAGCGGCACGCTGTAGAAGCCGCTGAACATCGCCAGCAGGAAAAGGTCGGCGATCACGCGCCAGTTCGCTGTCTCCCGCAGAAAGGCCGTGAAGCCCACGGCCGCGCCGGGGTCCAAGGATCGGCTGGCGAAATAGAGATCAACCGCGAACACCGTCATGCCGATCGAACCAAAAGGCACCAGGCCGATCTCCACTTTGTGCCCGGAGAGTCGCTCGCACAGGAGCGAACCCAGCCCTATGCCCAAGGAGAAAACCGCCAGGAGCAAGGTCACTACGGTTTCGTCGCCGCTGAGATTGGACTTGGCAAAGGTAGCGAACTGGGTGAGAAACGTCGCACCAAAGAACCACAGCCAGGAGATGCCCAGAATCGATAGGAAGACCACCCGCTTTTGTCGCGCGAAACCTAGGTTGCGCCAGGTTTCGCTGAACGGATTCCAGTTGATCGACAATTGCGGCGCTGGCGGGCTGGAGCGCGGCACGAACTGCGCCATGAACAGTCCGGCGGCGGCGATGGCGAAGGTGGCGATGGCGACGTAGTGCTCACCTCCCGGCAGGCGGATGAGCAACCCGCCGAGCATGGTTCCGGCCAGGATGGCCACGAAAGTACCCATTTCCACCAGGCCGTTGCCGCCCACCAGTTCCGCTTCGTCGAGGTGCTGCGGCAAATAGGCGTATTTCACCGGGCCGAAGAAGGTTGAATGCAGCCCCATGAGAAACAGGGCGGTGAACAGCAAAGCGATGCTCTTGTCGGCGAATCCCACCCAGGCGATACCCATGATCAGCACTTCGAGCGCCTTGATCAGGCGGATCAGCTTGCCCTTGTCGAACTTGTCGGCGAGCTGTCCCGCCGTCGCCGAAAACAGCAGGAACGGCAGGATGAACACCGCCGCGATCGCATTGACCAGCACCTCCGGGGCATAGCTGCTCCAGGTCGCCGCGTGGTAGGTCACCAAAATGGTGAGCGCGAACTTGAACACGTTGTCGTTGCCCGCGCCCAGGAACTGGGTCCAGAAGAACGGGGCGAAGCGGCGCTGGCCGAGCAGCACGAATTGGTTGCGGGTGGAATGTGCCAAGAGTTCTCCTCAAAAGTCGCTAGGCGCCCGGGTTCAGGCTTTCTTTGGAGCGCGATCCGGGGTCAAAGAAGGGCCGCGTCTCGAACACCCGAGCAGCGAAGCGCTCTCCCTCCCAGGCCAGGGAACGCTTCAAAACCAAGTCGAAGAGCAGCGGGTTATGCGCGCGCAGCGCCTTCAGCACCGGGGCAGCCGCCGCTTCGAGCAGGCGCTCTTCCACCAACCGATCGACCGAGAAGATCGGCATCACGCCGGGGAGCGGATAGTCCGAGCCGTTGAGGAGGCGCCCATGCCACTCGGGGTGCGCGAGCAGACGAGGCAACACCCTGAGTCGGTTGAGTTGGGGCAGGGCCGACAAATCGCCAAACAGCCGGCCTTCATGGCGCGCCTCGCCGAAGAGGCGCAAGAACAGCTCGAAATTCTCCCGCGCTGGGGCACTGGCGCCGGCATCGAGGTCGGCGCCGTGTCCCAGCGAGGCGCAATGCGCCACAACCACGCGCACGCCGGCATCCAGCGCGCGGCGCAGCTTCAGGGGATTCCCCAGGATTTGGGCGTCGCTGCCATGTACCGCTTTCTCTTCGCCGGCGTGGGTGATGAGGGGCAGCTCAAGCCTCGTCAGCGCGGCGTAGAAAGCATCGCAGCGGGGGTTCGCGGGGTCGATGTTCTGCGCCGGTGGTAGCCACTTCACCGCCCGCGCACCACCCGCCGCAGCCTGTTCCAGGGCTTCCACCGCGTCCGCCCGGTAGGGGTGGATGGAGGCCACCCACTCGAATTCACCGGGGTGGCCTTGCGCGACTTGGCGCGCGTACGCGTCGGGCACATGAAAAGTGGAGCGCTCGGGCAAATGCCGTCCCCGTTCATCGTGCGCCCAGTCGAAAGCGAAAAGCAGAAGCTTCACGCCGGGGCGCAAACCGTCGACCAGATTGAGCAGGCGCTCGACCACGCTCTCGTCCACCCGGCCGGGCGCGTCGTGGGCGCAACTGGCGTTGAGATAGAAGAGCCGCTGCACCAACTGCAGGGGCGACAGCAGGCTTTGCATCTGCGGATTGACCCAGAGGCCTGCCCGCGAATCGCCGGTGCCGAAGAGATGCGCGTGGCAATCCCAGACCTGGTCGATGCGTAGGCCACGCCAGGCCGCCAAGACCAGGGGGTGCTCGGCAAGTGCCGCCGGCAAGCGTGCCCGGCAGGGATTGGCGATGCCCTCGCTGAGGCTGAAGTCGCAGCCGCTCAGCAACGTGGCGGCGCCGATCGCGGCCAGGAATTCGCGCCGCTTCACGTATGCACCCGCAGGTAATCGAGCACATCGCTCAAGGTCTTGTCCAGGAAGGTCTTGTCCAGCCAGAAATAGACTTCCTTGCCGAGCTTCTCGGACTTCAGCACGCCGGCCTCGCGCAAGATGCGCAAGTGATGCGAAACGGTGGGGCGGGAAAGCGTCGAAACAGCGGCGATCTGGCCCACGTTCAGGCGCTCGCCCGGTTCGAAGGTAAGCAGTATTCGCTGCCGGTGTTCGTCGCCTAGGGCGACGAACACCCGCGACATCGCTCGCCAAGGCACCGGGATCTTGCGCATGTAATCCGTTTTCATGTCGATACTCTTAAACATATCAACGTTAATGTCAAGCCCCTCCACGCGCCGCGAGCCGCCTCCGTCACGCTCAGGCGCTTGCCGCACCGGCTCGGGAGCCCGGCCGTGACTGAGCACGATGGTATAATTCCGGCCATTGAAGCGACCACCCCGCAGGGAGTTTTTGCCATGTCTGGCCACAGCAAATGGGCGAACATCAAGCACAAGAAAGCCGCAACGGATGCCAAACGCGGCAAGATCTTCACCCGACTGATCAAGGAGATCACCGTCGCCTCCAAACTGGGTGGCAGCGACTCCGGGAGCAACCCGCGCCTGCGCCTGGCCATGGACAAGGCCATGGACAACAACATGCCCAAAGACACCATCGAACGCGCCATCAAACGTGGCGCGGGCGAACTGGAGGGCGTGAACTACGAGGAAATCCGCTACGAAGGCTATGGCATCAACGGCGCGGCGGTGATCGTCGATTGCCTCACCGACAACCGCACCCGCACCGTAGCCGATGTGCGCCACGCGTTCACCAAGTATGGCGGCAATCTGGGCACCGACGGCTCGGTGGCCTACCTGTTCCGGCATTGTGGCCAGCTCGTCTTCGCCCCCGGCACCAGCGAAGACCGGCTCCTGGAAGCGGCCCTGGAAGCCGGCGCCGACGACGTGATCGGACACGAAGACGGCAGTTTCGAAGTGCTCACCGACCCCCACCAGTTCGTCGCCGTGAAGGAGGCGCTGGGCAAGGCGGGCTTCAAGCCCGAGCACGCCGAGGTGACCATGAAGCCGACCACCGAAGTCGAGTTCAAGGGCGAGGACGCCGCCCGGATGCAAAAACTCCTGGATGCCCTGGAGGCGCTCGACGACGTGCAGGACGTGTACACCTCGGCGTTGATCGAAGAGTAGGCGCGCGCGCCAACCACCTGCGCCCCTGCGGGCACAGGATTCGAACCCAACCTCGTCCAGCGCGCCAAGCCCGTGTCGCCCAAATCCGCGAACCCGACGCGCCGCCTGCTCGGCATAGACCCCGGCTTGCGCAGCACCGGTTTCGGCGTCATCGCGGTGACCGGCAGCCGCCTGCAATACTTGGCCGGCGGTTGTATCAAGAGTCCGACGGGCGAACTGCCGCAAAGACTGGGGGTGATTCTGCGCGATTTGTCCGAAGTGATCGCCCAGTACCAGCCCGGTGAAGTCGCCATCGAAAAGGTCTTCGTCAACGTCAACCCGCAGTCCACCCTGCTCCTTGGCCAAGCGCGCGGCGCGGCGATCTGCGCGGCGGTGCTGGCCGGCCTGCCGGTGGCCGAGTACACCGCCCTGCAGGTGAAGCAGGCGGTGGTGGGCAACGGGCACGCCGCCAAGGAACAAGTGCAGGAGATGGTCAAGCGCCTCTTGCTGCTCACCTCTGTACCCTCGGCCGATGCCGCCGACGCGCTGGCCTGCGCCATTTGCCATGCCCACACGCGCAGCGGCCTCCTGCCCACGGTGGCGCGCCGCGTGCGGCGCGGGCGCCTGCTGGAATGAATCTCGCCGCGGTCATTTTCGGCCTGAACGGGCCGTTGCTCGACCACGAACGGATCGAATCCCGGCACGCCGGCCCGCGAGCTTCTGGGCTATGATCGCGAAGCTTCGCCTGAAGCACGCCGCGAGCCCAGCGACTCGATCATGAACCAGCCGTTTCTTGCACACCTCAACCGCCCCGCGGCTACGCCGGGCCGCACCTCGGGCGCCGTTTTCCGGCGCGGTGGGGGCGCGCCATGATCGGCCGGATCACCGGAATCCTGCTGGAGAAGAACCCCCCGCAAGTGCTGGTGGACGTGCAGGGCATCGCCTATGAAGTCGACGTGCCCATGAGCACGCTCTACAACTTGCCGGAAGCGGGCCAGCGGGTGAGCTTGTTCACCCACCTGGTGGTGCGTGAGGATGCGCACCTCTTGTTTGGATTCGGCAGCGAAAACGAGCGGCGTGCCTTTCGCGAATTGCTCAAGATCTCCGGGGTCGGTGCGCGCACCGCCCTGGCCGTGCTTTCAGGCTTAAGTGTCGCCGATCTGGCGCAGGCGGTGACGCTGCAGGAGACCGGGCGACTGACGCGTGTTCCGGGCATCGGCAAGAAGACCGCCGAGCGCTTGTTGCTCGAGCTCAAGGGCAAGCTCGGGGGCGATTTCGGGCCGATTACGGCGGCAGGGGCGGTACCGGCCGCCGGCAATGACGTGCTCAATGCGCTCCTGGCCCTGGGTTACAATGAAAAGGAGGCGCTCTATGCCATCAAGCAATTGCCCGAAGGACTCTCGGTGACCGAGGGCATACGCGCTGCGCTCAAGCACCTGGGCAGAGCCTGACACTCCATGATCAAAGCCGACCGCATGGTTGACCCCGCCCCCGCCAGCCCGCAGGAAGAAGCGCTGGAACGGGCGCTGCGTCCGCGCGCGCTGGCGGAATACGTGGGCCAGGAGAAAATCCGCGAACAACTCGGGCTCTTCATCGAAGCAGCGCGGCGACGCAAGGAATCGCTCGACCACGTGCTGCTGTTCGGCCCCCCCGGTTTGGGCAAGACCACGCTGTCGCACATCATCGCCCACGAGCTGGGCGTGAACCTTCGGCAGACCTCGGGGCCAGTTCTGGAGCGGGCCGGCGATCTCGCCGCGCAACTCACCAATCTCGAACCATTCGATGTGCTATTCATCGATGAGATCCATCGCCTCTCCCCGGTGGTGGAGGAAATCCTTTACCCCGCACTCGAGGACTACCAGCTCGACATCATGATCGGTGAAGGCCCGGCGGCACGTTCCGTGAAAGTGCCGCTGCCCCCCTTCACCCTGGTGGGCGCGACCACGCGCGCCGGTATGCTCACCAACCCGCTGCGCGACCGCTTCGGCATCGTCGCCCGGCTGGAGTTTTACACCGCTGAAGAACTGGCGCGCATCGTGGCGCGCTCGGCGCGGCTTCTGAATATCGAAACCGCCCCCGACGGTGCCCTGGAAATCGCCCGCCGCGCGCGCGGCACGCCGCGCATCGCCAATCGCCTGCTGCGCCGGGTGCGCGACTTTGCCGAGGTGCGCGCTGATGGCTTGATCACCCGCGAGGTGGCCGATGCCGCGCTCGCGATGCTGGAAGTCGATATTCACGGGCTGGATCTGATGGACCGCAAACTTCTTTCCACCGTGCTGGAAAAATTCGCCGGCGGCCCAGTAGGTGTGGACAACCTGGCCGCCGCCATCGGCGAGGAACGCGACACCATCGAGGACGTGCTAGAGCCTTTTCTGATTCAGCAGGGATTCTTGCAGCGCACCAGCCGCGGGCGCATGGCCACCGCCATTGCCTATCGCCACTTTGGTCTCACACCGCCCGCCCGGTCCGTGAATGGCGACCTCTTCGGCAATGAGTGAAGGCCGCTTGGCCCAATCTTCGCCAGCGGCGACACCCGCGGCCCGAACCGCGTTTCCTGACGCCGCATTCGCCTGGCCGCTGCGGGTGTACTACGAAGACACCGACGCGGCCGGCGTGGTGTACTACGCCAACTACCTCAGGTTCATCGAGCGCGCACGGACCGAATGGCTGCGCGCGCTGGGCTTCGAGTTGAACGTCGTGGAGCGTGACTACGGCCGCGTGTTCGTGGTCCGACATGCCGACATCGACTTTCTTCAGCCCGCTCGCCTCGGCGATGCCCTGACCGCAACGGTGGCAGTGCGCGAGGCGGGCCGAAGTCGGCTGATCCTGCATCAGGACGTGCTGCGCGAAGCACAAGTGCTGGTGCGCGCCAGCGTGACTCTGGCCTGCCTGGACACCCAGCGTTGGCGCCCGGCGGCTATGCCACCGCCTTTGCAAACCGTTCTGGAGGCCCACCCTTGAACGTGCAATCCGATCTTTCGCTTTTCGCCTCCGTCGCCCAGGCGAGCTTGCCGGTGCAGGCAGTGTTGGCGCTCCTGGTGTTCATTTCGCTGTGGTCCTGGTGGCAGATCTTTCTCAAGCTCTTCACCTTACGTCGCGCCTCCCGGGAAACCGAGCGCTTCGAAGATGATTTCTGGAAAGGCGGAGATCTCACCGAACTTTACCAGCAGGCCAATCGCGGCTCTGATGGCGGGGCGCTGGAGCGCGTCTTCGCCGCGGGCTTCCGCGAGTTCGTGAAACACAAGCGCCAGTCTAGCGCCAACGCCGCCGCCACCATGGACAGCTCGCGCCGCGCCATGCGCGCCGCCTACCCACGCGAACTCGATGCCCTCGAAGCCAATCTTTCCGGGCTCGCCACGGTGGGTTCGGTAAGCCCCTACATTGGCCTGTTCGGCACCGTCTGGGGCATCATGAACGCCTTTCGCGGGCTGTCCAACGTCGGCCAGGCGACCCTGGCGCATGTCGCACCGGGCATCGCCGAGGCTCTGATCGCCACCGCCATAGGCCTGTTCGCGGCGATTCCCGCGGTGATCGCCTACAACCGCTACAGTCACGATATCGATCGTCTGGCGATCCGTTTCGAGACCTTCATGGAGGAGTTCTCCAACATCCTCCAGCGTCAGGCCTAGGATGAAACTGCCCCCGCGCTCGCTTCGCTCGCTGCCCCCCCAAGGGCGCGTGTCAGTGTCTTCGGGCAGCCGAGCGCCACTGACATGAGCCCCCGCCGCCCGCGTCGCGCCATCAATCAGATCAACGTGGTGCCTTACATCGACGTGATGCTGGTGCTCCTGATCATCTTCATGGTCACGGCACCGCTGATCAATCCGGGTGAAATCGAGCTGCCCTCGGTGGGGCAAAACCTCACCAGTCCGGTAGCGCCGCTGGAAATCACCATCAAGCTCGATCGCAGTGTGGTGCTGCGCGACCGGGCCGGCAGCGGCGAAGCGCAGCGCGTGAGTCGCGAGGCGCTGCTGGCGGCGGTGCGCGCCAAGCAGGACAAACGCCCAGAGCAGGCGGTGGTGATCGCCGCCGACAAAGGCGTGCGTTACGAAGACGTGGTCGCGGTGCTCGATCTGTTGCAACGCAACCAGGTTCGCAAAGTAGGCCTCCTGGCGCGTTCGAGCACATGAACGAAGCGCCGGCGCCGGCGGCCAGCGGGCGCACCGCACCGAAGTTCCTCGCCGGCGTGCTGGCGGTGCTGGTGCACGTGGCACTGGTGGTGTTCCTGATTTTTGGGGTCGATTGGCAGAATCGTCCACCCACTCCCGTGAGCGCCGAGCTCTACGCGCCGCCAGCGGCGAAAGAGGCGCCGCCGCCACCCGAGCCGATGCGCCCGCCCCCGCAACCCGACCCGGTGAAGCCGCCACCCCAGCCCGCCAAGGCGGAGATCGCGCTGAAGGAAAAACAGGAGAAGGAACGCCTGCGGAAAGAGCAGGAATTGCGCGACCAGGAAAAGCGCCAGCGTGAACTGGAGAAGAAGAAGCTGGAGGAACAGAAGCAGGCCAAGGTCCGCGAAGCCCAGGCCCGCGAAGCCGACGCCCTGAAACAGCAGGAGGAGCGCGCCCGCCAGGCCGCATTGCAGGCGGCCCAGGCGGCGCGCGCCAAGGCCTTCGCCGATTACATTCAACGCATCTCGGCGAAGATTCGCGGCAATCTTATTCTGCCGCCGGACATTCCGGGCAATCCGGAGGCGCTGTTCGAGGTCGTGCAACTGCCGACCGGCGAGATCATCCAGGCGGAACTGAAGAAATCCAGCGGCCACCGGCCCTACGATGATGCCGTGCAGCGCGCCATCCTGAAGTCCTCACCGCTGCCCAGGGCCGAGCCGGCGGAGTTGTTCCAGCGCGCCCTTACCTTGAAGTTCAGGCCGCGGGAGTAGCCGGGGGGGGCGTGGCGGCGGTCTTGCCCACCACTTCCATGGTGGTCCAGACCCACTCGGCGTGGCGCTCCAGGGCGTGGCGCAGCAGGATGCTATAAGTGGTCTGGCCGGTATTGACGTTGATGACCTGATTGGCCTCGTACTCCGAGGCCGGCACGATCAGAGTCTTGCTGGCCGACTTGCCGTCGGGATCGATGGGGGTGAGGTAGAAACCCTCGCGGCGCTGGCCCTGGATGGTGGTCTCTTCTCCGTCCACGGAATACCCCGAAGGCAGGCGATGACGCTGCGCCTGAATCATGATGCGCACTGGGCGCAGGGCGATGATCTGCAAACCGAGGTCGACCTGGTCGGCGGTAATGCGCTTGATGCGCCGCACGATGCCCAAGGTCCAATCCTCGCGGCCCTCTTCCTGGAAAATCGCCAGCGTGCCCAGGTCGCTCACGGTCAACCCGTTGCCTTTGGTGAGCACCCGGCAACCGGTCGGGCCACGATCGAGAATCTGGCAGGGGTCGCCCAACACCGGCATGGGTGGTCCCTCCGGGGCTTTTTCACGCGCTTTGGCTTCCTGCTGTTCGCGCTGTTTGCCGGTCTGTTCGCTGATGTGCCCGTAAATGAACAGGGCCTGCTTGTCGGTATAAGAGTACTTCTGTTGCCCGGCCGGACCCTTGGCCTTGCGCTCCAGCCAGCGGTCCATTTCGGTCAGGGTGTTCCAGGAGGGCCGAAAGCCGATCACCAGGCGGGCTCGGATCGCCTCCTGGGCGCGCGGCTCGTTGCGGGTGACGGGCTTGAATTCGGGTGCGAAATAGTCGACCACCTTGGAAATCGCCGAAAGCTGTTCGCTGACCTGGGCTTCGACTTGCCGGCTGGGTCCCTTGCTGAGTTCGTCCTTGAGCGCCTGTTGATACTGCACGATCCTGCCGTGCATCGGGGTGGTGTCGAGGTACAGGAATTGCCCCCCGGTAGGCTGAAAGCGCTTGCGGCGCAAACCTTCAACCCCGGAAAGATCGACGTAGAAGCCTTCGGGGCTCTTGGCGTGCGGAGTCAATTCGATGTCTGCCGACCAGGCCGCCAGTTTGGAATTGAGCCACTCGACCTGGGGTGGCGCAAGGTTGCCAGTGTTCATGAGCTGCAGCAGCAGCGTGTGCAGGTATTCGCGCGCGATTGATGTGTGCAGCGGGCCCTCAGCGCCGGCGACCTCGGTGCTGGTCTTGTCCAGGCCATGCCGGCAGGCCAGGGCATAGTTGGCGTGCAGGTCGCGCCAGCGCCCGGGAATCCATTGTTCATAGCGGAACAGGCGGAACTTCGCGTCGATGCCACGATGGCGCATCAAGCGCACCAGCAGCGGCAGAAGGCCGGCTTGCCAGCGCTTGGCGTCCATACGCTGGGGCAGTTCGCGCATCAGGAAATCATAGGCGGCGATGAAGCCCAGCGTGAGATCGTAGACGCTCGCCCAGAGCCGCTTTTCCAAGGCTCCCACGGCGCGCACGTTGGCGACGTATTGATTAGTGAGCTCGGCGGCCTTGGTCACCAGCGCATCATCGAGCATGACCAACGCCTGGAGCTGACCCAGATCGGGCTTCTCCAGCTCCGAGGGCAAGGCGCGCAGCAGGGCGCTGGCCGCGTCCACCGTCGCCAGCGCGTCGTCCTTGGGCCGTTCTTCCAGCCACTTGGCGACGGACTTGGGCGAAAGCAGCGTGAACCCGTCTTTCCGTCCGAAAATGGAAAAGCTGAACATGGATAAAACTCAACCCTGCCCGATGTCCTGCCGCATGCTACCCCGCTTCTTCGCTTCTTGCCATCCCGCTGACCGGGGGGCGCGGCGGTCCGGTTTTTGCCGTAAGATTCGCATTTTAGCGCTTTTTTGCTCAACCTATCCCTTTTCGACCCGAACCCATGAAAACTTCAGTACTCGCCCTGAGCCTTGCTGCGGCGCTTCTGGCGCAGGCAGGTCTGGCCGACAACGCCCCCGCCACCCCCTCGAACACCGCCGTCAAGACTGCCGCGACGGTCAAAGAGCTGCAGATCATCGACCTCGAACAAGGTAAGGGCGCCGAGGCGAAAACCACCGGACCGGTATGGGTCCACTACACCGGCTGGCTTCATGATCCGGCAGCACCGGAGCATAAAGGCAAGAGATTCGACTCCTCGGAGAACCGACCCACGCCCTTCGGCTTCTTTCTGGGAGTCGGTCGCGTCATCAAAGGCTGGGACAAGGGCGTGCCAGGCATGAAAGTGGGCGGCAAGCGCCGATTGATCATTCCCGCCGAAATGGCCTACGGCGAAAAAGGCGCGGGCGGCGTCATTCCACCTAATGCCGCGCTGGTATTCGATATCGAGCTGGTAGACCTGAAGTGAGCCTGGGTGTGGCCACCGCTCCCCGCAAGGCCATTCAGAGGGGAGACTATCGGCCCCCGGCCTTTCTGATCGACTCGATCGACTTGCAAATCGTTCTGGAGCCACAGGCTACCCGGGTGACCGCGGAGCTGCGCTATCACGCCAACCCGGCGGTGGCGCCCGGCCAGCCTTTGGTCCTCTGCGGCGAACAGCAACGCGAAGTGAGCCTGCGGCTCAATGGCGACGACCTGCCGGCGGACCGCTACCAGTTGACGGAGAACACGCTCTGCCTGCCGCACCCCCCCGCCTCGGGAGTCTTGAGCGTCACCGCCGCCATCGACCCCGCCGCCAACACCGCACTAGAAGGCCTCTACGTTTCCAGCGGGGTGTTCTGCACCCAATGCGAACCAGAGGGGTTCCGACGTATCGCTTTCTACCCGGACCGGCCTGATATTCTGGCGGTGTTCACGGTCACACTCATCGCCGACCGGGCGCGCTTTCCCGTCCTGCTCGCCAACGGCAACCGCGTGGCCCAGGGCGAACTGCCCGAAGGGCGGCATTTCGCCACTTGGCATGACCCCTTTCCCAAACCCTCCTATCTCTTCGCCCTGGTGGCCGGGGATCTGGCTGTGCTCGAGGACAGTTTCACCACTCGTTCCGGGCGGCGTATCGCCTTGCAAATCTACTCCACCCCGGCCAACCTCGAACGCTGCCATCACGCCATGGACTCCTTGCGGCGCGCGATGCGCTGGGACGAGGAACGCTTCGCTCTGGAATACGATCTCGACACCTTCATGATCTTTTGCGCCGACGATTTCAATATGGGTGCGATGGAGAACAAGGGTCTCAACATCTTCAATTCCAAGTGCCTGCTGGCGCGACCCGAGACCGCCACCGATGACGATTTCCAGCGTGTCGAGGCGGTCGTAGGCCATGAGTACTTCCACAACTGGACGGGCAATCGCGTCACCTGCCGCGACTGGTTCCAGTTGAGCCTCAAGGAAGGCCTCACGGTCTTCCGTGATCAGGAGTTTTCCGCCGATCTAGGCTCGCGCGCGGTCGAACGCATCGCCGCGGTGAACGCCCTGCGCATCCATCAGTTTCCTGAAGACGCTGGGCCAATGGCGCATTCGGTACGGCCCGAATCATATGTCGAGATCAACAACTTCTACACCATGACGGTGTATGAAAAGGGCGCCGAAGTCATCCGCATGATGCACACGCTGCTCGGCGAAGCAGCTTTTCAAAAGGGCATGGCGCTCTATTTCCAGCGCTTCGACGGCATGGCGGTCACCTGCGATGACTTCGTCCAGGCGATGCAGGATGCCTCGGGCGTAGACTTGGCGCAGTTCCGCCTCTGGTACAGCCAGGCGGGCACACCTTGCCTGCGGGTGCGGGAACGCTTCGAGCCGGACCAGGAACGCTACGTGCTCGAAGTGGAACAGATCTGCCCGGTAACCCCTGGCCAAGCCCTCAAGCGCCCCTTTCACATTCCGCTGGCGATCGGCCTCCTGGCCCCGGATGGCCGCGACTACCCGCAACGCCCGGCCGGTAGCGGTGGCGCTGGACGAGGCACCCAAGTACTGTCGATCACGCAGCGCCGCCACGAGTTCCACTTCCAAGGCCTCAGCGCCCGTCCCGTGCCTTCGCTGCTGCGCGGCTTCTCGGCACCTGTGAAGCTGGAGTTCGATTACAGCGACGCCGATCTGGCCTTTCTTTCCAGTCACGACAGCGATCCGGTCAATCGCTGGGAAGCCGCCCAGCGCTTGCTCCTGCGTGCTCTTGACCGACTCTTGCTGGCTGATCGCGAGGGTGTGACGCCGCGGGTCGATGCCCCGGTGATCGAAGCCATACGCGCTCTGCTGCTTGATGTTCGCGGCGACCCGGCCTTGCGGGCCCTGGCGATCGCGCCGCCCGATTTTGGCTATGTCGCGGAACAGCAAACGACCATCGACGTCGATGGTATTCATCATGCACGCGAGTTTCTGCGCCGCGAAATCGCCACCCGGCTGCGCGAGGAATTCACTGCGAGTTACTTCGCCAATCGGCCGGCCGGTCCCTACCGTCTGGCGCAGGAAGACGTCGCCCAGCGCGCCCTGGCCAACGCGAGCCTCGCCTACCTTGGCGCCATCGACGATGCGGCGGCGCGCAACCTTGCCCTGGAGCAATTCCGGCAGGCCGACAACATGACCGACGCCCAGGCCGCGCTCACCGCCCTCAACGACAGCGCCGGCCCGGAGCGCACCGCCGCCCTGGTGGCCTTTCACAATCGTTGGCAGCACGAGCCCCTGGTACTGGACAAGTGGCTGGCCCTGCAGGCGGTCTCAGCGCTACCGGACGCCGTCGCCACGGTGAAGAGTCTGCTCAGCCACCCCGCCTACGACAGCCGCAATCCCAATCGCATTCGCGCCCTGCTGGGCAGCTTCGCCCTGCGCAACTGGTTGCGCTTCCATGCCCCTTCGGGCGAGGGCTACGCGCTTCTGGCCGACCAGATCCTCGTGCTCGACGCGCAGAATCCCCAAGTCGCGGCCCGGCTGGCCGCTGCTTTCAATCACTGGCGTCGTTTCGACGCCCGGCGGCAAAACGCCCAGAAAAGCGAACTGGAGCACCTCCTGGCCGCGCCCAAGCTCTCTCCGGACGTTTATGAAATCGTCAGCAAGGCCCTGGCGAGTGCGGCCTGAGGTGCGCCGGGGTGATGGTGTCGGTCAGGGTCTCCCTAGAACCGCCCGAGCTTCCGATAGAGCGTATTGCGGCTGATGCCCAGGCGGCGCGCCGCAGCTGAAACGTTGCCCTGCGCCTCTTTGAGCGCTTGCTGAATGGCCTCCAGTTCCAGTTCCGCCAGGCGCCCGCCGCCGCGGGCACTCGCCTCGGCGGTGGCCGCGCTCGGCTCGGCGGTGCTCGACGGTCGGAAGCTGATCAAATCGTCCGGCAAATGGGCCTCGGTGATCTGGTGCTCGCCCTGGTCGAGCAAGGCCAGACAAACGCGTAGAACGTTGTTCAGTTGCCTAATATTGCCGGGCCAAGGGTAGCTACGCAGCAGCACCAAAGCGCCGTCGCTCACCGTGATCTCGGCGCCCCCGCGGCGCTCGTTGGCGAGCAGGATGCACACCAGCGCCTCGAAATCGCTCCGCTCGCGCAAAGGCGGAAGGGTGACACACAGCCCGTTCAGGCGGTAATAGAGATCCTCGCGGAACGCCCCGCGGGCCACTTCGTCGCAGAGCTTGCGATGGGTCGCGCAGATCAGAGAGATGTCCACCGCGATCTCCTTAGCGCTCCCCAAGGGTGTCACCACGCGTTCCTGTAGCACTCTGAGCATGCGCGCCTGCATCGCCAGGGGCATGTCGCCGATCTCGTCCAGGAACAGCGTGCCGCCGCTGGCCTGCTGCACCTTTCCTGGCGCTCCTTCACGTCGCGCGCCGGTGAAGGCGCCGCCTTGATAACCGAAAAGCTCGCTCTCGATCAGCGCCTCCGGGATCGCGGCGCAATTGACCGCGACGAAAGGCTTGTCCGAACGCGGCCCGCTATTGTGGAAAGCGCGCGCAAACATCTCTTTGCCCGCGCCCGACTCGCCCAGCACCAGGATGGGAATATCGCGGCCGAGCACCCGCAGGGCCCGATCGATCGCGGTCTGCAATCGTTCATCGCCCGTTGCCAGACTATCCAGGCTAAGTGCCGCGGCTGCTCGCCCGGGCGCTTCGCGACCCCGTGCCAGGCCTCCACGAGGCGCGTCGATCACCACTCGTGCGAGGCTGATGCTGGCGGGCGGCATGCCGCTCAGCCGCAGATAGAGTTGCCCAGCGTTGCGGGTCAGCACCTGGCAGATCGCCGTGTGGTCGCGACGAAGCCGATCGACCAAACTGCCCATGGGCAAGTCGAAGAGCACCGAGAAATGATGATCGATGAGTTCCTTTGCGCGGGAACCGAGAACCCTCAAGCCGGCGGCGTTGATGGCGAGAATTCGCCCTTCCGGCGACAGCGCCAGCATGCCTTCACCGGGGCCACCAAGAAATTCGGCGCGCGGGTGAAAGGAAACCCGCACGGTATTGGGGTGTGCATTCTCAAAAAGCCTGCGCTCGATGATCTGCGCCGACATGCTCACCAGACCGAGGGTGTGGCTTTGATACGCCCGATGATCGCCGGAAATGTCGAGCACGCCGATGGCGTCGCCGCGCGGATCGAACAACGGGGTGGCGCTACAGGTAAGGAACGTGTTGCGCTCGATGAAGTGCTCAGCGCCGAAGATCTCCACCGGCTGTTCCTCGACCAGCGCGGTGCCGATAGCATTGGTGCCGCGGCGGTCCTCCTGCCAGCAGGCGCCGGGGGAGAGCGCCACGCGGCCGGCGCGATCAACGAACGCCGCATCGCCGATGGTGTGAAGAATGGTGCCCTCACGATCCGAGAGAATCACCATCGACCCGGATTGACGGATTTGCTCGAAGACGTACTCCATCACCGACTGCGCACTGGCCAGCAAATCGCGATTACGCTCGCGATGCTCGCGCAACTCCCCCAGGGTCATGCCGTCGCAGGAGAAGTGCTTCGCCGCGGGGCTCAAGCCGGAGGTGCGGCAACGGTCCCAGGATCGCAGGACAGTATCGCTCAGCAACTCGTCCGGAGCGCGGTCCTCAAGAAGAACGCTGCGCCTTGCCTGCTGCAGGCGCAGATTGTTCATTCGCTCGGGAGAGCGAACGGGAAAGAACTGAACCATACCACCTCCTGGGAGCGTCTCTGGGGCGCCCCTTGTGTACTGTTGCAAACCGTAGCACATGCCCTAAAACTCAGCAAAGCTCTTTTGCGCAGCGCTTCGAAGCAGTAATCGTGCCACGCGACGGGGCACTCGCGCTTATTTCTTCCCCCTGCTCCCCCGTCGGGCAGCCGGCGGGCTTGGCCGCCCCTTTCCTCCCCGTCGCAGCGGGTCTGCCCGCGAAGGGCGCTGGCAGCGGATGAGCCTATGCTCCGCCGCCCAGGCCGATTCCTTCCAACCGCAGGCAGCATCTGCGGCAGGAGGGCGTCTCCCAGCGAAAACGGCGGTCGGGACGCCGGAATTTCCCTCACCGCCGAACTGCTCCTACCTGGCCTTGCTCGGCATCCTCGCCCCGCCCTTCGAGTCCACGGCCTCCGCCGCCGCTGCAAGGTAGTGAGTGCGGCTCGCGCACGGCACCCGCTTTAGCGATTGGCTCTCGCGCGGCGACGCCCGCGTGGCGCAGCGCGCGCCGCTCCCTGGCATGGCAATTGCGGAGCTTTGCCCCGGAATGCCCCTGGGCATGACTACAAACTTAACTGGAGGACATAGTGAAACGACTGCTAGCGCTTGCCGCGGCCAGCCCCTTCGCGCTCTTCGGGTATTTCGCGGCCACCGCGCACGCCCACGGCGATGTCACACCCCAGGCGGTGGACGTAGCCGGTCTCAAAGTTCTGGGGGCGGGCTGGTCCAAGAGCAACCCCTATCGCAAGAACGCGCGCGCCGAACAGATTGGCGCCTCGGCCTTCAACCAGAACTGCGCTCGCTGCCACGGTTTGGGCGCAGTCTCCGGGGGGATTGCGCCCGATTTACGCTATCTTCCGACCGGCGACGAAGGTGATGAAATTTACCTCGGGCGCGTCCGCCACGGCGCCACGCGCGACGGCCGCGTGTACATGCCCCCTTTTGAGGGAATGCTGTCGCAGGAAGCGATGTGGGCGATTCGCGCTTGGCTGGAGAGCGTTCGTGTGGTCGACTGAACGGCTCCTCCTCGTGCTTGGGTTGGCGCTCGCGACGACCTCGGGCCAGGCCGCGGAACCGCCACCCACCGCCACGCCCGGCGTACTGCGCATTGCGCTCTACCGCGACTTTCCGCCCTATTCGCATGAAGGCAGCGGCAGCGATGTCGACCTGGGCGACGCGCTGGCCCGCGGCCTTGGCTTGCGCGCCGAATTCGCCTGGTTCAAGGCCGACGAGGACATGCACGACGACTTGCGCAACATGGTCTGGAAGGGACATTACCTCGGCACCCGGGTCGCCGATGTGATGCTGCACGTTCCGGTCGATCCAAACCTGCAGCAAGCCAATCCCAAGGTACGCATCTTCGGCGCCTACCAGCGCGAGGAGCTGGCCCTAGCGCGCAAAAGCGAATGGCGTGCGGCAAGCACGGGCAGGTTCCTGGAGGAATTCGCCCAGGCTGACGGTGAACGGATTGGCGTGGAACTGCATACGCCGGCTGACGGCCACTTGATGCACGCCTTGGGCGGGCGTCTGCGCGCGCGCGTGGCCCACTTCGGCGCCACGGCCGCCGCGGTGGCCGCGCTCCAGCGGGGCGAAGTGGGTGCGGTGCTGGCGCCGCGCGGCCAACTGCAGGCCGCTTTGGGCGGCGACCCGCGCTACGTGATCGAAACCTATCGCCTGCCGCCCCCGGCAGTGGACCGCTGGACGGTAGGCATGGCCGTCAAAGCCGAAGCGCATGCCTTACAGGCCAGCCTTGAAGCCGCTTTGGCCACGCTCATTCAGAATGGCACCCTGGCGCGGCTAATGACGCACCACCGCCTTACCACTACGACCGCCACGCCATGAGTCGATCGCCATGAATCTCCAAACGACCTTGATGGTCGCCTGGCTGGCGCTGACCCCGCTCGCCGGAGCGGCGCCCCTCGCCTGGGTGAGCAATGAGAAGTCGGGCAGCCTGAGTCTCATCGATACCGCCACGGACCAAATCCTCGAGCACTTCGCCATCGGCGGACGTCCGCGCGGCCTGGCCGTCGATCGGGCCGGCGAGCGCCTCTATGTGAGCGACGCGGCCGGCCCGCAGTTGCGCGTATTGAGCGCCCGCGACGGCCGGGTCCTCGCTCAGGCCCCCCTGGGCCCATCGCCCGAAGGGCTGCGGCTCAGCCCGGACGAGACTCAGGTGGCCGTAGCCATCGAAGAGACCAGCAGCATCGCCCTGTTCGATGCCGCGACGCTCCGCCCTCTGGCCAAGATCGCGGTGGCCGGACGGAACCCCGAGCACCTCGCCTTTAGTCCCGATGGTCGCTGGCTTCTGGTCACCGCCGAGGAAGGCGAACAGATCGACATCATCGACCTCGGGCGGCTGCGTCAGGTTGATCGAATCGCGGTCGGCGGGCGGCCGCGGGGCCTGGCCTTCACACCTGATGGTGAGCGCGTTTTCGTGGCTTGCGAACTCGCCGATGCCGTTTATGCCATCGACTTCGCCGCGCGACGCGTGCTCGCCGTCCTCCCCACAGGCGCCTACGCCAACGGCATCACGCTTTCCCCCGACGGCCGACAGGTGTACGTCAGCAATGGCAAGGCCGCCAGCATCACGGTCATCGACGCGGTCACGCTACGCGTCGGCGAGACCATCTCGGTCGGGCAAAGACCCTGGAACATGGCCATCACTGCGGATGGGAAGAAGCTCTATGTCGCCAACGGACGCTCCAACAGCGTCAGCGTCATCGATACCGTGGCGCGCCAAAAGCTCCTTGACCTTCCGGTGGGTGAACTGCCCTGGGGCGCGGTGATACGATGAAGCCGAAGGGGCGGGACGGGGTGGCGGCCGGGCTGCACTGGGGACATGCCGGACTACTGCTCGGGCTCTTCGCCCTCGGTTGGATCATGGTCGGCTTACCCAAAGGGCCCGACAAAGCCGCGTTGTTCGCCCTGCACAAATCCCTGGGGCTGCTCGCCGCGGCACTGCTGGCGCTCCGGCTGGCATGGCAGCTGCGGCCATGGGCGAGGCCCGGCAAGCGCGCGCCCAAACCCCGCCTCGCCACCGTCGGCCGGCGCCTCATTTATCTCATGCTGCTGCTGACACCGCTATGCGGCTACTTGTCGACTTCCTTCGGGCGTCATCCGGTGCGCCTTTTCGCCTATGACCTGCCCAAACTTGGCTGGCCCGACGACGCGCTGAGCCGGTTCTTCGCCATTTGCCACGCCACTTCCGGGTGGGTTCTGCTGGCGCTGGTGGTCTTGCATCTCGGCACCGAGCTGGGTATCGGGCACTACGCGGCGCGTTTGGCATGGCTAAATCCCTGGCGGGACAAGAAGCGCCTTTCAGGTCAGCGCAGCGCTCAATAATGAGACACCTGCGCCGTTCTGGAGCAGTTAAGCCGCCACATCCCTGACTTCGAGGTACACTAAAGTCTGGTTAAGCAACTGATAGGCGATCTCACCGAAGGTCATGGGGCCGGTCATGCCCGCCGTGGTCTTGCCCTCCAATTCGGAGTACAGATAGTTCAGGACACAATTGCAGGAGTAGCGTGGCGGCGCCGCCAAGCGCGGCAAGGCAGTATTGAAGGCGCGCACATAATCAGCCACGGGCGCGGCATGTCGGTAGGCAACGCCGGGAAAGACCGGGGCGTAAAACTCGACCCGACCGGCATGCTCGTCCACCGCTTTGATGCTGACATTCACGCGCGCGCCGCAATAGTCGGCGACCAGCGGCAGGCGGGTGTCGAGCCGCCGCTCGGCGAAATGGCGGGCGAGGTTCTGCTCTTTGCCGTCGATCAGACAGAGCTCGGCGCTGAAGCCATTTTCGGCGAAGACGATGGTCGGCCCCGGACCGGGTTCGAAGAGATTGACGATGTCGATGACCGCTTGCTGCTGAGGCGGCAAGGGTACCTCCATGACCACGGCCATTTCCTCGCTGAGCTGCCCGGTTTGACCATGCAGCACTTTCGGCCGGCGTTTTCCGAGCTCATCCAGGTGGATCCCGGCGACCCAGCCGATCAAGGGCCGCAGAAACATTTCCGGGTACTCCGGCGCGTGCCGCGCGAAGCTGGAATGAGCCTCGCTGAAACCGGGAATGATGATCAGGGAAAAGCCGTGCTCGGGCGCGTTGCGGCAGATTTGAGGCAAACGCTCCAAGGAATAGAAGCGAATCAGCGGCGGCTCCTCGGGCAGGGCAGCGATGGGGGTGACGAACACCTCTTCGCGGGTAGTGCGGCCGCCACGGCGATCCATGAAGTAGGGAATGGTCCCACCGATCCAGTTGCCTTTGGGCAATTGCACCAGGGCGCGTTCGTCGCCGGCGATGGCGAAATAGCCTCCTGCTTCGACTAGGCGCTTGGCCGCTTCGATGGCCATCAATCCGCTTTCACTCATGCCTTGCTCCGCGCGGCGACCTGGACTTGCGCCGCCTTCATTTGTGCCAGTTCGTTCCCCAGCAAAGGGGCATAGCGAACAAAGTAGTGCCGGATCTCCTGAGCTTTCATGAGTCGCACTTCGGGATCGGCAATCAAGCGCATCTGCTCGCGCAGGCGGGCCAGCAACAACTTGAGGCTCAGCACCCGAATCTCCAGATCCAGCTTGCCTTCGAGCAAATGCTGCCAGACCGGATGCTGCAAGGGCGGCAGTTCGTCCTCGTCGCCGTCCGCGCGGGTTCGCTCCGGAGCCGCCAAAGCGCCTACGCTGGCGCGCCCGGTGTCGATGCCGTGTTTGAACTTCCAAAGCTCATCGATGGGAATGTTGAGCACCGAGCACACCAGTGGCAGCTTCACCCCCTCGGCGAGCAAGTTCGCCACGCGCCGCGCCAGAGCGCCAGTGAAGGGCATGTCAGGTTCGCCACACCAGGAGACGCTGGGCGAGCTTCGGCCGGGTTGGGCGCGCAAATGAATGTAGCAGCGCCAGCCCGCCAGATCGACGTGCCGCCACACCCGCTCCTCGATCGCCGCGGAACGCAGGCTGCGACTCAGGAACCAGCCGCCGCGCACTTCACCCTCCTGCACCCAAACGTCGATCCGGCCCCGGCGTGCGTCGTGGCGTACTTCGGCGACTTGCCAGGGGCTGGGTATTTCCAGCACCTCGTGCAACCAGTGTATTCCCTTCATTCTCCCCTCCCGGGCGATCGTTGAACCGCGACCCCACGCCGAGCCGCCAGGCGTAGCGGGGCGCAGCGATGACGGTCGTGAAAGATCTGGACGCATGCCAGACACATGAAGCAATCGCGATAACGAATGGCACCGTCGTCGGCGATCGCGCCATAAGCGCAGTGCTTGCGGCAGACTTGGCAGGGCTTGCCGCAGGCGGCACGCCGGCCCAGCCAATCGCGGCGGCGCAGCACATCCCCCGCGGCCAAAAGAGCACCCAAGGGGCAGAGCCAGCGGCAGTAGGCTTTGTAGACGACGGCACCCAAGCCCAGCAGCGCGAGGGCGTAGATCAACGCCCCGCCGGAGCTCTGCCAGCCCAAGGTGATGGCGGTCTTGAACGGTTCGCTCTGCGCCAGCGCCTCGCTCCAGTTCGGCGCCACCACCGCGCCGGCGAGGATCGCGGCGAGCAGCAGGTATTTGAGCATCGCCAAGCGGCGCTCCAGGAGTGCCGGAACGTGCCACTGCGGCAGGCGCGCGCGCCGGGCCAGGGCGGCGATGAACTCCTGCAGGGCGCCGAATGGACACAACCAGCCGCAAAAAGCACCGCGCCCCCAAGGCACCAGGGCGACCAGCGCGACCGTCAGCAGAATCAGGGTGACCGGATCGTAGAGCAGGAAGCCGCAGCAGCCGCCGGTCCACAGCGCCTTCACGATCCCGGCGACCTGCACGATCGAGACCTGTCCCTGGGCAAAATAGCCCACGAAGCCGAGCGTGAGGACCAGAAAGCTCCAGCGAAACACCGCCAGGCGACGTGGTGTAGTGAAGAGCACACGCGCGGCCGCCAGACTGCACGACAGCGCCACCAGCAGCGCCCCCAGCAGGATCAGATCGCCGCGCCGCGCTTCCCAAACCGCCCGCCAGGCCGGCCGTCCGGCGGGCTCGGAAATGAAGAAATAGGACTCGGGCAGGGTGTGCTCGAGGGCGAAGTCGCGCCGCGCGGTTTCGCCATACATCACGTTCTGGCGACGCTCGACGCGCAATGCCAGTTGCCAGGTCGCGGCCGGGTCGAAACCGGCGCTGGCGGCGATGCGGAAGACCTTCATCGCCTCGGCCTTGGGCGCATCGGGTGGCAAGGTTGGCACCTCGAAGTCCAGATCACGCAAGGCAATCGGCAGCCCGCCCTGTTTGAGCACCAGTTGGTGGGGCACGCCGCCACGCAGAAAGGCGTCATTGACGAATTGACGTGGTCCCGAGGCCATGACCAAGAGCGCATGCTGGCCGGGCTCGAGGCGATCGCGCAGGGCTCGCCAGCCCGCTTCCCCAAGCAGATTGCGACCAACGCTCGGGAGGTTGAGATACGCGATCCATAGCTCGGTCTTATCCGCGCCGCTCGGGGCCAGCTCCACCGGATCATCGTGCAGGCCGGTTCCGGCGAACGCCTGCTCGACCTGCGCTTCGGCAATCTCGTACCGAGCCACCAGGCCGCGTTCGCGCAGAGCGGACCAGGATAGCGGCTCAAAATGCTCCTCGCGCACTTTCGCCGCCGGCCGCGCGGCCGCGAAACCAAGCTTGGCGCGGGCCACCTGCAGCGCCGCCGCCAGCACCGTTTCATTGACGATGCGCACCGAAGCGGTGGCCTTGCTGACCCCGTCGATGGTTCCCAACTCGTGAACGCCACCGGTCCCGCGCCGCGGTTCGATGACCCGCCAAGGGTCGAGAATCCGCCGGCCGCGATACTGCTCGACAAAGCGAAACAGCGGTTCGGGGCCGAGCCCATCGAGGAAGACCGGCTCATGCTGAGCGAGCACGCGCACTTCCAGTAGAGCGCCGTGGCGATCAATGGCGATCAACAGATTGAAGGGTTCGCCGGCGAAGCCCGGAATGGGCGCAAGATCGATCGACTCGAACGTATAGGCGACCACGGTCTCCTTCGGGCCTTCGAGTTTAACGATCGGCCACACCGGCAGTTCCCGATCCTTGGGCAGAATGCGCAAGGCCTCAGGAAACCGGTGTTCGAGATCGGCGTGGGTGAGCACCCCGGCCAGGCTGAAGGGTACGAAACCCATACTCAGAAAGAGCAGCAGGACGGCGAGCGTTGCCCGACCAAGCAGCAAGCTCGCCGCCGCGCGCGTCACCGCGGTCGCGCCTTTAGGCGGGCTTGCCGGCACCGGCCAGCAGGCCCCCGAGTTTGGCCGAGATATACCCCAGGACCGCGCCGATGCTCATTGACAGCGGCACCACCAGCAGCGCGTTGTCGAGGTTCGGAGCAAGGAGCTTGGCGAGGCTGAGCTTGTCCGGCGTCTGCAGCAGGAAGGCAAACGCCGAGGCGTAGCCATAGACGCTGGCCGGAATGACCGAGAACGCCTTGATGCGCGCCGCGGAACAAAGCAGCCAGACCGACGCCCCCACCACCAGCCCGGCCCAAAGCGGCAAACCCAATTGCCCCGCCATCGGCACCGCCAGAATCACCAGCGCGGCGCCCCAAGCGAGTAGCACGCCAAAGGCGTTGCCGATGAGGGTGTTGCGCAGCGCCGCCTCGTCGCCGCCGGTGTGAAAGAAACATCCCCAGGCCACGAACGCCGCCCAGATGAACACCCCGCCCACGGCAAGAAAACCCCAGGTGGCGAGCCCGCCCAGCAGCGCGATGCTCAAGGAAATTGCACTCAGTTGTGACATAACATCCTCCCGACGATTGATCAAAAAAGCACGGTGGCACGGGCGCCTTGGCGATCGCTCCACCCTCCGCGCCGGCGTTTTGGCGAAACCCTCGGAGAGGCCGATCGCGCCAGCGCGGACAGACCCGGTGCAGAGAGCGTGCCAGTGCGCTCTCGAAGCTGCACTGGCGCCGCCATGCACTTGTCCAGAGCGGTCAGCACGGTCTTGCGGGGCTGGGTCAGCCCCGGTTCGAGGCTTCGCCCGAACTGTGCATTTGCGCAACAAGTGCGCCATGCCGCAGCAGCGAGCGTCGCCTCGCCGGGACAGGCTTCCTTAGAAGAAGCCCAGCTTCTTCGGGCTATAGCTCACCAACAGATTCTTGGTCTGCTGGTAGTGATCGAGCATCATCTTGTGATTTTCACGCCCGATGCCGGACTGCTTGTAGCCCCCGAAGGCTGCATGCGCCGGGTAGAGGTGGTAGCAGTTGGTCCACACGCGGCCTGCTTGAATGGCTCGCCCGAACCGATAGGCGCGATTGCCGTCGCGCGTCCACAAGCCGGCTCCGAGCCCGTACTTGCTATCGTTGGCAATAGCCAGCGCTTCGGCATCATCTTTGAAAGTCGTCACCGAAACCACCGGCCCGAAAATCTCTTCCTGGAAAATGCGCATGCGATTGTGACCCTTGAACACCGTGGGCTTGATGTAAAAGCCTTCGGAGATTTCGCCGCCGTGCTGGGCTCGTTCCCCGCCCGCGAGGATGCGCGCACCTTCCGATCGGCCGATGTCGATGTAGGAGAGAATCTTCTCCATCTGTTCGGTCGAAGCCTGGGCGCCGATCATGGTGTCGGTATCCAAAGGGTTGCCTTGCTTGATCGCGGCGACCCTTTGCAACGCGCGTTCCGTGAAGCGATCGTAAAGCGACTCTTGAATGAGGGCCCGGGACGGGCAGGTGCAGACCTCGCCCTGGTTGAGCGCGAACATCACGAAGCCTTCGATCGCCTTGTCGAGAAACTCGTCATCGGCCGCGGCGACATCGTCGAAGAAGACATTGGGAGATTTGCCGCCCAGCTCCAGCGTCACCGGAATCAGGTTCTGCGCGGCGTACTGCATGATCAATCGCCCGGTCGTGGTCTCGCCGGTGAAGGCGATTTTGGCGATGCGGTTGCTCGAGGCCAGTGGTTTGCCGGCTTCTAGTCCGAAGCCATTGACGACGTTCAGCACCCCCGGCGGCAGCAGATCGGCGATCAGTTCGAGCACCACAAGAATTCCGATTGGCGTTTGCTCGGCCGGCTTGAGCACCACGCAGTTGCCGGCCGCCAATGCGGGGGCGAGCTTCCAGGCGGCCATCAGGATGGGGAAGTTCCAGGGAATGATCTGTCCGACCACCCCCAGCGGCTCGTGAAAATGGTAGGCGACGGTGCTGTCGTCGAGCTCGGCCAGCGCCCCTTCCTGACCGCGCATGCAGGCGGCGAAGTAGCGGAAATGATCGATCGCCAGGGGAATGTCCGCGGCCAGAGTCTCGCGTATCGGCTTGCCGTTGTCGATCGCCTCGACATAGGCGATGGTTTCGAGATTCTGCTCCATGCGGTCGGCGATGCGATTGAGCACAATCGCCCGCTCCGTCGCCGAGGTCCGTCCCCAGGCGTCTTTCGCGGCGTGCGCGGCGTCGAGGGCGAGTTCGACGTCCTCCTCGGTCGAGCGGGCCGCCTGACAAAAGGCCTTCCCGGTGATCGGGCTGAGGTTGTCGAAATACTGCCCACGTACTGGCGCAACCCACTTGCCCCCGATGAAGTTGTCGTAGCGGGCCTTGAATGCATATTTGGCCCCCGCTTGGCCAGGTAAGGCGTACTGCATGTCGATCTCCTTGAGTGTTGGCACATGACCGGTGCCTCCATTGCAATCGTCATGCCATCGCGCCTGCGCCGTGGTCCAAGAGACCATGGCGTCACGGCGGGACCCCGGGGCGTCGACATTGGCGCTGCGCCGCTGCGCCAGCGCGCAGCACTTGCTCAAGCCTGGAGCGCTGTTTGTGCCAGTGCGGCTCAGCGGTCACGCGCAGGCGTCCGGTACGGTTTGTGCAAGAGCAAGCGCATGAGTTGGGAGGCCATCGATGGTTTCGCCGCAATCCGTGAGTCCTGGGTCCGCTGCCGGGCGGCCGGACTCGCCGCGACCTGGGTTCCACCGCTGCGTTACCTGAGGCCGGAGCAACCCGAAGGCGCGCCCTCGCCCGAACTCGGCGAGATCCTGGCGCGGGCCGAGCAACTCTTTCGCTGCCTGGCCCAGCAGCCAGCGCTACTGCTCATCGCCGATGCGCAGGCTTGCCTGCGGGCCAGTCTGGGCGCCCCGTCGCTGCGTCGGAGCGCCGCTCGCATCGGCGCGCTGCCTGGCGCTGAATGGTCGGAGACCGGTCGCGGCACCAACGCGATCGCCATGGCCTTGCACAGCGGCGGCACCGCGCAGGTCTTGGGCGCCCAACATTACCTCGATTGCCTCAAGGACTGGAGTGGCGCCGCCACGCCTTTGGGCAAAGGCCTAGGGGTGCTGGCTCTGTATGTCCAGGGCTCCAAACTGCATCCCAGCGCGCCGCTGCTGCTGGAAACCTGCGTCGCCCCAGGTACCAATGATGCCGACGCGGTGGCGCCGACGCTTGGGCCGGGGCCCCTGCCTTTGGATGGCCTCGCCCTGGGCGACCGGCGCATGGCCGCGGCGGTCAGCCGCGCCAAGCGTATCCTCGGCCGCGACATCCCTTTGCTCGTTCAAGGTGAAACCGGCACCGGCAAAGAGGTCTTCGCGCGCGCCTTTCATCGTTCCGGGCCACGCGCCCAAGGCCCGTTCGTGGCCGTCAATTGCGCGGCGATTCCAGCCCCCTTGATCGAAGCGGAACTCTTCGGCCATGTCGAGGGCGCTTTTTCCGGGGCGCGCCGTGAAGGTGCTCCAGGAAAGCTGCGCCTGGCGAGCGGCGGGACGCTTTTTCTCGACGAGATTGGCGACATGCCCCTGGCGCTGCAGGCGGTGCTGTTGCGCGTGCTCGAAACCCGGCGGGTCACCGCCCTGGGTGACAGCGCAGAACACTCGGTCGATGTGTCCTTACTATGCGCGAGCCATCAACCGCTGCGCGCTTTGGTCGATCAAGGGTGCTTCCGCGGCGACCTGTATTTCCGTCTATCCGGCCTGACCGTGGAACTGCCGCCACTGCGAGAACGCGAAGATTTCGCCCGCATCGCCCAGGACATCTTGGACGAAGAATCGCCTTTGAAGCCTTTGCGGCTCAGCACCGAGGCCCAGGCACGGCTGGCGGCACGCCCTTGGCCGGGCAACGTGCGCGAGCTGCGCAACTGCCTGCGCCTGGCGGCCGCTCTGGCCAATTCCCCCGGTGAACTGCCCTGGTCGGGCTTTGAGGAGCCGACCGTCGCACCCCTGGGCGGACTTGGGCAAGGCCCACAGTCCTTGCGCGAAGCCGAGCGTCAATGGGCTCTGGCCGCGGTAGCGAGGCATCAGGGCAACATCTCGGCGGCGGCGCGCGAACTGCGCATCACCCGCACGACGCTTTATCGCAAACTACGCGGCCACTAACACCAGCGCGCGGCGCCCCCAGAGCGAACCCGGGAGCGCGTTTCTCTGCGCGGCTGCGGACGCCAAGGTGCGGTCTGCGGTGGGCCTGCTCGCGGCGCGCGGACGCGCCAAGAAAAAAAGCGGGGCGCCGCGCGCCCCGCAAATCACTCACGAGAAGATCCGCTCAGGATTTGTGCAGCTTGAACACCCAGACCGAACCGCCTTGCTCAAGAAAATTCACACGCTTGGCGACATCCCCGCCCCAGAGCGGCACCGCGCCGCCCCAGCCGGACACCACCGCCAGGTACTGCTCGCCATCCTGATCCCAAGTGATCGGGGGCGCGACCACGCCGCTGCCGGTTTGGAACTGCCAGAGTTCCTTGCCGCTCTTGGCATCCACCGCCTTGAGGTGACCCTCGGGAGTGCCGTAGAAGACCAGTCCGCCGCCGGTGGCCAGAGCGCCGCCCCAAAGTGGCGCGTAGTTCTTGATCTCCCAGGCGATCTTGCCGCTGACCGGGTCGACGGCACGCATCACGCCGATATAGTCGTCATGCAAAGGCTTGATGGTAAAGCCCGCGCCCAGGTAGGCAGCACCTTTCTTGTACACCACGGGCTCGTTCCAGATCTCCATGCCCCACTCGTTGGCCGGCACATAGAACAGGCCGGTCTGCGGGCTAAACGCCATGGGTTGCTGATTTTTGCCGCCGAGGAAGGAAGGCGCGGAGAACACCGATTGGCCCTTCTTGGCGTCGGCTGCGGCGCTGGGGTCGCCGGGGCGATTTTCGGCGACGTATACCGGCCGGCCGGTCTTGAGGTCGATGCTCGAAGCCCAGGTGATCTTGTTGACGAAGGGAAAGGCATTGAGCAGCTTGCCGTTGCCACGGTCGAGCACATAGAAGAAGCCGTTGCGGTCGGCCTTGCCGCCAGCTTTGACGGTCTTGCCGTCTTTGCCTTTCCAGTCGAACGCCACGAACTCGTTCACGCCGTCGAAATCCCAGCCGTCATGCGGCGTGGTCTGATAGTGCCAGGCGATTTTGCCGGTGTCAGCGTCGATGGCCACGGTCGAGCACGAGTAGAGATTGTCGCCGGGGCGCAGGTGGCTGTTCCAAGGCGCGGGGTTGCCGGTTCCAACAAAGATCAGGTTGGTGTCCGGATCGTAGGTGAAGTTGTTCCAGGTGGCCGCGCCGCCGGTCTTCCACAAATCACCCGGCCACGAGGCGTTGGTCACGCCACTGACGCCGCCCTCAGTCTTGCTGCCGTCGGCCCCGTATCTGTAGCCCATGTGGCCTTCGACCGTCGGCCTCGTCCAAACCAGCTTGCCGGTCTTGGCGTCGCGCGCCTCGACCCGTCCGATGGCCCCGAACTCGCCGCCCGAAATCCCGGTGACGACCAGTCCTTTGACGATCACCGGGGCAGCGGACAAGGAATGGCCGGCGGAGTATTCGTCGACCTTTTCTTTCCAGACCAGCTTGCCGGTGTCTTGTTCGAAAGCCAGGAGCTGCGCGTCAAGGGTGCCGAAGATCACCAAGTTGCCATACAGCGCGGCGCCGCGGTTGACTACGTCGCAACAGGGCATGATGCCGTCGGGCAGGCGATGTTCGTATTTCCAGAGCTTCCTGCCGGTTTTCACGTCGATGGCAAAGAGCCGGCTGTAGGATGCGGTGACGAACATCTTGCCGTTGTGGACCAGGGGCTGCGACTCCTGGCCGCGCTGTTTCTCGCCGCCGAAGCTCATGGACCACACCGGAACCAGGCCCTTGACGGTCTTGGTGTTGATTTTGGCCAGCGGACTGAAGCGCTGGCCCTGTGTGCCCAGACCCGCGGTAACGACATCGTGAGTCGTCCGGGCATCATTGAGAATATCGGCATCGCTCACCACCGCCGAGGCGCTACCCCAGGCGAGCAAACTCACCATCACGATTGCCACGCCCACGCGCGGCTCGACTCCCACCCTCTGTTTCATGGCCTTCTCTCCAATTATGTTCGGATTCTGCCGGACGTTGAATCGTGCAAGTCCATCGGCACCCGGAACGCCCCTTCCGCTTGCGCGGACTGGCCGACTGATCGAGCCGTGCGAGCCTCGATCGTAGCTGGCCGAGCAATTCGCATGCCACGCGGTAAACACGCGTTGGCGCGCAGCGAGATCAAGGCCGACCCGGAAGGTACGGCGGAGCCGCCTCGCGGAGAATTGTTTCCTGTTGCCCGCAGCACTGTCTCACAAATCACCACCTGCTCCATTCCTGAGCAGCGCGCGTGGCGCGACCAGTCACTTCGCGGGCCTTGCGCACGAATCGGCATTGGCATGCCGCTTGCTCGATACCTGGGACCTGTTCATCACCCAGGTTTCGCGCACCATGATCGCGCCTCGGCTTCGCTGGACCTTTGCTTGCATGCGCCTCGGCGGACCGCTAGCGAGTGCCGCCGCTGGCCAAGAAGGTTCGAGCGAGCGCCGATCGAGGCGGTGGCGACGAATGCAATCGCGACGCGCAGGGGCGGTGTTCCTTGTCCTGGCGTGCGCGATCTCGAAACACGGTTGCGCGTAGGCCTGCCTTGAACCAGCCCTACTTGCCTTCACCACAGTTCTTTTGGGGGAATCACCATGCGTCAACTCAAGCACCTGCGCGTGTACCTACTGGCCCTGGCGCTGGGCGTCGAGATCACGCCGGTGCTGGCCGGCGACGAGGCCGCGCTCGAACCTTTGCTGGTGACCGGCAGCCGGGTCGAGAAGGCAAGTCTCGACTTGCCCGCGTCCGCCAGCGTGCTCGACGATCGGGCGATCAGTGAGGGGCAGTTGCGGGTCAACGCATCGGAGGCGCTGGCGCGGGTGCCGGGCTTGAGTGCCGCCAACCGCTACAACTATGCCCAGGATCTGCAAATCGTTTCGCGCGGTTTCGGCGCGCGCGCGGCATTCGGCGTGCGCGGCGTGCGTCTGTTCACCGATGGCATCCCGGCGACCATGCCCGACGGCCAGGGGCAAGCCGCGAGCTTCAACCTCGATTTGGCGGAGCGCATCGAAGTGCTGCGCGGTCCCTATTCGGTGGTCTACGGCAACCACGCCGGCGGAGTGATCCAGCTCTTCACCCGTGAGCCCGAGGCCGGCGACCGGATCGAAATGCGTGCCACGGGCGGCTCGTACGACACCTGGAAACTCGACGCCAATGCCCAGGGCAGGGTCGGCGGCTTTGGCTACCTCCTCGACGCCTCACGCTTTTCGACCACCGGCTATCGCGCCCACAGCGCCGTCACCCGCGACCAAGGCTTGGTCAAACTGAGCACCGCGCTGGAGGATGAGGGCAAGCTCACGCTCATCCTGAATCACCTCGATCAGGACGGCACCCAAGATCCCCTGGGACTCAGTTGGGCATCCTATCAGCACGATCCGCGAGGCGTGGAGTCAGTCGCCTTGACCTTCAATACCCGCAAGAGTATCGACCACAGCCAGGTCGGCGCGCATTACGAGCGCGGCTTCGCGGGCGGCAGACTGGACCTGATCGCTTTCTATGGCGAACGCGGCGTGCTCCAGTTTCAATCGATCCCGCCGGGGCCACAGGCGGCACCGCGGAGCCCTGGGGGCGTGATCGATTTCGCGCGCGCTTTCGGCGGCGTCGACGCGCGCTGGAGCCACACCGTCGCCGTGGACGCGGGCAAGTTCTCGACCACCGTAGGTCTTGATGTACAGCGCTCACGCGACGACCGCCAGGGCTACCAGAATTTCGTCGGCACTGAACTGGGCGTGTTGGGCGCGCTTCGGCGCAACGAAGTCGATCGCGTCACCAGTATCGACCCCTACCTGCAACTCGAATGGGCGCGAGGACCTTGGGCGTTCACCACCGGCCTGCGCCGCAACGACCTCAAGTTCGCCGTCGACGACCGCTATTTCGCCAATGGGAACGACAGCGGCGAGGTGCGCTATCGTCAAACCACAGGAATGCTTGGGGCAAGCTTCAAGCTCGGCGCGCACTCCAGCGTTTATGTGGCGGCCGCGAAAGGCCTGGAATCCCCGACGCTCAACGAGCTCTTTTACTCCGGCAGCGGCGGCGGCTTCAACTTCGGGCTCAAGGCGGCGCGCAGCAAGCATCTCGAAGCCGGGTTGAAGGCCCTGATCGCCAAGGGAGTGCGCGTGGAATTGGCGGCCTATGAAGTGCGCACCAGCGACGAGTTGATCGTGGACACCGCCACCGGCGGTCGCACCAGCTATCGCAACGCCGCGCGCACCTTGCGCCAGGGGGTCGAAACTTCGCTCCAGACGCAACTCCCCGCCGGATTCTCGGCCAGCTTGGCCCTCTCGGCGGGGCGCGCTGTTTACGACGCTCCGTTCAGCACCCCGACCGGCGTCATCGAGGCGGGCCGACGCATGCCGGCGGTACCCGCGATCAGCGGTTTCGCCGAATTCGCGTGGCGCGACTCGGCCACGGGACGCTTCGCCGCGGTCGAGATCCACGGGCGCGGCCGGCTCGAAGTCGAAGACTCCAACGCGGCACCGCCAGCGCCGGGTTTTGCCAGCCTCAGCGTGCGTGCTGGCACCGAGTTCCGGATCGCGGGCTGGGTGGCTTCGCCCTTCCTGCGCGTGGACAATGTCTTCGACCGCCAGTACGTTGGCTCCGTGATCGTCGGCGAAAGCAATCGCCGTTACTATGAACCGGCACCGGGTTTGAGCTTTTTGGCCGGAATCCAGGTCCGCTCGCGCTAGGGAAACGCTACTCAGATCCGCAGCCACGACTCACCAATAGGATTCGACGGTAATCTGCCCCGGCGCCTTTTTTCTGTTCCGCTTGAGGCCACGACCTTCCAACGCCAGCGTGGTGTCGCGCAACATCTCGGGATTGCCGCAAAGCATGACCTGGGCTTGGGCTGGAACGAGCGTCGCGCCCGCGCCTTGTTCCAGCCGGCCATCGTCGATCGCCTGCGGAATCCGGCCCGCCAGCGCGCCAGGGGACCGCTCGCGGCTCACCATCGGCAAATAGACGAACCGCCCGGGATGCACCCGGGAGAAGCCGGCGATGCGCTCGCCGTAAGTGAGCTCCGTCGCTTCGCGCACGGCATGCACCAGCACCACTTTGGCGAAGCGAGCCCAGGGCTCTTCAGTGCCCAGGATGGACAGGAACGGACCGATGCCCGTGCCGGTCGCCAAGCACCACAGGCTCTCGCCAGCAGGCACCGCGGCCAAGGTGAACAGCCCGCTGGGGCGGGGCGCCAGGTACACGGCTTCGCCGGGACGCAGTTGCGCGAGCCGTGGCGTGAGCACGCCCTGGGGCAGGGCGATGAAGTAGAATTCCAGGGGTTGGGTGCCGGGCGAATTGACCAGAGAATAGGGCCGCTCCACGAGTTCCCCGGCCGCATCGTACAGCCCCAGGCGCGCGAACTGGCCGGCCTGGAAGGGCGGATAGTCCGCGCCGATGTCGATACTGTAGAGCCTCTCAGCCCAGCGTTTGAGCGCCACCACCTCACCTGCGATCCAGTTCTTTTCGGTCATGCGCACCCCTCGATCCGTCGTGGCAAAGAACATTTCCCGGCCCATTCCTGGTCCCAACCCGGTCTACCTGCGCGTGCCCGCCTCGGCGGACGCTCGCGTCTTCTGCGCCCAAGTCCGGCTCAGCGCGCCACTGCACCGCCGCTGGGTGGCGCCGCCCGCGACCCCGGCGCGCTTCCGGTCCTGGCTCGGGGACCCCGCCGATCAGCGGCGCCGGGTCTATCTGGTTTGCCGCCGCGAGGATGACGCTCTGGTGGGGACGTACATCCTTTCGGAAATCGTGCGCGGCCCTTTCCAGACCGCGTTTCTCGGATATTACGGGTTTCTCCCCCTGGCGCGCCAGGGCCTGATGCGAGCTGGTTTGTCCCTACTGCTGCGCGAGGCATTCCAGAGCCTGGGACTACACCGCCTCGAGGCCAACATCCAGCCCGGCAACGCGGCCTCCATTGCCTTAGTCAGCGCGGCCGGCTTTCGGCGGGAAGGGTATTCCCGGCGCTATCTCAAGGTCGCGGGCCGCTGGCGCGACCACGAGCGCTGGGCGCTCCTGGCCGAAGACTGGAAGGTGGCTCGCGGTGGCTGAGCGATGCCTCCGCCGGGCCGGGCCGGCGCTGTTCCTGGCGCTGCTGGCGGGCGGCTGCGCGGCACCGGTGCCAAGGGTCCCGGCGAACCTGCAATTCGGCCCCACCGAGCTTCCGCCGCAAGGCTTTCATCAACGCTGCCTGGCGCTCCGGGCGACCGAGCGTCTGAATTACCAATTCACCGCCGACCCGCCGCTGGCTCTCGTGATCGAGTACCGCAGCGGCAACATGGCGCTGCAACCGGTGCATTTGCCCCCCAGCGCCGCCGAAGCCGGGCGCTTCCTCCCCGACGCCAGCCGCGACTATTGCCTGCGCTGGGAGAACCCCAGCAACTTCCCGGCGCTCCTGCGCTACCGGCTGGATCCCCGATGACATGCGCCCCCGCCGGGCCGTCCCAAGGGGGCGCAAACCAAGCACCGGAGCGGGCGCAGCCCGCGAACCACACTCACCCCCTCCCCGGGGGAGGGGGCCAGGGGGTGGGGTCCATCCAGCCCGCCGGGCCGTCCCAAGGGGGCGCAAACCAAGCACCGGAGCGGGCGCAGCCCGCGAATCACACTCACCCCCTCCCCGGGGGAGGGGGCCGGGGGGTGGGGTCCATCCCCCCCGCCGGGCCGCCCCAAGGGGGCGCA
>JACPUX010000081.1 GCA_016192065.1 Betaproteobacteria bacterium
AGCTCGGCATGTATCCGTTTGCGGAACAACATTAGCCACACCATCGTTTTATGGACATCCTATTGTTGGGTATCGCTACGCTCAACCCAACCTACGAAGCCGTGGCAAAAAGATGCCTTTCACCGAACTGCAAAATGAATTAAACGAGCGCGCCGCGCAGGGGTTGCTGCGGCAGCGGCGTACGCTCGATAGCCCGCAGTCGCCGCATATCACGGTGGATGGAAGCTCTTATCTCTCTTTTTGCAGCAACGATTACCTCGGCCTCGCCAACCACCCGCAACTCATCGCCGCGTTGCAGCAGGGAGCGCGACAATGGGGCGTCGGCGCGGGTGCGGCGCATCTGGTGAGCGGGCACAGTGCCGCGCATCACCGTCTCGAACAGGCGTTGGCGGCCTTCGTTAATAAACCCGCCGCACTGCTGTTTTCCAACGGTTACATGGCAAACCTCGGCGCGGTGCAGGCACTGATCGGCAAGAGTGACACGGTGTTTGCCGACAAGCTCAATCACGCCTCACTGAACGACGCGATGCTGCTGTCGCGCACCGAAGCCAAGCGCTATCGCCACAACGACATGGCGCAGCTGGCGCAATTGCTCGAACAAACAAAAACCGGGCGCAAGCTCATTATTACCGATGCGGTGTTCAGCATGGACGGCGATCTTGCACCGCTGCCGGAATTGCTGGCGCTGTGCGAGCGGCACGATGCGTGGCTGCTGGTCGACGACGCGCACGGCTTCGGCGTGCTGGGTGAGCAGGGGCGCGGCTCGCTGGCGCACTTTGGCGTCGCTTCACCGCGTATCATCTACATGGCGACGCTGGGCAAGGCGGCCGGCGTGTTCGGCGCGTTCGTCGCGGCCGAACAGATCGTGATCGACACGCTCGTCAACCATGCGCGCAGCTATGTCTACACTACGGCCACCCCGCCTGCCCTGGCCGGCACGGTGCTGGAGAGCCTGCAACTCATCGGTGAAGGCGATGCGCTGCGTGAACATCTGCGTGAGTTGGTTGCACAGCTGCGCAGCGGGCTGGCTGGCTTGCCTTGGAAACTGATGGCGTCGGACACGGCGATCCAGCCCTTGCTGATCGGCGGCAACCAGGCGGCGCTGGCGTTGAGCGAGGGGCTGCGCGAGCGCGGCATCTGGGTCGCGGCGATCCGCCCGCCCACCGTGCCGCAGGGCACGGCGCGGCTGCGCATCACCCTGTCTGCCGCACACAGTACCGCAGATGTGGCGCGTTTGATCGAGGTCTTGCATGAGCTTGCACATTGAGGCTCAAGGCAGCGGCACGCCGCTGCTGCTGATCCACGGCTGGGGCATGCA
>JACPUX010000009.1 GCA_016192065.1 Betaproteobacteria bacterium
ATGGCGCGCCTTTCAATACAGCGGAACCACGACACCGACCACCTGCTCGGCCCGTACCAGGCCGCTGTCCTGGTAGCGCGAGTCGAAGGAGTCGGGGCTGGTGCCCTGCACGTAGTAGTGCCCGGGCGGGATGACGGTGGGGGTAATCGGTGCGAGCGGACTATGGTCGTAGGCCTGCAGCTTGGCCACGCCGACCTCCTCGCCGTTGATCGCCACGTGCCGACCGGCGACGGTCACGGCATCGCCCGGCAAGCCCCGCACGATCTTGAAGAAAGGCTGGCCGCGCAGCCCTGGATAACGCGCCTGCGCCTCACCGTCGAACGAGAAGACGATGAAGTCGCCGCGTCGCAGAGGGTGGGGTCCGTGCACCAGCCAGGCGATGCGATACGGCAGGCTTGGCGTCCAGTTGAAGAGCACGGGCAGCCGCGGCGTCGCGTCGATGAAGAGCCGGGCATAGGCCAAGCCCCAGATTGCGAAGATCGGCAGGTAGAGATACCAGCGCCGGCGCACATGGCGCAGGAAATCGGCAAAATGTTTGACGACTCGCCGCCCTCTGCCGGGTAGGGACGAGGCCCGCGTTAGCGCCTGTTGGACCGGTTCGGAATTCATGGCGCTGCCACCTTTCTGCGCAGCTGCGCCGTCAGGTCGACGGTATTCGGCGTCGGTCCGGCCACGGCGGTCCTGAGGATCACCAGGCAATTACATTCCCGCGGCAACTCGTCGAGGGCGAGCGGCAGGCGCTGGGCGAAGGCCCGGGCCATGACGAGCGCCTTCTGGCGGTCTTCCTCCGAACTCGCCTTGGTGAGGATCTGGGTGAACTCGGCTTCCTTGGCGCGGTACACCTCGGCCACATCGACCACGCCGATGACCAGAGCCGGCCGTAGCACCAGGCGGTCGTAGGCCGCGAGCGATGCGGCTACCAGGAATAGGGTGATGAGGCCCTGGGCCAGCCACTGGGTGATGGGCGCTTTCATACCGCATGCCCCCGGCGGCGCAGCAGTTCGCTGATCGCCTCGTCGATGGACAGGCCCCGGGCGCGCAATTCGTCGATCGGGGCGTTGTCCTCCAACTTGTTGGAGAACAGCAGGTGGGTCGCCGGATCAAGGATGTTGCGGGCGACGCCTTCACCCACCGGCGACGAGATGTACACCTCGGAGAAGACACCGGCCTCGGTGCGTAGCGAGTTCAACAGCCGCTTCTTCGGCTCGTCCATGGTGAGCCGGCCCTTGCGGTCGAGCATTTCGATGGACTCTGGTTTCTGCCGCAGCAGGAAGACCCAGTCCGAGCAGTTGAAGGCCGCTTCCATCTGCGCCGAGCCGTAGTAATCGTCGGCGCTCTGGGTCGCGGTGCCGAGTGCGCCGCCGTACTTGCGGGCGCGACGGGCGGCTTCCTCGATCACGGCGGCCTTGACCGGATCGTCGGCGCCGATGTCACCGAGTTGCTGCTTCAGCTCATCGACGAACAGCACCTTGCGACGGTTGCGCGTCAGGTACATCTCGCCGGTGATCCGGTGCAGCAGCAGGATGTTGACCACCGCATGCAGGTCCGGGCGGCGCTTCAGTTCCTCGTTCTCGATGACGATGAAGTCGTTGGAGAAATCGACGTTGTTCTTGCCCTCGAAAAAACGCTCGTACTGCCCGCCCTTGGCGTAGGGGTTGAGCATGATGGCGAGGTCCTTGATGCGCTGGTCGCCCACCACGCCCAACTCTTCGATGGTCCCGCTCTTGAAAGCGTCGCGCAGGCCGGTGATGCGCAAGTCGTTGCCGTATTCTCGCCAGAGCTTCAAAACCATGGCCGAGATCGCCTTGTACTGGACCTCTTCCAGGGTGTGCTGCATCGAGCACATCTTCGCGATGCCCGGCACCAGCATGTCGATGTCTTCATTGATGTCGAGGATGTGGGTGAACGGATCCAGGCAGATGTCCACGTCCGGGCGGAACTCGATATAGGTGCCCTTCGCCTTGCGGCACAGCTTCTCGAAACTGCGGCCGAGGTCGAGCATCCAGACCTTGGCGCCGATCGCTCGATAGGACCAGGCCATCTCGTTCATCAGCACCGACTTGCCCGAGCCGGGCGCGCCGATGATGGCGAAGTTGTAGTTGCCCAGGTCGTTGTCGAAGATGTCGAGGGTCATCAACTGGCCGCGTCGGCCGCCGAAGACCAGGGCGGGGGTGCGCGTACCGCGCCACTCGGCGATCAGCGGCGCCATGTGAATCGCATTGGCCATGGTCTTGCGCGTCACGCGCCGCATCTTGACTAAGTCCCGATGGAATTTCTCGGTCAGCGTCATGGGGAGGCTCGCCAGCAGCGCCTGGCGATGCATGTAGGCATCGGCGTTCAACTGGAAGCCGCGCCCGCGCCAGATCGCGTTGGCCGCTTCGTGGGCGGCGACCGCCTTGTTCGGGGCGGTGAACAGCGCCAACTGGTGATACAGGCTCACCAGGCTGCCGCCGGTGTCGATGGCATCCGCCGCCGCCGTCCAGTCCTGGAGCTTCTTGTTCACGTCCGGCATCACGTCGGCCATCTTCGACTTGGCGTTCTGGGTGGCCCGCACATGGTTGGCGGTGACCACCGACTTGGTGACGTTGGGGTCGAGGACCTGCACGCCCAGGGTCAGCAGAAAGGGCGCGCTGTACTGCAAGGCCGGCTGCATCAGGTCCCCGATGAGGGAGCCCATCTGCCACAGCGCGAAGCGCTCCGGAAAGCTCTTGATCGAGAAGAAGCGCGCCTCCAGTACGTCGGGGCTGGCTTCCTTCCATAGGGTCAGGCCGCTGGGGTGCGGGTCCTGGATGGTGTCGAAGTCGACGATCTGGTCGCGCAGCTCGCGGCCATCGTCGTAGTGCAGGTCCGGCGCATCGGTCTGGGAGATGCGGTCCGGGTTGGTGAAGAGCGCACACCAGTTGATCAGATCGGCGGCATCGCAAACGCGATTGGGGAGCGAGGCCGAGCGCAGGGTCGAGGCAAAAGAATCGCGCAGCGCCATCAACTCGTCTCGCTTGTTCAGATCCTCGGGGTCGCCGGGAAACGCGACGGAGAGCATCAGCCGGAAGTCCCGAATCGTGTAGTGGAAGCCGGCGGTGAGCGACTTCTGCGCGCCCTGCAGCAGGTGGCCGACGCGCTGGCGGGCGAGCTTCCTGAACAGGTTTCCGTTGCGGGCCGGCCGGCCCCATTGTTTGGCCTGCTCCGCCTGATCCTCGTCCTCGACCCGCAGATTGGCGTAGTGGCGTAGTTGGGTGCGCACCTGGGGCGAGCCGAACAGGTGGAACTGGATACCGGTGCCGGGCGGGCAGTTGGCATAGAGCGAGACCAGGACTTCCGCCATGCGCTCGTCGGCGCCCGACTGCGGCATGAGTTCGAGCATGACGCCCATGCTGTCGCGGTTGACGAAGATTTTTTCGGGGGCGAGATAGGCG
>JACPUX010000075.1 GCA_016192065.1 Betaproteobacteria bacterium
CGAGCGCTTCACCGAGGCCCGGGGTTAGAATGAGCACCGACTTTCCCACCGCGCCGCTCGCCTCCGGCCATAAAGGGGCCGGCGGCGGCGCCGTGGAAAAGTCTCCGAGCGCCTCACACACAAAAAATCTGACACTCCCCTCAGAAATGGTCCTCAGATCGATGCTTGTTGCTGAGCCGGCATATGAGCCGCTCCTCGCCGAGTGGATTCGCCTCTACCCGAAGTCCTATTTGGCCCGTGTCAGCCGAGCCTTCTACCACATCGATGCAGGCTACGCCAAGCGAGGAAGCAAGTTTGCCGACAAGACTTCCGAGGAGCAGTTTCAGGCCATGAGCCGCGAATTCGTCAGCGCTGGCGCCGATCTGGATGTTGCGCGGGGGCTTCATGAGAATCCGACACTTGTGTACGCGCTTCGAATCAGAATCGCGCGGGCGAGCAGCATCAACGGACCTTCCCAGCGCCTGATCGATGAAGGCCTGTCAAAATTCCCCAAGAGTCTGGCAATAAGAACCGCTGCGGCCGCGTCCTTGAATCCTAAATGGGGAGGGAGTTTCGAAGCCCTTGATCGGCTTGCCGCTTCTTCGCGTTCGGTGGGAATGCCGGAGGTCGAAGCCCGCACTGTCGCCTATCACGTCGCGATGGAAAAGGGGAATTACCTCCACGTGGTTACCAAGCAGTTGGCTCGTGCCGCGGCATATTACCGAGAGGCGGGCGCCCTTTGCCGGAGTTTTGAAGCTTGGCGCCAAGCGCTACGGGCAAGTTATGAAATCGAGGATTGGGCGACTGTCAATGAGGCCGCGAACCACGCCTTGGAGATCGAGCCGACAAACGTCCTTGCGCTCGAACGCCGGGCTCTGGCGCTTGAACATCTGGGCAAGACCACCCAGTCTTTGCGCGACTACGAGACGGCAACGACGCTCGGCAGTTCTTGGGCACCCAACAAGCTCGGGTGGCTGTATTGGCAGGGCAAAGAGGTTCCCCGAGACCTGCGCCGCGCACGTGCCTACTTCGTGCAGGCCAACGAACGGGGAGCCAAGGGCGCGGGCAGTTACCTGATCGCGCTCGACGCCGCGCTGAAGTCGGAACGGTAGAGCGCGGGCCAACGAGGGTGCGCCGATCGCGGGGGTTCTTGAACACAGCACCCGCGAGTAGCCCAAGGCCACCATGCTGCCCTCAGGTTCGGGCCGGCAAGGCGCCGACCTCTCGTCTATCGCCGCTAACCGGCGATCGCCTGCCGCGCCGCTGAGGCCCAGCGCTGTTCGTCTTCAAGTGACGAGGCAAACCGCTTCGAGTGCATGATGACTTCGTCGAAGACCTGCGTGGCGGCGCTATGGTGTCCGATCTTGCTGAGCAGACAGCCGTAACGGTAGCGCGCTTCGAGGCCGACGAACGACGGAATGAGCTTGCGATAGGCCGAGATTGCCGCGTCATGTTCTCCTTGACCTTCCAAAATGCGCGCTTCAAGCAGGGATGCGTCCTGGGGCCGCTGGTTCGGTGCGGCCTCTTGCGCCTTGTGCACCGCGCTCTTCGCCTTTTCCCAGTGTTGGCCTTCTACATAGGCACGTGCCAGTGCGAGAAGTATGTTGCCGTCGGCGGCAAACGCGCCGGTCAGGCACGACTCAAGAAGCTTGATCGCTTCCGGATACATTTGATGCCGCATGCATTCCTCGGCAAGCGCGATCCTGTTGTCAACGCTTCCGCATATCTCCAGTTCCTCCGCCCGCCTCTTCAAGTCGGCATCTGGGTTCAGCGCCTGGGCTATCTTCCGGGCTGTCTTATGCGCTTTTCGATGTTCGCTCGAATTGGGAAACACTTCCACAAAATAGTAGATGAGCGAGCCCATGATCGGCGCGGCAAAGATGATGAACACCCACCAGTAGGGGCGCCCCGTCTTGAGCACATGGTAAGCAAACAGGAACTGAATCAGAATTATCACCGCGGCCAAGACCGGCATAATCTACCTCCCTTTTTGTTGCAAGCTAGGTGAGGTCGCCTCGATGCGCGACCCAGGCAGGAACCTCACGAACAGCGGCCACGCACTCCAACATTCGTACCGATGGCCAGATACTTGAAAGTATGCATTTGACACGACTTGGGTTGTCCTGACAAGCCACGCCGAGCCCCCAACCACTTCTCGCGTTGGAGGAGCACTGATTACATCCGCCACAATCGCGAACAGCGGCGCCCGAATCGTAGAATTTCCGCGCTTCCCGCGTTCGCCTGAATGAAGAACCGTCGCTAGATCCGTGTCGCCCTTGCATTGGTCCGGGCTCCAGGCTTTCTCAAGGCTCCGCCTCCGACGGGAACGCCATTCCTCTGCCGGCAAGACCAAGTTCGCCAAGCGGTTCTTGCCTTGACCGCGGACCGTCAGCTGCGTTTCATCGACGCCGGCGCAAGCTGGCGATTTCGTCCTGCAAATCGACCACCAGACCGGCCAGCTCGGGTGCCGCGTCGTAGGCGCGCTCCAGCTCACGCAGGCGCCGCGCGCGCTTGAGTTCGCGGCTGGTGAAGCGCCATTGCCCAGTGCTCTCGCCCTGGGCCGGAAGAGCGCCGGCACTCACCTGCACATGTACCCACTCGACGCTGACCCCGCAGGCATGCGCCAATTCGTCGCTGCTCAAAGCCGCCTCTTCCAGCAGGATGCCGGAATAAACCGTCAGGTTCATTTCGCTTTCCCCCAATTCGCCCGCGCCTCGAAGTCGAACTCGCGAGCCATGGATTCATACAGCGCCTTCTGCGCCGCGGTCCGGGCTTCAGGCGTAAGCACCGCGACTTCGAGATACAGGTCCCCGGGCGGATCACCCGGAATGCCCTTGCCGCGCACTCGGAGTTCTCGTCCGGTTTGGCTGCCCTCGGGAATACGTACCTTGACCGCCTCGCCCGCGGGCAGCGGAATTTCGAGGGTGGCCCCCAGCGCCGCCTCCCACGGAGCAATCGGGAGTTTCAGGTGCAAGTCGCGCCCGGCGACGGCGAAGCGCGACTGGGTCTCGAAATGCACTTCGAGATAGAGATCCCCGCCCGGCGCGCCCCTTGCGCCGGGCGCACCCTGGCCCGTGAGGCGGATCATCTGCCCTTCGCGCACGCCTTGCGGAATACGCACATTGAGGGTGCGCGTGCCCAGCGACACCCGCCCGTCCGCCGTCACCTCGGGCACGCGCAAGCTGATCTGGCGCGTCGCCCCTGACCAGGCATCGTCGAGACTGATCACGATCTTGGCGTGGTGGTCCTGGCCGCGCGCCTGATACCCGCCGGGGCCATGTTGGCGCCCGCCGCCCGTGCGCCCGAAAAGTTCGGCGAAGAAATCGCTGAACTCAGCGGCTTGACCCGGCGCGAACCCTTGCCCGGAGAACTCGAAGCCCTGATCCCAATCCGGCGGCGGGCGGAAGTCCTGACCAGGCTGGTAGCCTTTGCCGAGCTGGTCGTAGGCCGCACGTTTCTCCGTGTCGGACAGCACCGCGTAGGCCTCGTTGACCTCCTGCATGCGCTTCTCAGCCTCGGGCTCCTTGGAGACATCCGGATGGTATTTGCGCGCAAGGCGTCGAAAGCTCTTCTTGATCTCTTCCGCCGTGGCGCCGCGCGGCACCCCCAATACCTGGTAGTAATCCTGAAATTTCATCGACGCCCCGATTCCCGACCCGCACCCCTCGGGCGCGGCCAACCTTGAACATAGACGCCTTGGGGCGCGGTTTCAAGGGGGTGGGGGCGGGACCTGAGGCGGCGGGCGCGGGCCACAGCATCACGATGATCTTGACCTGGCTCAAGCTCGCGGGGTATGTTCAAAGCGCGTTCGCCGCCTCGACCCTGCGGGATGCGCTGACGAAACCAGTGGGCGTGATGGAATGCAAGCCGCATGCAGCAGACCACCCGCACAATGCTTGCTTCAGCGTTGCTCAAGCATCGTTCGGCTCGACGCCCACCCTCGCGTCTGCTTCAGGAGATCCCGATGAAACAAGCCATCACCTTCCCGCGCTGCGAAGGCGTGTACACCCGCCAGGCGCATTGCGATATTCCCGCGGGGCTTTATGAGCGCGAACAGGGGCGCGAGGGGTTTTTCGGTGCGGCCACGCACAGCCTGCATCCGCACAAGCCCACCGGCTGGGTGTCCTGGGAAGGCCCCTTGAGGCCACATCTTCTCGACCTCAACACGCTGCCGCCCAGCGAAGCCTGCCCCTGGCACTCCGCGCGCATCATGCACAACGCCCATCTGCAATTGCGGTTCTGGAAGACTTCCGGCGCCATGGATCATCTGGTGCGCAATGCCGATGGCGACGATTTGCTGTTCTTCCATCGGGGCGAGGGTGACTTCTACTGTGATTACGGTCACCTCAGCTTTCGCGAGGGCGACTATTTGCTGATTCCGCGCGGCACCGCTTGGCGCATCGAGGCCCGCCAGCCGCTGGAGGCGCTGATGATCGAGGCCACCGCCGATCTCTTCCAATTGCCCGACCGCGGCATCGCCGGCCGGCACGCCCAGTTCGATCTGGCGGTGCTCGACACGCCCCGGCTCGATGCCGAATTCAAGGCCCAGCAAGGCGAGTTCGAAACCCGGGTGCGCATCAAGCGGGCCAATCAAATCACCACCGTCACCTTTCCCTACAACCCCTTGGACACCGTCGGTTGGCATGGCGACTGCCTGCCGGTGAAGCTCAATTGGCGCGACATCCGCGAATTGCTCTCCGACCGCTACCATCTGCCGCCCACGGCGCACGCGACGTTTTTGTGCAAGACGGTGGTGGTCTGCACCTTCGCCCCGCGCCCCATCGAAACCGATCCCGGCGCCCTGAAAGTGCCCTTCTTCCACAACAATGACGATTACGACGAAACCATTTTCTACCACGCCGGCCAGTTCTTCTCGCGCGACAACATTCGCCCCGGCATGCTCACCCTCCATCCCGCTGGCTTTGCCCACGGGCCTCATCCCAAAGCCTTCAAGATGGGGCAAAGCGCCGAGCGCAAATACACCGACGAGGTGGCGGTGATGATCGACACGCGGTATCCGGTCACCGTCGACGAACTGCCCGCGGGCGTGGAGAATCCCGATTACGTGAATTCATGGCGGGAATGATGTCCGAACGCAAAACATTTGTCGGGTGGATTAAGCGGGCGCGCAGCGCCTGTGAATCCACCAGGTGTCGCGTACCGGCACAAGAGCGCGCCACTCGTGCGCTGGTGGATTCGGCCCTGCGGGCCTTGTTCCGCCCCGCGGGTTCTTCCTCCGGTGTTGGCGCACTTGGAGCGCCGCTTCCATGAAACTCGCCAGCCTCAAGTCCGGCGGGCGCGACGGCACCCTGGTGGTGGTTTCGCGCGATCTCGCGCGCGCCATCGCCGTGCCCGACATTGCCCCCACCCTCCAAGCCGCGCTCGACGATTGGGAAGTCAAAGCGGCGCAGCTCGCCCACATTTCCGCGGCGCTCAATGCCGGGGCTTTGCCCGGTGAAATGCGCTTTTTGCCCGAAGCGGGGCATAGCCCCTTGCCGCGCGCTTATCAATGGGCCGACGGCTCGGCCTACGTCAATCATGTCGAGCTAGTGCGCAAAGCCCGGGGCGCCACCATGCCGCCCGAGTTCTGGACTGACCCCCTGATGTACCAAGGCGGCTCGGACAGCTTTCTCGGCCCTTGCGACCCCATCGTCGCGGGCTCCGAGGACTGGGGCATAGACTTCGAGGCCGAGGTCGCGGTGATCACCGGCGACGTGCCCATGTGCGCAACGCCCGAAGCCTGCGGCGCGCAGATTCGTCTGGTGATGCTGGTCAACGACGTGAGCCTGCGAAACCTCATCCCCGCGGAGCTCGCCAAAGGTTTTGGCTTCTTCCAGTCGAAACCGGCCTCGAGTTTTTCGCCGGTGGCCGTAACCCTGGACGAGCTGGGCGAGGCCTGGCGCGAGGGCAGACTCCACCGGCCACTCGACATCACGCTCAACGGCGACTGGTTCGGCAGCCCCAACGCCGGCCTCGACATGACCTTCGCATTCCCCGCCCTGATCGCCCACGCCGCCAAGACCCGAGAACTCGAAGCTGGCAGCATCATCGGCTCGGGCACGGTGTCGAACCTCGATAAGCGCACGGGCTCAGGCTGCATCGCTGAGAAGCGCTGTCTGGAAACCCTCGCCCAGGGTCAGCCGGTGACGCCTTATCTCAAGTTCGGCGACCGTGTGAAGATCGAGATGTCGGATGCTGAAGGGCGGAGCATTTTCGGGGCAATCGAACAGGTGGTGTCCAAGCCCACGGGTCGCTAGACTGACGCAATGGGGGGGGTAGAGACGGACACCCGGGGCCGCTGGTCACTATGCATCCCTGCGCCCCTGGCGCTTCTTGAGTTCATGCAGATCTATTCGTGCCGTTCTCGCCAGACCGCGAGTTACCGCAACAGCAACACACGAAGCCCTTCGCGAGTCAAATCGCAGTCCCGAAGAACCTTGGCCAGCAATCCCGTCCCAATGGTCTCGCCGGCATGCACGGGAACAACCGTTGCCCGCCCGTCAACATGGCGCAAAAAGTGGTGGCTGCCGCGGATTCGCACGACATCGAACCCCGCGCGCTTCAACGCGGCAATGAGCACCCTGCCCGTTAGACCGGGAAAGTCGCTCACGCCTCAACCGTCACCCGCTGCACACCAACGAAATCGAGTTGCTCGGCGGGCGCGCCCTGTACTTCCAGGCAAAGCTCGATGGCCTCTCTCACGCGCTGCATGAGTTCGTCCATCGAGCGGGCTTGGGTATGGCAGCCCGGCAAAGCGGGAACGGTGGCCACGAAGTACCCTTCGGAATCGCGCTCGACAACAACGTCAAATTGGTGGGTCATCTCAGTCTCCATGGCCAAACGCACTCCGCGAGAGCAACGCGAAAAACGGGCCCTTGAACTCGATAGACAGATCATAGCGCGCCTGGCCGGAAAGGTGTCGTCAGACCGCGCGCCAAGCCTTGCCCCACCCTCACCGACGCGACGGCGGCACGCCCTGGATCGGTGGCGGCGGCGGGGCATCGCCGCGCGGCGCTTCGAGGTTGATCGCCGCGGCGCCGCTTTGTTGCCAGGCGTCGAGCAGCGCGGGGGCGTGCCCGAAGACTTCTCGCATTAGCGCTGGTAACTCGCCGCCCGCCACCTCGCGGACGGAAACCCCAGCCGCCGTGCGCACATAGAGGGTCGTGCCCGAGAGCGTGCTGACCCGTCCGGCTTCGGAACGCCTGGCGTAAACCCGACTATTGAAGGGGCTCATTTCACGCGAGCCCTCATACCGCTGGGCGAACTCGGCCCAGGCGGCGGTGGCGGGGAACAGCCGGCAAGGAAAGGCGCCTACGGGCTGAAAGTCATTCCAGACCACGAATTCATCGCCTTGCGCTTCGACTTCGTGGTTGAACACCGGGTCGGCGGAAACGAAAACGCCCGGGTGCAGCGGCACCGGCCGGCCAGTAAGCATGGAACTGTCCACCAGCCAATCGCCGTCGGCAAGCCTCACCACCACGCTGCCATGGTTGACGCGCGCGCAATCGCGCATCGAACCGGTGACGCGCCGGCAGGTGAAGCCCACGCTCTCCAAGAGTTCGGACAAAGCGTTGGCGCTGGGCCAGCAGGTGGCCCCACAGCCTAGCTCAACCCATGCGCGGAAGAAATCTTCGGCGACCATGCCGGGCAAATCGCCCCCCGCGCCGCTGTGCAGCACGGTGAGCTTCCTGAGGTTGTCGAAAGGCACGCGCGCGCACCAGGCGGCGTAGAGCGTGGCAAGCCCTTCACCATCGGTACAGGGCGGCGCGCTGAGTCCCAGGCGACGGAGCACGGCGTCGCGCAAAACGGGTTGAAGCATGGGCGTTCTTCCTCGATCGATCGGCGGATTTTATACCAGCGAAGCCGATGCCTTACCGTCATGCCACGCCACGCCCGCAGCCCGCCCTGCCCGCCCATCTCCGGTGCGGCCCAGAAAACCGGTTCATCGGACTTTAGCGTGGGCCTGGCGGTCGCTCCACCATGGCTCAACTCCTTCCCCCTCGATGGGGGAAGGCGGGGATGGGGGTGATGTAGGAATGAGCGCATGCGGCCACCCCCACCCCCCGCCGCCGGAGAGCGGAGCAGTGCCTTGGGCGCAGCCCAAGGTGCGACCTCGGAGGCGGCGAAACCGACCGCGCTTCGAAGCTCCGACGGCTGCATCCCGCTCGCGGCCGCTACGCCCCCGCTACGCCGGGTCCCCCTCCGCTGCGAGCGGTCGCCTCCCCCATCCCAGGGGGAGGGAGTACGAGGCGCACTGACACGCCGCTTCCTACGAGGAACTGCGCGAAGCCCACCCCGGGGCCCGGGTCGAGGGAGTACGAGGTCCACTGACACGCCGCTTCCTACCCAAAGGAATCCCAGAAGAACCAGAAAACCAATCCGCCACATTTGCTTGATTTCTTGATTGTTCACAGTTAAAGTATTCCGCAACGCACCCACACCCACACCCACGACCATGAACATCGTATGCATCGGTGGCGGCCCGGCGGGCCTCTATTTCGCGCTGTTGATGAAGAAGCAGAACCCGGCCCACGACATCACCGTGGTCGAACGCAACCGCCCCTACGACACCTTTGGCTGGGGCGTGGTGTTTTCCGATGCCACCATGGAGAACATGCGCGCCTGCGACGAACCCACCGCCACGGCGATCGAAGCGTCCTTCAGTCATTGGGACGACATCGAGGTGCTTTTCCGCGGGCGCGTCATGCGCAGCGGCGGTCACGGCTTCGTCGGCATCGGCCGCAAGCGACTCTTGAACATCCTGCAGGCGCGCTGCGAGGAACTGGGCGTGAAGCTCGTGTTCGAGCACGAGGCGGAAAGTGATCTGGAATACCCCGAGGCCGACCTCATCATCGCCAGCGACGGCATTCATTCGCGCATCCGCCAGCGTTACGCCGATGTTTTCCAGCCGGAAATCGTCACCCGCCCCAACCGCTACATTTGGCTCGGCACACACAAACTCTATGACGCCTTCACCTTCCTGTTCGAGAAAACCGAACACGGCTGGTTTCAGGCGCACATTTATAAGTTCGACGCCGAAACGTCCACCTTCATCGTCGAAGCCCCGGAAAGCGTCTGGCAAGCGCATGGCCTGGAATCCGCGAACACCGAAGACTCAATTGCCTTTTGCGAAAAACTTTTCGCCGCCAATTTGCAGGGCGCGCACTTACTGTCCAACGCGCGCCATTTGCGCGGCTCGGCCTGGCTCAATTTTCAGCGGGTAAAATGCGCCCGCTGGTTTCACGACAACGGCCGCAGCCAGGTGGTGCTGATGGGGGACGCCGTACACACCGCGCATTTCGCCATCGGGTCGGGCACCAAGCTGGCGATCGAAGATGCCATCGAGCTGGCGCGCCTGATCGGTGAATCCGGCGCCCGCCGCGAAGCGCTACCCACGGTGCTGGCGCGCTATCAGGAGGTCCGCGAGGTCGAGGTGCTGCGGCTGCAAAACGCCGCCTGGAACGCCATGGAGTGGTTCGAGGTGGTGGGCCGGCGCTACGCCGATGCACTCCCCCCCGAACAGTTCATGTATTCCCTGCTCACGCGCTCGCAGCGCATCTCTCACGAAAATTTGCGCCTGCGCGATGCGCGCTGGCTGGCGGGTTTCGAGCGCTGGTTCGCGCACCGCGCCGGCGTGCCGGTGGCCGATGGCGCCGCGCCACCGCCGCCGATGTTCACGCCCTACGCCCTGCGCGGCATGAAGCTCAAGAACCGGGTGGTGGTTTCGCCCATGGCCCAGTATTCGGCGGTTGACGGCGGCGTGGGCGACTATCATCTGGTCCATCTGGGCGCCCGCGCCATGGGCGGCGCCGGCCTGGTGTTCGCGGAAATGACCTGCGTGTCCGAAGACGCGCGCATCACACCGGGCTGCGCCGGGCTCTACCGGCGCGAGCACGTGGTCGCCTGGAAACGCATCGCCGATTGGATTCACACCCACAGTGACGCCAAGTTCGCCCTGCAACTCGGCCACGCTGGGGCCAAGGGCTCGACGCGGGTAGCCTGGGAAGGTGCCGATCTGCCGCTTGCGCAAGACAACTGGCCGCTGCTGTCCGCTTCGACCCAGGCCTATCTCGAAGGGGTTTCCACCACACCCCGGGAAATGACGCGTGAGGACATGAAGCGGGTGCTGGCCGATTTCGTGCGCGCCACCGAATGGGCCGCCGAAACCGGCGCCGATTGGCTGGAATTGCACTGCGCCCACGGCTATTTGCTCTCGGCCTTCATCTCCCCGCTCACCAACCGTCGTGCCGACGACTTCGGCGGCAGCCTGGAAAATCGTCTGCGTTATCCGCTCGAAGTTTTTCGTGCCATGCGCGCCGCCTGGCCCAAACACCTGCCGATGTCGGTGCGCATTTCCGCGCACGATTGGGTGCCCGGCGGCATCACGCCCGACGACGCGGTGGCCATCGCCCGCGCCTTTCAGACCGCGGGCGCCGACCTCATCGATTGCTCCTCGGGTCAGGTGAGCGCCAAGCAGCAACCGGTGTACGGCCGCATGTACCAAACCCCTTTCGCCGATCGCATCCGCAACGAGGCCGGCATCGCCACCATGGCGGTGGGCGCCATCACCGAAGCGGACCACGTCAACAGCATCATCGCCGCGGGGCGCGCCGACCTGTGCGCCATTGGCCGCCCCCATTTGGCCAACCCCGCCTGGACGCTCACCGAAGCCGCCCGCATCGGCTATACCGCTCTCGATTGGCCCAAGCAATACCTTGCCGCCAAGACGCAACTCGAGCGCAATTTCGCCCGCGAGCGGCAGCTTGCCGAAGCGTCATGACAACCTTGGCCCGAAGAAAAACAAGCCAGGCACTGAAGCAGGTGCAGCCAGCCAAACCGGATCGTCCCCTGCCGGCCAAAGGCGGGCGAAGCGCCGGACCGGCGGCGGCCCGCAAAGCGCGCGCGTCCACGCCGCCCGCCCCCGCCACGCGCGACTTGCGTCAATTGCTGGGCGACGCGCAAATCGGCCATGAAGCCCGCTCGCAAGCCGGCGACCACTTGGCGCTGCGCGTGTGGTTGCGGCTTTTGTCGTGCAGCACCCAAATCGAAAGAGACATCCGAAAACGCCTGCGCGACCGCTTCGACATGTCGTTGGCGCGCTTCGACTACCTCGCACAGCTCTATCGCCATGGCGACGGTTTGCGCATGAGCCAATTGTCGCGCTACCTCATGGTCACCGGGGCAAATGTAACTTTACTCACGGACGAATTAGTGGCCGAAGGTTTGGTTTCGCGCGAAGACGATCCCAAAGACCGGCGCTCTTTTCTGCTGCGCCTCACCGCCGCCGGGCGCAAGACTTTTCAGCGTGTGGCCGCGGTGCACGAACAGTGGGTGATCGAACTTCTGGGCGGCCTAGGCCAGCACGAGCTCGACAGCCTCTATCAACAGCTCGGCCGCTTGCGCCTGGCCTTGAGCGCGCAAACACACAGGGAAGGACCATGACGAAGCCTGTCGATCCGCAGCTTCTTGCCGGCAACACCACCACCGCGGCCGACTACCGTGCCCGACATTTTCTCTGGCAGGTCGATGGAGCCGTGGCCACGCTCACGCTCAATCGCCCGGAGCGCAAGAACCCCCTCACCTTCGCGTCCTACGCCGAACTGCGCGATCTGTTCGCGCACCTGCGTTTTGCCACCGACATCAAAGCCGTGGTGATTACCGGCGCGGGCGAGAACTTTTGCTCCGGCGGTGACGTGTTCGAAATCATCGGCCCACTCATCGAATTGCCTATGCCCGAGCTCTTGATGTTCACGCGCATGACCGGTGACGTGGTGAAAGCTATCAAACACTGCCCACAACCGGTGATCGCCGCGGTCGATGGCATTTGCGCCGGTGCCGGCGCCATGCTGGCGCTGGCCGCCGACTTGCGTCTGGGCACGACACGCAGCAAGACCGCCTTCCTCTTCAGTCGCGTCGGCCTTGCCGGTTGCGACATGGGCGCGTGCAACCTTCTGCCGAGGGTGATCGGGCAGGGGCGTACCACCGAGCTCCTGCTCACCGGCCGAGCCATGAGTGGTGAAGAAGGCGCGAACTGGGGGTTTTTCAACCGCCTCGTCGCACCGGAGCGATTGCTTGCCGACGCCCAAGCGCTGGCGCGCGAGCTGGCCAGCGGCCCGACCTTTGCACATGGTCTCACCAAGACCATGCTGCACCAGGAGTGGACCATGGGCATCGACCAAGCGATCGAGGCCGAGGCCCAGACCCAGGCACTGTGCATGGCCACCGAAGACTTTCGCCGCGCTTTCGAAGCCTTCGCCGCCAAACGCAAACCCGAGTTCAAGGGAAACTGAGCGTGACGCTCCCGTATCTCGACTGGCCGTTTTTCGAAACCCGCCACCGCGAGCTGGCCGAGGGTGTGGCGGCCTGGCTCGCGCCGCAAACCCTGCGCCACGACGAAGACGATGTCGACGGTCAGTGTCGCGCCTGGGTGCGGGCGCTGGGCGCAGCGGGTTGGCTGAGAGCCTGCGTCGCCGGCACACGCTGGGGGGGGCTCGCCGACACGCTGGATAGCCGCAGCTTGTGTTTGCTGCGCGAAACCCTGGCCCGCCATCACGGCCTCGCCGACTTCGCTTTCGCCATGCAGGGCTTAGGTTCGGGCGCCATTTCGCTGGCCGGCAGCGAAGCGCAGCAAGCGCGCTATTTGCCGCGCGTAGCCAAGGGCGAAGCCATTGCCGCTTTTGCCCTGTCGGAGCCGCAAGCCGGTTCGGATGTCGCCGCCCTCGCCTGCCGCGGTCGCATCGAGAACGACGCCATCGTCATCGATGGCGAAAAGACCTGGATCTCCAACGGCGGCATCGCTGATTTTTATGTGGTCTTCCTGCGCACTGAAGATCTGCCCGGCACGCGCGGCCTTTCTGCCTGCATTGTCGATGCCGACACGCCCGGCCTCGACATCGCCGAACGCATCGACATCATCGCGCCTCACCCTTTGGCGCGGCTGGTGTTCAAAAACTGCCGCGTGCCGCTCACCCAGCTTCTGGGCGCACCGGGCGAGGGCTTCAAACTCGCCATGCGCACGCTGGACATTTTCCGCAGTTCGGTGGCCGCCGCCGCCAACGGCTTCGCCCGCGCCGCCTTCGAGGCCGCTTTGGCACGAAGCACCGAACGCCAGATGTTCGGCCAGTACCTGGCCGACTTTCAGCTCACCCAAACCAAGCTCGCGCAGATGGCCCTGCGCCTCGACGCCGCGGCCCTGCTCACTTACCGTGCCGCGTGGGAGCGCGACCGCGGTCAGAAAGTAACGCGCGAAGCGGCCATGGCCAAACTCTACGCCACCGAAGAAGCGCAAAAAACCATCGACGACGCGGTGCAACTTTTCGGCGGCCTGGGCGTTACCCGCGGCCAAGCGCCGGAGCGGCTTTATCGCGAAATTCGCGCCCTGCGCATTTACGAAGGCGCCAGCGAAGTGCAACAGTTGATCATCGGTCGCGAGGCACTCAGAACTAGTTTCAAGAAACTAGTTTCAAGAGACTAGTTTCTAGCCCCTAGTCTCTAGTCTCTAGTCTCTAGTCTTCCCCCCCAAGAAGGAGCAAACGCAACATGTCCAAACAAGTCCTGCAACCTCCCACCTGGCCCCGGCCCAAGGGTTACGCCAACGGTGTCGCCGGCCGCGGCCAAATGATTTTTGTCGCCGGCCAAGTGGGCTGGGACGAACGCTGCGAAGTGGTCTCCGACGACTTCGGCGCCCAAGTGCGGCAAGCGCTCTCGAACATTGTCGCCATCCTCGCCGAAGCCGGCGCCAAGCCCGAGCACATCATGCGCATGACCTGGTACGTCACCGACAAAGACGAATACATGGCCGCCAATCGAGACATCGGCAAAGTGTTCAAGGAATTGATCGGCAACTACGGCATCGCCATGACCGCGGTGCAGGTTGCGGGCCTAGTGGAAGTCGGCGCCAAAGTGGAAATCGAAGTGACGGCGATGCTGCCGGATTAAGCCCTCGATCGTCGACGCCAAGAGCCGGCCGAGCGCGATCAGCTCGCCGGCTTTTCCTTTTTCTCGCGGCTATAAATGATCTTCTTCGTCCCCGCGTCGCAACTACCCACCACCTTGGCGTCGCCCGCCTTGTCGGCCTTCACCACCTCCAGCGAATAATGCGCGACCTTCTTCTCTTGCAGCTTGGCGTCGATTTCCGCCTTCAGCTCTGCGCAGTCTTTGCGGGCCAAGACGGGAGCGGCAGCGAATGTGAACATCAAGAACAGCAGTGTGGGTTTGAGGGTTTTCATGATCGCCTTTCTGAGCGGGTGCTCTTGGGTTTTCTGAGGGTAGGAAGCGGCGTGTCGGTGCGACTCGTACTCCCTCCCCCTGGGATGGGGGAGGCGACCGCTCGCAGCGGCGGGGGACCCGGCGTAGCGGGGGGCGTAGCGGCCGCGAGCGGGATGCAGCCGTCGGAGCTTCGAAGCGCGGCCGGTTTCGCCGCCTCCGAGGTCGCACCTTGGGCTGCGCCCAAGGCACTGCTCCGCTCTCCGGCGGCGGGGGTGGGGGTGGCTGCATGCGCTCATTCCTACATCACCCCCATCCCCGCCTTCCCCCATCGAGGGGGAAGGAGTTGTGCCAAGGTGGAGCGACCGCCAGGCGCGCACGAAAGTCCGGTGAACCATTTTCAAAAGGGCGGACTGTCGGTTCAAAGGATGTCCCCGGTCGATCATTCACCCGCCAAAACGGGCCATGCGTTGGGCAAGGGAGACTCGGCGGTTGGGCGCGCCAGTTGCAAGCGCTGGCGCAGCGCTTCAAGATCGCGGACCAGGATTTCCCGCGTTCGGGGGGATTTCAACTCGGCCGGCAAGCGGCTAAGCCAATGGCCATTTGGGCCCACCGACGTGCCCCGCTCCGCTGAAAGTTGGCGCGAAGTTGGCAGCGGCTTTCTCGAAAGCACGTCGATGCAGTGCAGCAACTGGGCCGGCGAGCTAAATACCAGCTCATGTTCCCGGAACTCGAAGCGCAGGAAGGCATAACCTCGTCGGGGGATTTTGGGCGGCGCCGCGGGCTCGCATTCACCGGGAACCGCACCCGTGGAAACATGAACCCAAAACGCCATAGGCGCCGTGCGCCAGTCAGGCTCGAAGGTGAAGCGGTAGCGTAGCGACATGGCAGGCTAACAACACATGGAGGCGGGAAACAGGAAACCGCGTGTCCTGACCCAGGCCCCAAAATACCCGATCGCGCCCCGGTTTCGCAAGCGCGCCACCGCGACCGTACCGCAGTCCCTCCCAAATGGGTTGCGCTGACCGGTCTACCGCAACCCGCGCAACACCCGAAACCCATAGCCCGTCTTGCCGCTGGCCGCTTCATCGTGTTCCCGAACCGTGGCGCGCGCATAGGCGCTGGCGTTGGACCAGGAGCCGCCGCGCAGGACGCGTGTGGCGCATTGGCCGGAGTTCCAGGTTGAACCATCGGCGGGCGCGCCTTCATAGTCTTGATTCCAGCAGTCGCCGACCCACTCCCATACGTTGCCGCTCATGTCATGGAGCCCCCAGGCGTTGGGCCGCCTTTGCGCCACCGCCTGCGGGCCCTGCACACCGGTGTCGGCATGCCACGCCAGGGCTTGCGCATCGTCACCGCCGCAATAGCGGTGATCGCCCGCGGCCCGGCAGGCGTATTCCCACTCGGCTTCGCTGGGCAGGCGGTAGCCTTTGCCGGTTCGCGCCGCCAGTCGAGCCAGGTAGGTCTGGGCATCCTGCCAACTGACGCCCTCCACCGGGCAATCGGCGCAAATCTTGGCTTGTTTCGGAAACTCGCCCATCAGGGCCTGCCATTGCGCTTGAGTCACTTCGCTGCGGCCCAACGCAAAGGGCTGCGCCAAGCGCACGGTATGCACGGGGCCTTCCTCGCGGGTGTGCTCCGCCGAACCCATGGCGAAACTTCCGGCCGGGATGGTCACGAGATCGGGGCATTCGTCGCAGTCGCGAAAGACCGCTCCGGGTGTGTAGCGCGCGGCAGTCTGACGCAGTTTTGCCATCCGTTGCCGAGCCTCCTCGGCGAACCGACTGCTGGGATAGCGCGCAAGGAAATTGGCAAGCGCTTCGAGGTCGTCCGCCTGGCGCGCCGCCGCCCAAGCGGCGGGCTCGTTGGTCGTTTGCGGGGGCGAGTCTGCCGCGCTTGTGCCTTGCCGGTGCAAGGCGGCCAGCTTGATGCGCGCCGCGGCGCCAAAACGACCCTTGGGGAAAGCGCGCAGGTAGCTCTGGTAGGCTTCGGGCGTGTCTGCTTCGCTGGCGGCCGCCCAGGCTTCGGTATCGGGGCTGGCCGGGCTTGGCCGTTTGGCTACCGGTGATGGCGGCACGAGATAGAAGCGATCCGCCTGGATGTAGATCGCCGGCGTCTGCTCGTGCCGGATGCGCGCCGCCAACTCCTTGACCCGAGTGCGCACGTTGCGCACGATTTCGGCCACTTCCACGCCGGGTTTGCGCATTTCGCGGATGAACTCGCGGGTGAACACGCCATTGGGGTCCGCGTCGTCGTCGCCCAGGCGATCGAGCGCCTGCTGACCTACGCCGGCCGAATAAATCACCACCATACCTTCGGGCGCGCTCGCCACCGTGGTCAAGCCGCGCGCCGCGCCAATGCTGCGTCCGGCGCGCTTGGGAAAGGGGTTGTCTCGGCAGGCGTCGATGACCAGTAGGGTGAATTTGGCGCCACTTTGCCCGACTCTCGCCATCACTTCCGAATTGAGTTCGACGCCTTCGTCGGGCAGGGCGGCATGGTCCTTCAAGGCGCCGACATCCACCGGCAGCAAATAGTTGTTGCCGCCTTCCTGCACGCCGTGGCCGGCGAAGTAAAAGGCGCCCACGCCACCGTTGGCAATGCGCTGCACGAAATCGCGCATCGCCGCTTTCATGCCGCGCTGATCGAGATCGATGCGCTCCATGACTTCGAAGCCAAGCTGCCGAAATTCATGCGCCATGGCCCGGGCATCCGCCGCGGCGGTGCGCAAACGGTCGACGTTGCGGTAGTCGTTGTTGCCGATCACCAAAGCAACCCGGCGCGACCCAGAGTCAGGCGCCTGGGCGACAACCCAGTGGGAAACGCCCGCGAGGGCCAAGGCCAGCAGAAAACCAGGGACGAAATTACGCAGAAGACCCATGGAGCGAAGCCTGTTGTTGGCAAATTTGCCCGCGGACTTCGGTGAGCAAACCTTCGTGTCGGGGCGCGAGATTATCGCATTTTGCGCGGGCAACTTGGAGCGGGTTTCCCCGGCCCCATGCCCGATACACCAGGGCCGCGATCATCCCCCCTTCCACCGGGTGATCCTCATGCGCCGTTGGGTGCTTGCATCCAGCTCGGAATGTCGCGCTGGCCATGGAACACGCGCCAGACATCGACAGGGTCCGCCTGCTCGACGTAGAACATACCGAAGGTTCCAGGCTCGATATTTTCTGCCTTCCGAGAGATGTCCGACCCTGGCCCAGTTGCCAGTGCATTTGGCCATGCGCGGAAGGAGAGCCTGGGTCAAGCCGCGATCGGGAAAATAGACCGTTCGATCGCAGCCTCTTTGTATCGGGTCGCGCTCGCCGCGCTAGGGCAACCCGCGCACCACCGGAAACCCTTTCCTATTTGGTTCCGTCGTGTCCGGCTTAGGGAGCTACGAAGGCCGCGAAGCCGGCGGACTTTTTCGCTCGCGGTTTGGCTTGGCTCATCGATACACCGCCTTTCGATTGCCGATCCGGATCACGAGGATCCGGAGCGCGCCGTCCTCAATGGCACAAATCACCCGGAAGTCTCCCACCCGGTATTTCCAAAACTCACCCAGGCGCGCCCCTTTGAGGGCATCGCCGATACTGCGAGGGTCTTCGAGCGGAGCCACGCGCTCGTGCAGAAAGGACAAGACGCGTCGGGCCATCTGCGGATCAAGTTGGGCAAGGTTTTTCTGCGCCAGCGCGGAGATCTCAATCTTCCACGCCATACCGCTTCATCACTTCTTCGAGTGGCACGGTTTGCGACTCGCCCGAGCGAATTGCCTCCAGTTCGCGCTCGGCCAAATACAGGTCTTCCAGGTCGTCGATGTGTTCACGGATGGCTTCCACCATGTAAAAGGTCTTGCTGCGCCCGGTGAGCGCAGCGAGGTTTTCCAGGCGTTGTGTGACTTCATCCGGCAAGCGCAGTGATACGGAGGCCATGCCAATTCTCCAATAGCGGGGGCGTGAGATACAAGTATCTCACCGCTCCAGGGGCTTGTCTATTCCCGGCCTGAAACCCCCTATTGCGGAAGAAGTCCTTCGCGTTTCGGTCGAGCACCTGCCGAGGGCTTGAAGAAGTCGAGCGCCGGGCCGGTCCTGGCTTCAGCCGCTGACGCTTCGACGCCGCCTACAAGCCCCATGAGCGGCCGCTTCTCGTGTTGTCCACAACGGTAGTGCGCGTCCAGCCGCCGATAAAGCCCCCGCAGCCGCGCCTTGGCGTAGAGCAAACCCAACACTTTGCCGACAAACGCGGCGACCATCACGTAGCCGACGATGCACCACCAGGCCAAGGCGCCATCGAAGCCCGCCCTCAGTCCGCCCGCGACGCTGGTGAGCAGCGTGAGCAACACCGCGAGGGAACCTTGCTCGCAGCCGCAGGCAAAGTACCAGCGGTTGAGCTGGCGTTCGAGTGCGCGGGCTTGGTCGTCGGGTAAGCGCGAGTCGACCACGGCAATCGAACGGATGCACTGCTTCATCGGCGCGCTGCGAAGGCGTGCAAGCGTTTCCGGCCCGGTGAGTTCATACACCGGCGGCAGCCTGCGCCGATGGTTCGCGGGCGAATTCATGGTAGGAAGCGGTCGCGCACCGCGGTGTTGGTGGTGATCCAATTCCACACCACGTCGATATCATCGAGGGTGAAGTTTGCCTCCCCGGTGGTCAGGAGGTAGTTGACGACACTCGCGCCCCAGTCGGTGGGTTGGCTGGGCTTCCACATGATTTCGCCGGCGCTGGTGTGGGGGTCGTGGTTGAGGCCGAGGTAGTGGCCGATTTCGTGTATGGCCACGTACTGAAAAACCACCTCTGGAAAACGACTGCGAAAGGTCGTGCCGGTTGGACTGGTGGCGTTGGAAGCCGGCCGGAACCAGGAGGTGAGGCCATGCACAGTCGGGTCGACGTAGCCGAACACAGCAATGACCGGGATCACTTCCAAGGGCTCGGCGGTGTCGGGCCGGCCCATCAGCCGGAACAGGTCTTTCTGCACGGCGTCACCCAGCGCGCCATCATCGGAAGCAAGCGGCACGAATCGCGCCTCGGCCACCGCCAAATCAACCGGCCGCTGCCAATTGAAGCGCAAGCCGATTTGTAGGCCCTTGCGGCTTGCCGTTTCGAGATGGCGCCGAAACACCGCCTGCTTGATCGGGTAAACGGTGAACGAGGGCACGGCGGCGGCGCCCAGCGCCAAGAAGTCATCGATGTCGGTTTTGCTTACCGTGGTGGCCGTGCCGGTGTAGACCACCTCGCCGTCAAACTGCGTATAGACGAATTTACCTTCGCAAGCGGTAAAGCGGCCGGCAATCGCGTACAGATCGAGAACGCCCGAGGTGGCAAGCCCCCGAAGGAACTCCGAAGAGACAATCGCTAAACGCCGCGGGTCTAACCGGCACGGCAGGCCCACCGGCGAGCCGCCGAGATTGGCCTGATCGCGCGAGCGCGCCAAGCGGGCCGGGTCGCCACTGAAGGCGGCGTTGAGGCTGGCGTCGATCCGCGCCTGAATGCTGTCCATGTCGATCAACGCCTTCGGACCGGCATAAAAAATCGTGCCGATGATCCGCGTCACGCTGCCGATGACGCGCAGCACGTTGAAGATACCCAGCGCGCGCTGAATTCGGCACCAATCAAGGCTAAGGATGCCGCCCACCAAATCGCGAACGCCTTGCACCGTATCCTGCACCCAATCAACGATATCACTGGCCCACGAGAGCACGCCGCTGATGGCGCCAAAGATGGCCGTGAAAATGGCGCAGGCCACCTCGCCGCAAATGCAGAAGGAACGACCGATGCCGTCCACCAGCCCTTTGACGTCGTTGATAATCTCCTTGACGTCGTCCAGGAGCGAAACCACGAGGCCCAAGACATCATCGACGGCGTCCACGATGTCGTTGAACAAATCCCAAAGCGCGCTGAAGGCTTTGACCGGGTCGGTGAAAATGCAAACGAAAAAACTCACCAGCCGCGTGATCACCTTGAGCACCAGCTCGACCACGATGCCCACCACCGTCACCACGATTTTGCAAACCAAGTAAACAACCCATTTGGCGATGGTGACCACCACCCAAGTCACGATCCGCACCACAATCGTCACCAGCCAGCAGAACCACTTGTTGCAGCACAGGCACCACCAATTGCAATCTTGCTCGCGACAGCGCCTCTCGGTTTGACTGATCCAACTCTCGATGGGCTGCTGGACCTCCTCCTCCACCCAGCGACGCGCCGTTTCGCAGGCTTCGCGCGCTTCGGTGAAAAAGCGCTCGACCGGAACGAGGACGTTTTCGGTGATCCATGTAGTGACTTCGCGACAGGCCATGGCAAACCTCCCTTGTTGGTGAACGGCTGGAAAAGCGTTCAGCGCTATTTGGCGAGCCTACCGAAAGGTGGCCGCCAGGCTTCGAGAGGAAATGCTACGCCAACGGGGCGGGGGTGGTAGGGCAGAATCTGCAATTGGGAGTGGGAATATTTGACACGGGGGCGGTGCTGTTTGCGCAATACATCATGGGCTTTTCACTAATTCAAATGGTCCGGGCTCGAATTGCGCCGGTATAGACAGGGGCCCTGCGCCAGGAGGATGCAAGTTGACGAGCGTAGGCGCCGCGATACCAGAGCAGCGAAAAGTGGCGGCGCGGCGCGAATGCTGGCCTGGCCACTTTTGCTCTTTGCTCACTTCTGCTCAGACCGGGGACTTGCTGGCCCGGAATCGGCAATTGACAGGGGCAGACAGCCGAGAAGATACTTTCGTCGGTCGCATCGGTTTCTGAGCCGTCGGCTGCTCGACGCCACCCTGGCGCGCGCCGGCTTGAGCCGTGGCACGCCAAGGGGCCGCAGCGGTCGCGTACGTTCGTATCAGCGCGTTGCGACGGACGATCCGGGTTGGTTTGGCGACATCGGCTTGGTACCGCCTGTCGCCACGACCATCGATCAAGGGCAAACAATCATGTTGTTCCCCCAAGCCTTCATTGCAAGATTGCCGCAGAGGGTGCGGCACGTCGCAGGCCCCCTGCTCGCCGCATTACTTTCATGCGCTGCGGTGGATGGCCATGCCCAGGCAAATGGTGGCACCGCCGACGCCATCGAGTACTTCCACGCCGGTTTGGGCCATTACTTCATCACCGCCTTCGCCGACGAGGCAGCGTTCGTCGACGGCGGCGCAGCGGGAGACTGGCGCCGCACCGGCCTGAGCTTCAAGGTTTATCCGGCAAGCGCCAGCGGCCTCTATGCCGTCTGTCGTTTCTACAGCGCCCGCTTGGCGCAGAAGAGCACGCACTTCTACACCCCGTTTGCGGAGGAGTGCGCTGCGCTGCGCACCAACCTCGACTGGCAGTTCGAGGGCCATGCCTTCCATGTGCCGATGCCGGACAGTGCCGGCGCCTGCCCGAGCGGCAGCATCCCGGTCCACAGGCTATACAACAACAACCAAGGCGGTGCGCCGAACCACCGCTATACCACCAGCAGCAGCGTCCGCAACCAGATGTTGTCGGCTGGTTGGATTGCCGAGGGCTATGGTGCAACTGGCGTGACCTTTTGTGCGCCGGAGGAACATGCCGTCATCGACTGGGACACCCGATTCTCCCTGCAAGGTGTTCCGGCTAGCACTACGGGGCCGGCTGCGGCTTACGCTTCTTCGACGCGCCTCCTGGCCGGCTGGCAGGCGCCTGCGGTCTTGGCGGTCAGCGAGTATCGCCTGACGCTGACCGATGGCATCTGCGGCGCGCAAACCGTGCTGCGCACCACGGCCACTGAGGTCATGCTGACCGACCTCAAGTCCGACACGCCCTACACTGCCAGCCTGCTCGCGTGCACCAGCGGTGGCGCCCAATGCTACAGCGCTACCCAGGCGACCGCCAGCGGAAGCACGGCGGCCGAAATTTGGCAGCTGCAAGGCAGCGGCAACAGCGTGGCCGGACTCAGCCGCATCGTCAGCGATGGCAACGCCCGCATCAGTGCCACCCGCTTCGGCCCGCAAGCCGGTGATGGCATGGCCAACCGCCTGCAACTCTATTACGGGCCGATGATGACGGCCGGAGGGCGGCCCTCGTTGTCGGTTGCGGTGACCGCTATGGAGACTTCCGCCGCCGATCCGTCGAGCTACCTCCAATTCACCAGCCTGGCCGGCAGCACCGGGCTGATTTCGCCCTCGACGGCGAGCGCGCTCGTCAAGCAGGTGGCGACCGGGCAAGGCGTGCCGCTGTCGGAAGCACTCGGGGGCGCGGTCCGGCTGTTCTTCGAAGCCGACGGCGCGGATGGCAAGACGCGCATCCTGAGCCTCGATAGTCACGATGGCCATCACGGGCGCGATTTCAACAGCGGCGGCGCCACCACCTGCTCGACCGCCGCTGACTATGGCAGCGGGGGCGGCTGTGCGCCCACCGTAGTCATCGGTGTCGAAGGCGATGCCACACGACCCAGCCCCGGCATTCGCAATGCGCGCCAGCACAAGGTGGCCTGGGCAACGCTGGACAACTGGCGCTGGGATGGCGCCGCCGGTAGCTTCATGGTGTTTACCACCGACAGCGTGCCGGGTTGCTCCAGCCACAACATGAACCACGGCTACGCGGTCTGGGATGGCAGCAACTGGAACGTGCAGTATCGGGCCGAGGACGGCTGTCCCAAGCTGTTCACCAGCGCGCAGGCGGCTTTTCCGATGCATCTGGGCGGCGTGCGCTACAAGCTCTACTATGGCGACCCTTCTGTCAGCACCGGCCGCATTGCGGGATCACGGATGCCGTTTCTCGGGCCGAAGAAGCTGCTTTACGCGGATGGTGCGTCCACCGGGCAAGCCGACCGCGTCGATTTCGAAGACTGGGAGGCGCAGTCGGCGGCGCGCGGCATCACCTTCCTGTGGCCGAACGGCGAGGTGCTCAATGACACCGCGGAGGGCTATATCGACGATTACCACTTCCTGACACCGACCGGCAGTCTCGGCTTGCAGGTGATGTACCTGGCCATTACCGCCGGGACCGAGCCGCCGATCGGAGCGGCGGCGGTGCTGCTGAATCCTTGAACCTAGCAACGGCGGTTGGCCGCTTTGGGCAATTGGAAAGAGTATGAGGACGAAAGCGTTTGGGTTGTCTTCGGCGCTCACCCCGTGATTGGACCGCTCCGCAGCGCATCGCCCGCTCGATTCGCCTCGATCACGCTGGCGCACCCTCACCACCCCCTCCACCTGCTACAGTCGCCGCCGATGAGCCTACCCACCCCCGCACCCCCTGCCGCGCCCGGCGGCCCGATGGAGCTATCGCAAACGCCCTTCGAAGCCGCGCGCACCGCGTTCGCGCAAGGGGTGCAGGCCTTCGAGGCGGAGGATTTGCCGCGCGCCGAAGCGCTGTTCCTGGAGTCTCTGCGACACCTGCCGGGCCGCGCCTCCACCTTGGCCAATCTGGCGCTGGTGCGCCAGCGCCTGGGCCGCCCGGCGGAGGCGCTGGCGGCTGTCGAGCAGGCGCTCGAGGCGCAGCCCGAGGACGTGGCGGCCTGGTTTCACCGCGGCCAACTCTTGCAGCAACTGGAGCGGCCGGCCGACGCGCTCGCGGCCTACGAACGGCTGCTGTCGCTGGACGCCACGCACGGCCCAGCTTGGCTGCAGCGAGGCGGCCTGCTGAAGGACATGGGGCGCCTGGCCGAGGCGGCCGATTGCTGCCGGCGCGCGCTGGCGCATGGCGCGGACGAGGAGCTCAGCCGCTACTTCCTGGCCTCGGTCGAGGCGGCGCTGCGCCGCTCAAGCGGCGTTGCCGACGGCGGCGCCAGCACGGCCGACCTGCCAGCCGCCGCGCCGCGGCATTATGTGCAAGCGCTGTTCGACAGCTACGCCGAGGGCTTCGACGAGCACTTGGTGGGCACACTGGGCTATCGCACGCCTTGGCTGCTGGCGCAGTTGCTGGGTGTCGGCGGCGACGACGCCGGCTCGCCCGCCGCGCCAGCGCAAGCCACGTCAACCGCCACGCCGCGCTGGCTTAGCGCACTGGATCTGGGCTGCGGCACCGGCCTGCTGGGGCCGCTGTTGGCGTCGCACTGCCAAGCGATCGACGGCATCGATCTGTCGCCGCTGATGCTGCACAAGGCACAGGCGCTGGGCTGCTATCGCCACCTCGTGCATGGCGACATCGTCGAACACCTGCAATCCACGCCACTGCGCCACGACCTCGTGGCCGCGGCCGACGTTTTCGTCTACATCGGCGACTTGCGGCCGGTGTTCGACGGGGTCGAGCGGGTGCTCGCGCCGCAAGGCTTGTTCGTCTTCTCGGTGGAGGAAGCCAGCGCCGGCACGGCATACGAACTGCGCGCCAGTTCACGCTACGCGCACAGCGAACGCTACCTGCGCGACCTGGCAGCGGCGACCGGCTTCGAGATTCGGGCGCTAAAGCGCAGCGTGCTGCGCCACGACCAGCGCCAACCAATCGGCGGAATGCTCGTACTGCTGGCGCGACCCTCGGCGCACTGAGGGCGGTTGCACCGGCTGTCACATCAACTGGCGGGGCATTGGTCGGTGTGGATCAACGGCAATTGGCGGATGACCTTCACCTTCGAGCATGGCGACGCCATCCTGGTCGATTACCAGGACTACCACTGAGGAGCAACAAACATGACGCGCATGTACCACCCACCCCACCCTGGCGAAGTGCTGAGGGACGGGGTTTTTACTGACGCGGGCGTTACCGTAACTGACTTCGCCAAGCGCATCGGTGTCACCCGCGCGGCGCTCTCTCGCGTGCTGAACGGCAAGGCCGGCATCAGTGCCGACATGGCCCTGCGCCTTGCCAAGGCCCTGGGCGGCAGCGCCGAATCCTGGCTGCACATGCAGGCGAACCATGACCTGTGGCTGGCAGAGAAGGCTCTGCGGTCCCAAGTGGCAATGATCAAGCCACTAATAAAGGTGGTGTAGCACCTGCTCCGCTTAGCGCAGTGAAAGGAAGCGACGCGGCGCAGAGATGCGAGCCTGGACCAATGGCACTGCGCTTGATGGCCCCGAGGGCTTCGACCGAAGGTTTAGGGCGCGAATGCCTGGCCTCGGCATGGTGCAGAGCGAGAATCTGGAATCCCTTTTTCTTTAGCTTCTCGAACATCCCTGGCCCTTGTTCGGTGGCAATCCGGTTTTTGGTGGCGACAGTTTACCTGAAGAGCACTAACGGCTGCAGGCTTGACAATTCCGCGAACCCGCCAGGCAAATATCGACCCTAGCCCATTTGGCACCTCGCGTTTTGTGCCGCGTATGCCCGGCCCAAAGAACAAAGAATAAAAATGGTTCTTGCGACGAAGGCTGCAAAGACGCTTCGCCTAAACGACTTGCCTCCTCGCATTCTTCGACGGTAGGCCCCTTTGGCCCGCTTTGGCCTCTGCTTCAATGGCCAAGCCGCACCGTGGCCCTCAAGCAAGTCCGCAGCTACAATAGCGGATATCTTCCATTCGACATATTGCCAAGAGACGAGCGTATGCCCCACGCACTGGAACTGAAATACGGCCTGACTGCTCAAGAGTTGCTTGACGCTATCGATAAACGGTTTCGTCTCAAGGTTGCGCTCGAGGGTGCCGTTGCCGAGGTTCATTTCGAGCGGAAGCTACGTATTGCCAGTAAAGAAGGATGGCTCAATAGCTACGAGGGCCACGATGTCGACGGAATGCATGACTTCACAGTCATTGCCCTTTCTGGCAAGGCCATTAGGGTAGAGGTCAAGACCATACGCAATGGCCGAAAGCCGAAAGTTGAATTGCAAAAAACCCGTGCAGCCAAAGCTGATCCAAGCAGCCGCTACTATGAGCGAAATCATTTTGACGTTATCGCCGTCTGCGTCGGCCGCCTCACGAATGATTGGAGTCAATTCCGATACGCCCTAGTGCGCGAACTTCCGGCGCACCGCAACCATTCAAACAAACTCCAAGTCATGCATCCTATACCCGAAAGCGAAGAGACGAACCCGCGCTGGTTTTCGCGATTTCAAGACGTGATTGACGCATATGAAACCTGATCCGGTATACAAGACGGAGTTCGGCGCGCTTTTTTGCGCTGATAGTCTGGAGTTTATGCGGCACCTGCCCCCTGACTCGGTGGATTTGGTCGTAACGAGTCCACCGTACGCGCTGCATTTCAAGAAAGAGTACGGCAACGCCAACCAGCAAGATTACGTTGCTTGGCTTGTGCCCTTTGCCGCTGAAATAAAGCGCATCATCAGACCAAGCGGCTCTTTTGTCTTGAATCTCGGTGGCGCATGGCAACCGGGGTCTCCGGTCCGCAGCTTGTATCACTACCGGACGCTGTTGGCACTGGTCGATCAGGTCGGCTTCAATTTGGCTCAGGAGTTCTTCTGGTTCAATCCGGCAAAGATGCCTGCCCCCGCAGAGTGGGTCAATGTCAGAAGAATACGGGTCAAGGATAGCGTCGAGTATATCTTCTGGCTTGTTAAAGACCCGATGGCTAACGCCGACAACAGGAATGTCTTGCAGCCATATAGCCAGGACATGAAGCGATTGATCAAAAGAGGGGTTAAAGAGACCGTCCGGCCCAGTGGTCACGTAATAAATGGCAGTTTCGCCAGTGACAAAGGTGGTTCAATTCCTTCCAATCTCATCCAGTGCGGCAACAATGAATCTAATAGCTCCTATATCAGGCACAGCAAGGAACTTGGGAGCAAAGTGCACCCAGCGCGTTTTCCAGCTGAGATACCGCGATTTTTTATTGAATTTTTGACCAAACCGGGAGACTCTGTACTTGACCCGTTTGCCGGCAGCAACACTACGGGATTTGTAGCAGAGCGTCTTAAGCGAAAATGGACAGGAATAGAGATTAGAAATGACTATGCTTCGGAAAGCAAGCTGCGCTTTGAGAGCGCCGCAGAATTTGCATCCGCAGCGCGAGGGCAGTTACTTCTTCCGCTTGACACGATTGGCGAATAGTCGGCCAAACGGCTGGGAAGGGGCAGGTAATGAGTCTTGCCGGGCGTTTGGTCCATATGGGTTGCTTCACGGAACGCCTCTCAGGTTTAGGAAAATATCCGATCCCTTTGGCCCCTTGGCGCACGCCCCTTTTGACCCCAGGAGGCTACCGAAATGGATTGACCGATGCGAAAGCACTCTTCGGGTGTCATTGACCGCCATAATAGAGCCACCGATGTCCGGCATATAGGAGCCAGTGGGAAGGGTAGAAACGGGCACTTTTTCGGTGGTTAAGAATGGGTGGATTTTACCTGTTTTGCACCCCCTGATTTAGGGGGCGGGGGGGCCTGTTTCGGGGCCCGGTAGGAAGCCCCTTCGAGGGTGAGGCAATAGGCATTGTGGCGAAGCCGATCGAGGGTGGCGGCGGCGAGCAAGCGGTTGGCGGGGAAGGCCTGATCCCACTCGGGGAAGTCCAAGTTGCTGGTGACGATGGTGGCGGCC
>JACPUX010000078.1 GCA_016192065.1 Betaproteobacteria bacterium
AATCTCCGCCGCCTCGAGTGAACAGTACTCGGGCATCGAGCAGATCAATCAGGCCATCGTGCAGATGGACCAGAGCACCCAGCAAAACGCCGCCCTGGTCGAACAAGCCGCCGCTTCCGCCGAAGAGTTGAGTACCCAGGCGCAAACCCTGTACGAGGCGGTGGGCAGCATCCGCGTGCGCGACCGGTTCGCGTGTTCCCCAGGTGCGGTGCCTGCTTAATCAGCCCTGAGCCTCCCTCAAACGCACCGCTTGCCATGCCGATCACGCCCCCCGGACTCGTTCCCGCCCCGCTGCCCCGTCACGAACCTCGCGAGTTCGTCTTTTCGGCGCGGGACTTCGCGCGCGTGAAATCACTGATCCACCTGCATGCCGGAATCTCGCTCACCGAAGCGAAGCAGGAAATGGTCTACAGCCGCCTGGCGCGGCGCCTGCGCGCGCTGGGGCAGGTGAGTTTCGAGCAGTATCTCGATCAATTGGAACGCCACCCGCATTCGGTGGAGTGGCAAGCCTTCGTCAACGCACTCACCACCAATCTCACTTCGTTCTTCCGCGAAGCGCACCACTTTCCCATGCTGGTCGAACAAGTCGCCAAGAACGGGCGCCGGCCGCTGGTGATCTGGTCGGCGGCCTGCTCCACCGGCGAGGAGCCCTACAGCATCGCCATGGCGCTGGTGGAGCACTTCGGCGGCTTCGACGCCCCGGTCAAGGTGCTCGCCACAGACATCGACACCAATGTGCTGGCGACGGCGCGCGAGGGCGTGTATCGCGAGGATGGGCTGACCAATCTCAACGCCGAGCGCCTGCGCCGCTTCTTCCTGCGCGGGACGCAGAACAATAGCGGCTTCGCGCGGGTGCGCGAGGAACTCAAGGCGCTGGTGGATTTCCGCCCGCTCAATCTGCTCGCGGCGAGTTGGCCGCTGCGCGCGCCGCTCGATGCGATCTTTTGCCGCAATGTGCTGATCTACTTCGACAAGGACACCCAGTATCGCGTACTGCACCGCTTCGCCCCACTCTTGCGCAGCGACGGGCTGCTGTTCATCGGGCATTCGGAAAGCCTCTTCCACGCCAGCGATCTGTTTCACTTGCGCGGCAAGACGGTGTACGAACTGGCGCCCGGAGTTCCGGGCGGATCGGGCCGGGCATGATGGGCGAGACCGCGCTGGAAGAACTGGCGAGCAGCCGCTACTTCGATCAGAACTTCGGCCTGCCCGCGGTCAAGGTCATGCCCGGGGAGTATTACGTCGCCACCCGGCCGATGGTGCTGGTGACGGTGCTGGGTTCCTGCGTTTCGGTGTGCCTGCGCGACGTGGTCAAGGGCATCGGCGGCATCAACCACTTCATGCTGCCCGAAGCGGCCGAGGACGATGGTGGCCCCCTGAGCGGCGCGGCGCGCTATGGCGCCTACGCGATGGAACTCTTGATCAATCACCTGCAAAAACTCGGCGCCCGACGCCAGCACCTGCACGCCAAGGTGTTCGGCGGCGCCCAGGTGCTGGCGGGCGCGGCGCGGCAAGCGATCGGCGAACGCAACGCCCAGTTCGCGCTGAACTACCTGGCGACCGAAGGCATACCGGTGGATGCCCAGGACCTGCTCGATGTCTTCCCGCGCAAGATCTACTTCTTCCCGGCCACTGGCAAAGTGCTGGTCAGAAAGCTGCGGGACGCCCAAGGCGGCGGCCTGGCGCAGCGCGAATTTCGTTATCAGAAGCGCCTGGGCAAGGAGCCCGTCGAAGGCGGCAGCGAACTGTTCGGCGCCGCCGAGCCCGCGGCGCCGCTGCGAGCGCGCGCACGCGCACCGGCGGGGGAGCCGGGCGATGCTTCGCCGGCGACGGTTCGCGCCAGCCCCGCGCCCACAACGCGGGTGCCAGGTACACTCCAGCAAGATGAGCTGAAGTGAGCGCCCCAGCCACCACACCGCAGCCGCGCCAGCGGCGAGCCACTCTCAGCCCCTTCCGTGGGGCGTGGCCCAGGGAAAGGACGGAACGATGAGCATCCGCGTACTCATCGTCGATGACTCCGCGCTGATCCGCACCGTGCTGGCGGAAATCATCAACGGCGCGCCGGACATGCAAGTAGTCGGCAGCGCCAGCGGCGCCACCGCGGCGCGCGAACTGGTGCGCACCCTCAACCCGGATGTGCTGACCCTGGACGTGGAAATGCCGGGCGTGAGCGGTCTCGAATTCCTCGACCGGCTGATGCGCGCCCACCCCATGCCGGTGGTAATGGTCTCGGCCTTTACCGAGCGTGGGTCCGAGACCACCCTCAAGGCGCTTGAACTGGGTGCGGTCGATTTCGTCGCCAAACCCAAGGGCGGCTCCATCCAAGGCTTGCGCGACTACGCCGAGCAGTTGCGGGAGAAGCTGCGCGCGGCCGCCCACGCCCGCATCGCCCCCCGCGCCGCACCACCGGCACCCGCGGCCAGGCCGGTCGCCGGCAGTGTCAGCCTGGCTTCAAGCTATCGGGTGATCGTAGTGGGCGCCTCCACCGGCGGCACCGAGGCGATTCGCGAACTGCTCGCGCGTCTGCCCGCCAATACGCCACCGGTGCTGGTCACCCAGCACATGCCCGAGACTTTCACCAAGGCCTTTGCCGCCCGCCTCAATGCCGCCAGCGCGCTCGCGGTCAGCGAGGCAGTACATGGCGAACCGGCCCTGGCGGGCCATGCTTACATCGCGCCGGGCCATTCGCACCTTTTGCTGGTAAAAGAAGGCGGCACCTATCGCCTGGCGCTCTCCGGGGCACCGCCGGTGAATCGCCATCGGCCTTCAGTGGATGTGTTGTTCAATTCCGCCGCCGAAGTGGGCGGCGGTCAGGCCCTGGGCGTCATTCTCACCGGCATGGGCAAGGATGGCGCCGCCGGCATGCTGGCCCTGCGCCAGGCCGGCGCCTACAACTTCGCCCAGGACGAAGCCAGCTGCGTGGTCTTCGGCATGCCGCGGGAAGCCATCGCCTGCGGCGCCGTACACGAAATCGTGCCCATGCCGGAGATGGCCCAGGCAGTGCTTGCCCGCCTGATGGGCGGCGCCCGGCCCGCCCGCCGCGGCGGCGCCTGAGGCTGCGGGCGCGCACGCCCGGCGGCGGTTGGGTCGGCACCGCCCGGCGTTCGCACATCCGGGTCGCGCCCAACCATGCGCTCCAGGTTCAAGTCTGCCCGCGTCTGGCCGTAAACCAGGATATCGGGCCGCCACTTGGCGACCCGGCCGGGTTGACCGGCCCTCGCGCCTCGTTCCGGGGCGCCGCCCCGCGGCCCTCTGGCCGCACCCCGATCTCCCAAAGCCGTTCCCGGAAATGCGGGCAGTTTCCCCGCCTGTTCCCGCTTGACTTCTCCCCACCGTTCGTCGGCGTGTCTAAAGTTTCCACAGGGGCTTCCGTAATTTGGGTCATGGCAGTACACGCCACCGAACGGTGAAGGTCGGGAAGCGGAACCGCCTGGTATTCCGAAATTACTAGGAGATAGACATGCCTCAAGTCATCAACACCAATGTGTCCGCCCTGAACGCGCAACGCAACCTCAATACTTCGCAGAACGTTCTGAGCGTTTCACTGCAGCGCCTCTCTTCAGGCCTGCGTATCAACAGCGCCAAGGACGACGCCGCCGGTCTGGCGATTTCCGAGCGCATGACCGCCCAGGTTCGCGGTCTCAACCAGGCCGCGCGCAACGCCAACGACGGCATTTCGCTGTCGCAGACAGCCGAGGGCGCACTGGGTGAAATCGGCAACAACCTGCAGCGCATGCGCGAACTGGCCCTGCAATCCGCCAACGCCACCAACAGCTCGACCGACCGCGCCGCCCTCCAAGCGGAAGCCTCGCAGTTGATTTCTGAAATCACCCGCGTCGCCGGCCAAACCCAGTTCAACGGCTTGAATCTTCTGGACGGCACGTTCACGGCGCAGAACTTCCAAGTGGGCGCCAACGCCAACCAGACCATCGCCGTTTCGTCGATCGCCGACTCTCGCTCTTCGGCCCTGGGCAGCCATGTGCTGGTGGCCGACGGCACGGTAACCGGAAACACCGTGGTGTCCGCCACGGCTGCCTCGACCGGCAACGCCATCGGCGCGGAAACGAACCTCACGCTCACCACCAGCGCCGGCACCACCAGCGCCATTTCGTATGCGGCCAACTCGACCGCGGCCACCATCGCCACGGCGATCAACACCGCGGGCTCGGGCATCGGCGTCACCGCGACGGCGACCAACAGCACCACCCTGGCCAGCCTCAGCGCGGCCGGCACGGTCTCGTTCACGCTCTTCGGCGGCGACACTTCGGCCACCAACGCGGCGGCGATCTCGGTCTCGATCACCGACCAGAACGATCTGTCCAACCTGGTCTCGGCGATCAACGGCGTGCAAGGAACCACCGGCATCACCGCGGCGTTTTCGAGCACCGGCAGCAAGGCTTCGATCACCCTGAGCACCACCGACGGTCGCAACATCGGTATCGACACCTTCAACAACACTGCTGGCGGCGGGGGCGACACCGTAGTCTTCGGCGGCTCGACCCTGACCGACGGCGCCGCGGCGACCGCCAACGCGGTTGTAACCGGAACGATTTCGCTCTCCAGCACCAAGGGTCCGATCGCCACCGCGCTCGCCAATGCCGATGTCTTCGCCTCGGCTGGAGTGAACAACAGCTCCTTCCTTTCCGTCGCGGCTTTGGATATCTCCACCGCCTCGGGCGCGCAAGCGGCCATCGGCGCTCTGGATGCGGCTCTGAGCCAGGTCAACACTTCGCGTGGCGATCTGGGTGCGTACCAGAACCGCTTCAGCTCGGCGATCGCCAACCTGCAGACGACTTCGGAAAACCTCTCGGCTGCTCGCAGCCGGATTCAGGACGCGGACTTCGCGGCGGAAACCGCCTCGCTGACCCGGGCCCAAATCCTGCAGCAGGCCGGCGTGGCGATGCTCGCGCAAGCCAACGCTGTGCCGCAGGGCGTTCTGGCGCTGCTTCGCTAAGGACCAGCCTGGCGGCGTAAGTACTGCGCGGGGGGTGCCGAAACGCACTCCCCGCGTGCGCCGCTAAAAGGAGGGCGAAATCATGTCTGTTTTCCCCATCGGCTCCATGCTCCCGGCTTTAAGCTCCAGGGATCGTGGCGTGCAGCCCGGCGCCCCGCCACCTGCGGTGGTGGCCGAGTCCGGCGCCGCGCGGCCTCAGAGTAGCGCGCCCCCTCCCGAGACCCGGGAACCGGAGCGCCCGGCGGCCACCGAGGACGCCCGCTTGCGGGTGGCGGTAGAGGAAGCGAATCGTCATTTTCGGGAGCAGTCCCTGAACTTGCAATACAGCATGGACAACGACACCAAGAAGATGATCATCAAATTGGTCGATTCCGAATCCGGCGAGGTGATCCGCCAAATCCCCGGCGAGGAGATGCTGGCCATCACCCGCGCTCTGGATCGTGCCTTGGCGTCCGGTTCGGGATTCGCCATCCGGACCGAGGCTTGACCCGAGCAGGCGATCTCCCAGGACTCCTACCATGGCGAGCCTCTCCAGCCCAGGTGTCGGTTCCAATCTCGACGTCAACAGCATCGTGACGCAGTTGATGGCGCTGGAGCGTCAGCCGCTCCAGACCATCATGCGCAAGGAGGCGGGACTGCAAGCGCAGTTGTCCGCCTACGGCAACGTCAAGGGTGCCGTGGCGACGTTTCAGTCGGCCATGCAGGCGGTCGGCAATGCGGCGCGTTTTCGTGCCCTGAGCGTGAAATCTGGCGACGCCACGGTATTCACCGCCAGCGGCACCAATTCGGCGGTGCCGGGCAATTATGCGATCAAGGTCACGCAACTGGCGGCCAACCAGAGCGTATCGAGTTCGGCATTCACCAACACCACCGACATGGTGGGCACCGGCACCCTGAGCATCCAGTTCGGCACCTACGATTCCGGCGGCAACACCTTCACGCTCAACGGCGCCAAGGCGGCGCAATCGGTGAGCATCGATGGCTCGAACAACTCCCTCGGCGGCATCCGCGACGCCATCAACACCGCCCAGATCGGCGTCACCGCCACCAGCGTCAATGACGGCACGGGCAACCGCCTGGCCCTCACCAGTGATGACAGCGGCGCCGCCAACGGACTGAAGATCACCGTCACCGACGGCGACGGCACCCACACCAATCTCTCCGGCCTGTCGCAACTCGCCTACGACCCCACCGCCACCGCCGGCGCTGGCAAAAACCTCACCGAGAACCAAGCGGCGCAGAACGCCAAAATCAAGGTCAATGGCATCGACATCGAAAAGACCAGCAACACGATCACCGACGCCATCGAGGGCATCACCCTGAACTTGCTCAAGGAGAGCCCCAGCACGGCGGTCAGCCTGGCGGTCAGTCGCGACACCAGTGCGGTGAGCGCGGCGGTCAAGGAAATGGTCGACGCCTACAACACGCTCAACAAGACCCTGACCGACTTGACCAAGTACGACGCCGCCACCAAGCAAAGTGGCCTCCTCAATGGCGACGCGACCCTGCGTTCGATGCAGATCTCCCTGCGCCGCGTGGTGGGGAACGTACTGGGCACGGCTTCCGGCAGCCTCAACAGCCTCACCCAGGTGGGCGTGAATTTCCAGACCGACGGTTCGCTGAAGCTCGACAGTACCAAACTCAACAACGCCATCACCAACAACGCTGGCAACCTTGCCGGTCTATTCGCCGCCACCGGCAGTGTGACCGACGGCCTGGTGAAGTTCGAGGCCAGCACCTCGAACACCCAAGCCGGCAACTACGCCCTCAACATCACGCAAATCGCCACCCGCGGCAACCGCGTGGGCGATGCCGCGGCGGGGCTGACCATCACCGCCGGCGTGAACGATCAACTGGCGCTCAACATCGACGGTAACGAGACCAACGTGAGCCTGGCCGCGGGCGTGTATGCCTCGGCCGATGCCCTGGCCGCCGAGGTGCAGACCAAATTGAACGGCGCCCTGACCAACACCGGCTCGGCGGTGACGGTGAGCCAGGCCGCCGGCGTGTTGACGATCACTTCAAATCGGTACGGCTCGACCTCCAGCGTCGCGCTCTCCGGCGGCGGCGGTACCGCGGCGACGAGCCTGTTCGGCGGCGGCACCAGTGGCACCGCCGGAGTCGATGTGGCGGGCAGCATCAACGGCTTCACCGCCACGGGCTCGGGGCAATACCTGACCGGTCCGAGCGGAACCAGCGTCGAGGGGCTGCGCGTGCAAGTGCTCGGCGGCAGTACCGGGGCGCGCGGCACCGTGACCGCCAACCAGGGCTACGCGGTGCAATTGGGCAAGCTCGCCGCCGACTTCCTGACCACTCAAGGGCCACTTGCCAGCCGTACCGAAGGGCTGAATGCCCGCATCAAGCTCAACCAGAAGCAGCAGGCCGCGTTCAGCGACCGCATGATCGGCATCGAGCGCCGCTATCGCGCGCAATTCACCGCGCTTGATCAGATGATCGGCCGAATGAACCAGACCAGTTCCTATCTCACCCAGCAGTTGGCCAACCTGCCCGGCGCGGGTTCCTAGCTATTGAGGGTCCAGGTATGTTCCGCACGCAACAAAGAGGGGTCGCCGCCTACGCCAAGGTCGGCACGGAAACCGGGGTGTTCGACGCCTCCCCGCACCGACTCATTCTGATGCTGTTCGACGGCGCGCTGGCCGCCCTGGCCAACGCACGGTTGCAGATGCGGGCCGGCGATGTGGCCGGCAAGGGCGCATCGATCTCCAAAGCCATCGCCATCATCGATGACGGTCTCAAGGCGAGCCTGGACGTGTCCGTGGGCGGTGAAACCGCCGCCAATCTCTACTCTCTGTACGAATACATGAGCCACCAACTGCTGCTGGCCAATCTGCGCAACAACCCGGCGATGCTGGAAGAGGTGCGCGGGCTTCTGGCCGAACTGCGCGCCGCTTGGGAAACCATCGGCAACATCCCGGCCACCGCCGGGACGGAAGTGCCGGCATGATGCATTCGTCCCTCGCCGCTCACGCCGTCCGCGCCCTGCCCCTGCCACCCATGAACCAACACCCGATACTCGATCAGTACGAGCGCATCAAGGACGTCACCGGCCAGATGGTGGCCGCGGCCAAGCGCGCCGACTGGGATCACTTGATCGATCTCGAAGAGAGCTGTCGCTCGCTCACCCATGCGTTGATGGAAGCCGAGCGCGGCGTCCAGTTGCCCCCCCCGGTACTGGAACGGAAAGTCGCGCTGATCCGCACGGTGCTCGCCGACGACGCCGAAATCCGCAACCTCACCGAACCCTGGATGCGCCGCTTGCAAGAACTCCTGCAAGGCGTGGACCTCTCGCACCAAGTCAAAAGCGCCTACGGGCGCAGCAATGAGGGGAACCCATGAGCGCCGCCGCCCGGCCGCCCGAAGGCGGCGCAAGCCAAGCACCGGAGCGGGCAATGCCCGCGAACCACACTCACCCCCTCCCTCGGGGAGGGGGCCGGGGGGAGGGTTGGTCCCGCGCCGCCCGGCCGCCCGAAGGCGGCGCAAGCCAAGCACCGGAGCGGGCAAAGCCCGCGAACCACACTCACCCCCTCCCTCGGGGAGGGGGCGGGGGGCGGGCACCCCCATGAGCTTTGCCGCCATTCTCGGCGCCCTGGGCCTCGCCGCGGTGTGGGCGGCGGTGCTGGCGTGGTCGAACTGGAACCAACAGGCCCAGGAGAGCGAAGGCGGCGAAATGCTCGGCGCCGAATCGCTCTACCCGGCCGAGCGCTTCCGCGTCGATGACCCGAGCGGGAAATGACCGGCTGACCGCCGTGCCACTGGGGCCAAGCAAGCATGATCCGCGTCGATACCCGTGCCCTGCTGGCCCTATATGATCGCCGCCTCGACATCGCGGCAGGAACCGGTGCGGCCAATACCGAAGAGGGCGCGGTCACCGGCGTGCGCGCCATTGCTCGGGTGGAGGCCATTCTGGCCGACGGGCAGTTCCGTGCCAGCATCGCCAATCAGTCCCTGACCCTGACCCTGCCGCCCGGAACACGCGTGGGTGACCAGATCGCCATGCGCCTGGTCGATGGGGCCTGGACGCCGGCCCCAGTGGGCACCGCCGCGGTTGCGCCCAAGCAGCCACTTGTCCCGCAAGCACCGCCGCTCGAACTGGAAGCTGCGGCTACCACCCGCCTCAGCCCCGCGGTACGGCTCTTGGCGGAACTACTGTCCCAGGGCGCCACCGCCGGTTCGCGACCGGCCATCAGTAGCACCAGCGCGCTCTTGAGCCACGCACCGCAGGACCCCAGCGTACTCGCCCAGGCGATTCACCGTGCCGTGGGCGAGAGCGGCCTGTTTTACGAAGCGCACCAGGCCGAATGGTTGACCGGAATGCGCAGCCTGAGTGCCTTGCGCGCGGAACCGCAAGGCCGGCTGAGTCCCTTGGTGGCCGAGGCTGCGGCGCGCAATCTCGCTCCACCGAGCACGCCGCAAACCACCATGCATACGCTCGCCCAGAGCCCCGCTATCGCCGGTAGGGTCGTGCCGGAAACTGGCGCACCGCCTCCAGGGGCCGGCGCCACCAGCGAATACCAGGCGGTGGCGGCCTTGGCCGGGGGTGACGAGGCGCTGTCCTCGACCCGGGCCGTGCCGACCGAGGTCGAAAGTGCGACAGCATCGCTGCCCGGCGGCGAGGCGGCAGCCAAGGCGGCGTCTTCCCCGGTCCATCCCGATGCCCTGCCCTTGGTACGGCAACAGCTCGAAGTGCTCGAACAACCGGTGCTCGCCTGGCGCGGCGATTTCTGGCCGGGACAGCCCGGCGAGATCGAATTGCGCGAAGATCGCGAAGCCGCCGACGAACCGGGCGCGCCGCGCAGCTTCGCGACCCGGCTCACGCTAGAATTGCCACGGCTGGGGCCAGTCGAAGCAGTGCTGCAAATTGCTGGCAAAAAACTTCAGGTCCGGGTGCGCGGCGAAGACCGCGTGGCGGCGCAGGAGATGGGCGCGACCCTCGACCAACTGGGGGATGCCCTGCGCGCGCTGGGGCTCGATCTCGAAGAATTGCGGGTGGCCCATGGCGCAGCCTGAGCGCGACCGCCAGACCGCGGTGGCCCTGGCCTATCACGGTGGCGATTTCGCGCCGCGAGTGCTCGCCAAGGGCAAAGGCCTGATTGCCGAAGCGATTATCGCCAAAGCGCGCGAGGCTGGCGTTTACGTGCATGAATCGCCCGACATGGTCGGCCTCTTGATGCAGGTTGATCTCGACGCGCACATCCCTCCGGAGCTATATTTGGCGGTGGCGGAACTGCTGGCCTGGCTCTATCGCCTGGATCGCGGCGAAACGCCGCAACCCGCAGCACCCGCGTAACACCCGCCCACCCGTAATAATGGGCGACAACAACTGGAAATCCACCCATGCCAACGCGGCACGAAGACCTGCTCCGATTCGAACTCGCCTCCGCCACCGACGAGGACCGCTACACCATCACCAATCGCCTCGATGTCATGGCCATCCTGCGCGACCTGCGCGACCGGCATGGCATGATTGCGCTCTACTATGGCAAGGAAGGCAATTCGCTACTCACCACCCTCCTCGTTCTGAGCCCGGAACAAGGCGCGATGCTGCTCGATTGTAGCGGTGACCCAGCGGTGAACCAGGCCATCGCCAGCGGCGGTGGACTAGTCGCGATCGGTTCGCAGCGCGGTGTGCGCATCCAGTTCGCCCTCGATCGCGCCGAGCTGGTGCCGCACGACGGTGGTCAGGCCTTCCGGGCGCCCCTGCCGACCCGCCTGGTGCGCATCCAGCGGCGCGAGTACTACCGCCTGACCCTGCCCAGCGGCAACCCCATCCATTGCCGCATCCCGTTGCCCGAACATGCCACCCGCAAAGTGCTCGACGTCAACCTCGTGGATATCAGCGTCGGCGGCATCGGCATCATCGGCTATCCTCCCGACGTCGAATTCGATTCCGGCCTCGTTTACCGCGGTTGCCGCATCGACCTGCCCTATATCGGCGCCATCAACTTCGCCATGCAGATTCGCAGCACCTTTCGCGTGACCCTGCAAGGCGGCCAGCCGGTGAAGCGCTCCGGCTGCCAGTTCGTCGACATGCCCGAACCCACCGTGGCGCAAATCCAGCGCTATATCCTGCAGCACGAGCGCGAGCGCCGGGCCAGGGAGATCGGCGACTGAGTTGGGGCACGCCCCGGTGTGGCTGCGACTTCTCCGGCCCGCTGGCTGCGGCAAGATGAGTGCGCAGAGCATACGCCACGGGCGGTCCATCGATGCGGGTCGCGGGTCTTGGGGACGCCGAGTCCGGCGCGGTGCCATGCAAGCGAATAGGGGGCGCATGCCACGCGGCGCAAGTGCGGCGAAGAGTGCGCCCGCCGCCGATTCTTGGACACTCGCGCGAATGGCCCCAGGGCTTGCCGCCGCATGCGATGAACAGCACGGCCCGGCGCAAGTGCGCGGTCTGACGCGCGCCTTAGTCGTCTCCCGCGGTAGGTCGAGTAGACGCGCCCGACGCGGTGAACCACACGGACTTCCCCATGATTGACAAACCCGGCGCCGCCACTCCCATACTGACCTTGCCCGATGTTGAGCGATCGGTGCGTGAGTGCTTCGGCCTGGACACCGACCTGAAGGTGCCGGCTTTCAGCCAGGCCAGCGAACACGTGCCCCTCGTGGATGACAGCTACCGCTTCGATCACGACACCACCATGGCCATCTTGGCCGGCTTTGCCTTCAACCGCCGCGTGATGATCCAGGGCTATCACGGCACGGGCAAATCGACCCACATCGAACAAGTCGCCGCCCGTTTGAATTGGCCCTGTCTGCGCATCAATCTCGACAGCCACGTGAGCCGCATCGATCTCATCGGCAAAGACGCCATCGTCTTGCGCGAGGGCAAGCAGGTGACCGAATTTCGCGAGGGCATCCTGCCCTGGGCACTGCAACGCGCCTGCGCGCTCGTTTTCGACGAATACGATGCCGGCCGACCCGATGTGATGTTCGTCATCCAGCGCGTGTTGGAAGTGGAGGGCAAGCTCACGCTGCTCGATCAATCGCGAGTAATCCACCCGCATCCGGCGTTTCGGCTTTTCGCCACCGCCAACACCGTGGGTTTGGGCGACACCACCGGGCTTTATCATGGCACGCAGCAGATCAACCAAGCGCAGATGGACCGCTGGAACATCGTCGCCACGCTGAACTACCTCGAACACGACACCGAAGTGGAAATCGTCCTGGCCAAACTGCCCGGCTATGACACCCAGGAAGGACGCGCCCGCGTGAGCGCCATGGTGATGCTGGCCGACCTCACCCGCAGCGGCTTCATCAACGGCGATCTCTCCACCGTGATGTCGCCGCGCACGGTGCTGACCTGGGCCGAGAACGCGCTGATCTTCAAGGATCTGCGCTTCGCTTTTCGGGTCACGTTTCTCAATCGCTGCGATGAAGTCGAGCGCGCGGTGGTGGCGGAATATTATCAGCGCTGCTTCGGCGAAGAACTGATCGACGCGACTCCACGCAAGGCCTGATTCGCTCGATCATGAGCGCGTTCGGAAACCTCTTGGCACCGCGGCGCTCGTCGGACGCGACCGAGACCTTTCTGCGGGCCGTGGACAGCACGCTGCGCGCCATGGCCGGCCGCGCCGGCGAAGCCACCGCGGCAGTGCGTGAAGCGCCCGCTCGCAGCGGCCCTTCCACCAGCCCACCGTGCCTTGCTTTGACCGCCGAAGACCGCGTTCGCCTGCGTGGTCAAGCCGACGCGCAAGCCTTGCGCCTGCGCTATCACCATGAGCGCCTTCACACCTCCCCCGGCGCGCAAGGCACGGCAGCGCTCGCCGCGTATGAAGCGATCGAGCAGGCGCGTGTCGAGGCGCTGGGTCTGAGCCTTCTGCCGGGCGCAAACGCCAATATCGACGCTTGGATCGCGCAACATTGCCGCGACCGGAAATTCGATCGCGCCAAAGACCAAAGCCAGGTTCCGCTCGCCGAAGCGCTGCGGGTGTTTGCACGCGAGCGGTTTTGCGACGCAGCGCCGCCGCCCGCCGCGTTGGCTATGCTCGAAGTATGGCGGCCCTATCTCGACGCCCAGGTCGCGCCGCAGCTCGATGGCTTGCGCCAGCACCTGCACGACGAACGAACCTTCGCCCAAGGATTGACGCAACTGATCGAAACGCTCGCCTTGGAAGGTTACGGAACGGAGCAAGAGCAACGGCCCAAGCTCCAGCGTCAAACAAATGACTTGCATGGCGACGAAGCCCAAGAAACGCTGCACACCGGTGACGAAGATCTGTCGAATAGTAATGGCACCTCGCGCCAGACGACCCGCCAAGCCTTCACGGACGAAGATGCGAAGCGGGCCGATCGCGGCGCCGAGCCCGAACGCGGCACCGCCGAGCAAGGCGCTCCCGTGAGTCCTGCGGAGTCGGCGCGGAGCAAGGAGCCACGCTACCGCGTTTTTACGACCGCCTTCGATGAAACCGTGGGCGCCGAAACCTTGTGCAGCCCCCACCAGTTGTTACGCCTGCGCGCGCAATTGGATCGCCAACTGCGGCGCTCGCAGCAACTCATCGCCCGTCTGGCCCACCGCTTGCAGCGGCGGCTCTTGGCGCAGCAGATGCGCGACTGGACTTTCGATCTCGAAGAAGGCTGGCTGGATACCAGCCGATTGGATCGGGTGGTGCTCAGCCCGCTCGAAGGCCTGAGCTTCAAAATGGAAAAGGAGTCCCCCTTCCGCGGCACCGTGGTCAGCCTCTTGATCGACAACTCCAGCTCCATGCGCGGCCGCCCGATGGCCACAGCGGCGATGACCGCCGACATCTTGTCCCAAACCTTGGAGCGTTGCGGCGTCAAAGTGGAAGTGCTCGGTTTCACCACCCGCAGTTGGAAAGGCGGGCGGGCGCGCGATGCCTGGCGCAAACAAGGCGAGCCGGCCCACCCTGGCCGCCTCAATGAACTGCGCCACATCATCTACAAGTCCGCCGATGCCCCTTGGCGGCGCACGCGCAAAAACCTCGGGGTAATGCTGGCCGACGGCGTCCCCAAAGAAAACATCGATGGCGAAGCGCTGCTCTGGGCGCATCGGCGGCTGATCACACGCCCCGAGGAACGCCGCATCCTGGTGGTCGTTTCCGACGGAGAACCGGCCGATGAGGCGACGCTCGCCGCCAATTCCGCGGACTACCTAGAAAAACATCTGCACGAAGTGATCGCCTGGATCGAAGCGCGCTTGCCGGTGGAACTGCTGGCCATCGGCATCGGCCATGACGTCACACGCTATTACCGCCATGCAATCACTCTGCGAAGTGCCGATGAATTGGGCGGCGCTCTCATCGAGGAGATTGCCAAACTTTTCGAAGCCCAGACTTGATCACCACCAGCCCGTGCCAAAGCCGTCCTCCTAGTGTCTCAACCCATAAGTTTCGCTCTGTTCGACGCGTCCCGCATCGCCGATGGCTTGGTCGCTGATCCTCGCCATAGCAACGGCTATGGCTGCGGTTCGCTTCGCGCCCTCGGCGCGCGGATACGCGTCTGGGCAGGTACGCAAACTTATGGGTTGAGACACCAGGGTGGCGGCGGTTCAGCCCTGGTTCCAGAGCGTCTCGACGGTCTGCCGCGCCACCGCCAGCAGCACCCGCCGCCGATATTTCACGCCGGTCAGGGTGGTCTTGAGCACGTTCGAGGTTTTACGCACCAACTGGACGAGCGATTCGGCCGCGGCCTCGTTCCATTGCCCTCCCACCAAACTCTCCGTGGGAACCAAAAGCGGGGCGGAATTCGAGCCGGTGATCGCCACCCTGAGGCCGGCGATTCGGTCGCCCTCGCGGCGCAAAGCCACGGCGACGCCCGCCAGCGGAAAATCGATGGCATCGCGGATGCGCACCTTGGTATAGGCCGCCGTCCAGCCTGCGACCGAGGGAATTTCCACCGCGGCGAGCAATTCGCCCGGATGAAGCGTGAGGTGGTCGGACCCGACCTCGCGAAAAAACGCCGCCATCGGCACCGAGCGTTTCCCCGCGGGGCCGACGATTTCGGCGCGGGCGTCCAGCACCATCAGCACCGGGGCGACATCACCATGATAAGTGGCGTAGCAGCGATCGCTCTTGGGTACGACATGACACTTCTCGCCCTGGTACTTGAGGCAGAAGCCGTTGCTGGCACGCCACCACTGACTCTGATTGTAGAAGGTGCAGCGGGTGTCCTGGCACAGGTTGCCGCCCAAGGTCGCGGCGGCGCGGTGCGTCGGGCCCGCCACGGCCTGCGCCGCCTGGGCCAAGGCCGGCCAAGTCTTGAGGACGAGATCGTTTTCGGCGATGGCCTCCAGGGTGACACCGGCGCCGATGCGCAAGCCGCCATCGGGCAAGGGGGCGAATTCTCTGAGACCCTCGATGCCGGTTAAATCCACCACGGCGCTGGGTTCCCCCAAGCCGCGGCGCAGGTTGGGCAAGAGGTCGGTGCCGGCGCCCAAGGCCACGGCACCTTCGGCGGCAAGCGCGATCACCGCGTCGGCGATGCTGGCGGGCCGCAGGGTGCGAAATTCAGGCAGGATGTTCATGCGGCTTCTTCCTTGGCGTCCAGGAGTTCGGTGATGGTTTCGGGGCTCAAGGGGAATTTGCTGGCGCGCACGCCGATGGCCTCGTAAACGGCTTCATGTACGGCGGGCAGGAAACCCGCCAGCATGCCTTCGGACGCCTCCTTGGCGCCGAAGGGGCCGTTGGGGTCCAAACTTTCGACGATGAACACTTCGATGTCCGGGCTTTCGGCCATGGTCGGCACGCGATAGTCCAGGATGTTGCTATGGATCATCTTGCCGCCTTCATCCCAGCGCGTTTCTTCCGACAAAGCCTGGCCCATGCCCATCCACACCCCGCCTTGGGTTTGGCCTTCCACCGCCAGCGGGTTGAGCGCCTTGCCCACGTCCACCGCCACCCACACCTTGTGCGCGGTGACCTTGCCGGCGACTTCGTCAACGGAAGCTTCCACCACTTGCGCCGCGTAACAAAAACCCATGGTGGCGCCGATGGCGCTGCCGCGAATTTTTTTGTCGCCCTGAAATTCGATGGGGCAAGTGAAGGTGCCTTTGACGGTGAGGGTGCCGGTATCGACCATCGCCGCTTTGACCACTTCCTGGAAGGAGAGGCCCGGATCCTGGCTGCCGGAAACGAAGAACATCTCATCGATGACTTCGATGTCTTCCTCGCGTGCGTCGAGCTTCTTGGCCGCGGCCTTGACCAAAATGGCCTTCAATTCTTCGGCGGCGGAAATGGTCGCGTTGCCCACCATGAAGGTGACGCGCGAAGAATAGGAGCCGTTGTCCTTGGGTGTGAGCGCGCTGTCGGCGGAAATCACTCGGACACGATTGAGCCGCACCCCCAGCACCTCGGCCGCCACTTGGCTGGCCATGGTATTGGAACCTTGGCCGATGTCGGCGGCACCGGTCAAGAGGGTGACGCCGCCGTCGAAATCGAGCTTCAGATTCACCGTGGCATGCGGTTCGCCGGTCCAGTGTTTGGGCGTCGAGGTGCCCGAGACGAAATGCGAAAGGGCGATGCCCAAACCCCGTCCCTTGGGCATCTTGCCTTTGCGCTCGGCCCAGCCCGAGGCCGCTTTGACTTTCTCCAAGCATTCCGGCACGCCATAGCTCAGCACGCGCTGGGCATACATGGTGACGTAAGGAATCTGCGGCAGCAGGTTGCGCTGGCGAATTTCCAGGGAATCGATGCCCAACTCCTCGGCCATTTCCGTCAAGAGCGCCTCGAAGGCAGCGCGGGTGTCCACCGTGCCGTGGCCGCGCATGGCGCCGCAAGGCGGGGTGTTGGTGTACACGCGCCAGGCATCGTGTTTGATCGCCGGGATGTGGTAGAGCCCGTGCATCAAAGCGCCAGTGTAGAGGATGGTGATGATGCCGTAGCCCGCATAGGCGCCGCCCGCCTGCGTGGCTTCGAGCGCCAAGGCGGTGATCTTGCCGTCTTTCTTGAGGCCGAGCTTCAGCTTGGCTTCGGTCCAAGGGCGGCCGCGATGGGCAATCAGCGTTTCCTCGCGGGTTTGCAAAAGGCGCACCGTACCCTTGGCCTTGCGCGCCAGGAGCGCGGCGATGATTTCGAAGTTCAAGGTCTCGGTGCGCGCCCCGAAGCCCCCGCCCAAGAAGGGCTTGATGACGCGGATCTTCGCCGCATCCATTTGCAGGCAAGACGACACCTTGAGGTGCACGTAATAAGGCACCTGGGTGGTGGTGTTGAGGGTGAGCAAATCACGCACCGGGTCGTATTCGGCCAGCGTGGCGTTCAACTCCATGTGCACGTGGTTGACCCCGGCGAAGGTGTAGGTTCGCTCGCGCACCAGGTCAGCTTCGGCAAAGCCGGCGGCGACGTCGCCGAATTCGGCGTGCACCTCGCGCAGGATGTTGTTGGGCTTGTCGTCGTGAATGGCGACGGTGCCCGGTTTCATCGCCGCCTTGGTGGTGTAATAGGCGGGCAGAATGTCGTATTCAACGTGGATCAGGCCCAAGGCTTTTTCCGCGGTGAGCTCATCGATGGCCGCCACCGCCGCGACCGGGTCGCCGCGATAACGCACTTTCTCGCGCGCCAAGGGGTATTCATTCTCGGCTATGGGCAACACGCCAAAGGGCACTGGGCTGTCGGCGCCGGTGCAGACGGCGATCACGCCGTCTAAGGCCTCGGCGGCCGAGGTGTCGATGGACAGAAGGCGCGCATGGCTGTGGGGCGAGCGCAAAATGCGTCCCACCAGGGCGCCGGGGGCGGCAATATCGGCGGTGTATTTGGCTTTGCCGGTGACTTTTTCGACGCCGTCCACCAGCGGCGTGCGCGCGCCGATTGGACCGTTGTGGGGTTGCCTCACGCTGGTTGTACCTTCCCCCCGCCCCCCTTCCGAGGGAAGGGGGTGAGTATTGTTCGCGGGCTGCGCCCGCTCCGGTGTTTGGCTTGCGCGCCCTCCGGGCGGCCGTTCGTGCGCGCTCACGGATGCACCTCCTCACCACATCGTGCCGCGGCCGCGGCCTCGACGGATTCGATGATCTTCACGTAACCCGTGCAGCGGCACAGATTGCCGGCCAGCGCGGTTTTGATTTCTTCGCGGGTCGGATGGGGGTTCTTGCGCAAGAGCGCTTCGGAAGCCATGAGCATGCCGGGCGTGCAGAAGCCGCATTGAGTGCCGAGCTTTTCATGGAAAGCGGCTTGCAGCTTGGAGAGCGTGCCTTGTTTGGCCAGCGATTCGACGGTTTCGACGTGTTTGCCGGCCATCTGGTGCGCCAAGGTAGAGCAGGCCAGACGCGGGCGGCCGTCCACCAAGACGGTGCAGGCGCCGCATTCGCCGCCATCGCAACCTTGCTTGGTGCCGGTGAGGCCGACGACTTCGCGCAGATAATCCAGGAGCAGCATGTGGTCCGGAACCAAGTCCTCGCGGGCGCGCTGATTGAGGGTTAGACGAAGGATGTTTTTCAAGAACGGGCTCCTATTCCCGCGCCGCGGCCGGGATACTCTTTTCGGATTGATAAAGCCGTTTCAACAAAGCAATCAGCGTGGCGCGCTCCGTCGCGTCGAGCCCCGCGGAAAACGCCTGGTCCTGGCGCATCACCGCCTTCTGGATGCGCTTCAAAGCCAGCGTGCCCGCGTCGGTCAGGCGCAACTGATAACGCCGTCGGTCGGCGGGCGTGGCGTCACGCACGATCAGACCTTTTTCTTCCAATTGGTCGATGACCTTGACGATCGACGACCGATCCACATCCATGGCGATAGCCAAGGCGCTCTGGCTCAAGCCCGGGTTGTTGGCAATCACTTGCAGCATGCCGTAGAGCCCCGGCGTAATGCTCTCGACGGCGGTCACGGTCTGGGCGAAGTGTTTGAATGCCGCCACCTGCACCCGACGCAAATGAAAGCCCAGCTCATCGGTCATGGCACCGAAAGAAGTCACCGCGGCGACATCGTGAGCTGGTACTTCCTGGGGCATGACATCGGGGCTTTCTGGTTGGCTAATGCAATTGTTTACCATCTAAACAATTTATGCAAGCATGGATATTGCGTCCGTGTCGCTCACTAGACCATGGCGCTTTCTTCGTCCTTTCTGCCCACGCGCGCCCTGAACCCCGCTTGCGCGTCGAAATCGGCAAAGGTAGTCTCCCTTGCAAGGTTATTTCTGGGCAATTGAATGCCTTCCTCTGCGCGCACCCCCCCCTCCGCTTCCGCATCGAGCCTCGAACTCGCGCATGCAGCACGATTAGCCGCCATCGACGGCGACGTACACGCTGCCGAGCGGCTGCTCGAAGAAGCACACCGCCTAGCCTCGGGCAGGACCCGCGCCTGGGCGGGAGCCCTGCACCTCGCCGAGGCGGAAATCCATATGGAACACGCGCAGTGGCAACACGCCGAGGTCGAGGCTGAGGCGGCGCGCCTGGCCTTTGCTCAGGAAGGATCGCTCGTCGGCCAGCTCCACGCCCGAGAGGTACCGGCCCGCATCCTGGCCAGGCGCGGTGACGATGACCGCGCCCTCGCCGCCTTTCAGGAACTCGATGCCATCTGGGGCACATTGCATGGCCCGCGCGTGCTTTGGGGGCGGGCGCGTTGTCTCACATTCATTGCCAGCCTGCATCGCCGGCATCTGCGCCTCGATGACGCCCTCACCCGCGGCGAAGAGGCGGTGGCGCTCGCCCGCAAATTGGGTGAAGACTTCACCTTACAGCTCATCGCCGCCAATACTTTGGCCGGCGTCCATTTCGCCATGGCTTGCAAACTCCATCCGGCCACGCGCTGGGCCTCGCATGTCACCTCCCTTGCGCCAAGCGCTGCGCCAGCGGTGCAAAAACACTGCCGCGCCGCTCTGGTAGTGCTTGAGGCACTTTGGCGAGACGACGGCAGTTACATGCAGACCATGACCGCCTCGAACATGGCCCAGGTGCTCGTGCTCATGGACCGCGCCAACGAAGCCCTGCCGTATATGGAGCGTTTCCTCGCCTACACCACGATGCAGAAGAAGCCGCACATGCAGGCCGACGCGCACCTGACTATCGGCTGGGCGCAACTCGCCTGCGGCCGGCCGCGCGAAGCCGTGCGCTCGCTGGAACGCGCGCGCAAAATCGCCCTGGGGATCGAGGCCAAATCATTGCTGCGCACCATTCACTATGACCTTTCGATCGCGTTCGAGGCCTTGGGACGACTCGACGAGGCCATGCATCACCACAACGAGTATTCGCATTTGGCCAAACACGTCCCCTACCGCCAGGCGCTCGCGGGCCAGGCCAAGCAGCAAGGCGACGAAGCCTCGCTCGAACCGTTTTATCTCAAGCGTGCCGAAGCCTTCATTCGAACACACTTGCACGCCTCGCCCGCGATCGAAGACATCGCCGATCATGCCGGTGCTTCGGTGCGCGCCATCCAGCTAGCCTTCCGAAAGTTTCGCGCGACCACGCCCATAGGCTACTCCATCGACACACGGCTGCGCGCCGCGCGCGATGCCCTGGTCGGCGGCCACATGCATGGCGATTCCATCCGCGCTCTATGTCAACGCTATGGCTTCAACGACCCCTCGCGTTTCGCCCGAGACTTTCAGCAACGCTTCGGCGCCCTGCCCTCGGAATTGGCAAGAGAGATGGCACAATAGGTTCACCGCCCTCATCACCCCAGCCCTTCCGGGAGCGCCGGGAGGCGCGAGCTTTTTCGTGCAGCCCTCGCGGTGGTGCAAACGCCAACCCCTCGCGGCTGCCGCCGCTCCTACAAAAACCCAAGCAGCACCGCCGTCATTGGCGCGCGCGCCGCCCCTGTAGGAGCGCCGGAAGGAGCGAGCCTTTTCGTGCAGCCCTCGTCGCGAAATGGCCCCGGTTGGCGGCGATCACCTCCGTAGCAGAGGCAATCGCCGCCGGGCACGCGCCTGCCTCCTCAAACCTTTCGCCGCCGCAAGGCCAATGCCAGAGCGGCCAGAAGCGCACTCAAGGCCGCGAGGCTCCAAGCCGACAATGTCGGAATCGCACCGACTTGGGTGTTTCCCGGCCCGCCTTGATCGACGATGCTGCCGTTGGCGGTTAAGTCATCGTCGCCCAGACCACCATCGGTGATGCTGAAGGTCGCGCTGGTGCCGCC
>JACPUX010000079.1 GCA_016192065.1 Betaproteobacteria bacterium
CATGCCCGCCAGCGCCGGTTGGGTGATTTCAGTCGGCAGCAAGCCGTTGGCGCTCGCCAGCGTGAGCAGCACGAAGCCGAACTCCCCAGCCTGCGCAAGCTGCGCCGCGGTGCGAAACGACACCGCCCAGTCGGCGCTGAATCTGCGGGTCAGGAGCAGCATCAATAAGCACTTGCTGGCCGGCGCCAGCCGCCCCGACGGCGATGCAACGGTGTCGCTGTGGGGCGCTATATGCGGGTTTGCTGGAAAACCTTTGGCTGCGAACGGAGGCCGGCGATCTGGGAGCGATTGGCCAGAGAAAGGCCGCAAGATCGCACCCTCGCGAGGCTTGCGCGGCAATTCCGGGTGCTTGCGCGGCGCAGTGGCGTCCGCGCCCCCCGCTTCTAGCCTAAAGCATCGGCAGTGCCGTGATTGTGCCCGAACTCGCGCCCAACGCATTTTCTCTCACGCTGTTATTGCCGGCGGAGAGAAATGTTGCCGAGCCCGCCTGATAGAGTCCGTAGTCATCGTTGCGGATGATGGTGTTGCCGCTGATGAGTAGGCGTGTCGCGCTTCCGTAGGCGTACACGCCGATATTGGTATTGTGCGAAACTAGCGTGTTGGTGAGGTTCGCTTCGGCGGTTCCGGTTCCCGCACTCTGGACCTCCAAGCCATAGGAACCGTTTTCGGTGGTCATGGAATTGCTGACGGCGAGCACAACGCTGCCCGCGGTGGCGTAGGCATCAAATCCGGCGGCTCCGTTGCCGCTGCTCACCGTTCGCTCGGCCGATGCCTGGCTGGTTCCCGTGGCATTGGAGTGAACGTATACCCCGTGTGCCTGATTGCGCAGGAACCAACTGTCCGTCATACGCGCGGTGGCGCCCCCGCGAATCCACGCACCGTGGTAGTTCCCTTCGAAGAGGGAACGTGTGATGCTCACGGTCGCGGGGGTCTCTACCAAGAGTCCGGCCATCCAGGTGCCTGCGAAGTTGGATACCACGCAGTTGTCCACCGACAGGCTGGCGCCAGCGCTCATGGATATGCCGTTGTCGCCGCCCAGGCGATTGATGGTCAGACCGCGCAGCACCACGTGCACTCCGGCAGTGGCGATGGTCACGCCGTTGCCGGAGAAGACGCTGATGCCCGCGTAAACGCCGCGCGGGGCGATGATCGACACCGACTTGTCGATCGTCACCGGGCCATACCCGCCGGAGTCGAGCACGATGATTTCGCCGCCGCTGTCGGTGACCGTGAGGGCTGCGGTGAAGCCGCGGCAGGGGCTGGCCTTGGCGCAATTGCTCGCGGTGTTGCTGTCACTGCCGCTGGTGGAAACAAAGGTCCGCTGAACCGCCAGAGCCTGGCCGCCCATGACGAGCTCCAAGGCGAGCAAGAACATGAAAGCAATGTAATGAAACATAGAATTCTCCGCTTGGATTTCGACTATCGAATGGTGGATGGATGAGTCAGGGCGCGGGCGGGAGGGTGACGACAAAGCCGGCGCGCCCGACGAGACTACATCTTGGCCGCTGAGGTGATCGTGCCGCCGCTGGCGCCAAGACCGTTGGCGCTGACCGAATTCCCGCCGGTCGAGGTCAGAACGGCGTTGCTCTGCTGATACAGGCCATAGGAAGCATTGCGAGCGATCAGGTTGCCGTCGACGACCATCCGGGTGTTGTCGCCGCTGGCGACAGCTCCCATTGAACCGTTGTGAGACAGCACGCTGGCACTGGCGCTGGCGACACTGGTTCCGCTGCCCGAGGAGTCGGCATACAAGCCGTAACTCCCGTTTTCGTTGGCGACTGAGTTTCGAATCGCCAAATGGGCGTTCCCGACCGTGGCATTGACGCTGAATCCGGTGTCGTTGCCGCTGGCCACGGTCCGCTCCGCGGAAACCCGGGTGGTTCCGCTCGAACCAGACTCGACCAATACACCGATGGAGGCGTTGCGCAGGAACTTGCTGTCGCTGATCTGGGCCTTGGCGCCGCCCTGTACACGGGCGCCGTAATGATTGCCCTGGAACATCGATTCGGTCACCGTCAGCGCGGCCGGCGCGTCCAGAAAAAGCCCGGCGCGGCTCGACGTGGAGAAACCGGAGATCACGCAATTGGCGACGGTAAGGCTGGCGCCATCGCTCATATGGATGCCGTATTCACCGCCCAACCCATTGATGCTCAGGCCGCGCAGCACCACCCGCACGCCCGCGGAGGCGATCGTCACGCCATTGCCAGAAAAGACGCTGATCCCGGCATACACGCCCTCGGGCGCAATGATCGATACCGTCTGGGCGATGGTGACTGACCCGTACCCGCCGGAATCGAGCACGATGATTTCGCCGCCGCCGTCGGTGACCGTCAGGGCCGCGGCAAAACCGCGACAGGGGGTGGCCTTGGCGCAGTTGGCCGCGGTGTTGCCGTCGCTGCCACCAGTGGAGACGAAGGTGCGCTGTACGGCGCTTGCCGTGAAGGCAGCGCCGAGAAGCAAGGCGAGCAGAACCGCGCGGGTGATGGATCGAGACATGACCACTCCTGAGGTTGGCAAAACAAACTGAGAATCGTTGATCTGGGGTGCCCGGAAGGGCAAAACGAAATGCCCGGCATCTTAGGGGATAGGCGGGCCGGTGTCGAGCGGTAGCGACGCATCGATCAGGAACTTACGGTTCGATCCGGGGGCTTGTCGATGGCGGAGTTGCCGCTTCGGGTTCGACATAACGTTCGCGCAGTAGGTCGTAGCGCTGCTCACGCGCCGCTTCGATCTCTTTGAGCACGCGGCGCAACGGCACGTCGAGGCGACTGAGGGTTTGCGCGGCGAGCATCAGACTGCCTTCCAGCACCTCGGGCACCACCTCGCTGGCGCCAGCGCGCTTCAGTTCTTCGAGGTGGCTGTCGTCGGCGGCGCGCACCACCACGGGCAGATCGGGCCGATGCCGGCGAACATGCGCCAGCACGCGCAAGGCGGGGGCGATCTCCGGGAAGGTCAACACCAGA
>JACPUX010000082.1 GCA_016192065.1 Betaproteobacteria bacterium
ACCCCCTCCCCCGGGGAGGGGGCCGGGGGGTGGGGTCCATCCAGCCCGCCGGGCCGTCCCAAGGGGGCGCAAGTCCACCACCAGAGCGGGCACAGCCCGCGAACCACACTCACCCCCTCCCCCGGGGAGGGGGCCGGGGGGTGAGGTCCATCCAGCCCGCCGGGCCGTCCCAAGGGGGCGCAAGTCCACCACCGGAGCGGGCACAGCCCGCGAACCACACTCACCCCCTCCCCCGGGGAGGGGGTCGGGGGGAAGGGTCGTCGCCCGCCTTAAGGCTGGCCACGCTGCCGCCTCTGGCCATCTACCTGCACATTCCGTGGTGCCTGAAGAAATGCCCCTACTGCGATTTCAATTCCCATGCCCTTGCCGGACCGGCACCTGAAAACGAATACGTCGCCGCATTGCTGGCGGACCTTGAGTTCGCCCTCCCGGCGATCTGGGGACGGCGAGTCGTAAGCATTTTTCTCGGCGGGGGCACCCCGAGCTTGTTCCGCCCGGAGTCCATCGACCACCTGCTGGCTGGCATTCGCGCCCGTGTGGCGGTGCTGCCCGACGCGGAAATCACCCTCGAAGCCAATCCCGGCACGTTCGAGGCGGAACGCTTTCGCGGCTTTCGCGATGCGGGCGTGACGCGGCTCTCCTTGGGTATCCAAAGCTTCGATTCCGCGCAGCTCGCCGCCCTCGGCCGGGTCCATGACGCGCCGCAGGCGCACGCGGCGGCGGCGGCCGCGGTAGCGATTTTCCCGGAGACCAATTTCGATTTGATGTTCGCCCTGCCCGGCCAGGACGCCGCCGGCGCGCTCCACGACTTACGCCAGGCCCTGCGCTACCCGGTACAGCACCTGTCCTTCTACCACTTGAGCATCGAGCCCAATACCTATTTCGCTCGCCACCCGCCAAGGGTGCCGGACGCCGACGCGGCCGCCGAGATCGAGGAAGCAGTGCGCGCCGGACTCGCCGCGGCCGGTTTCGAGCACTACGAGGTATCCGCCCACGCTCGTCCGGGACACGCCTGCCGGCACAACCTCAATTATTGGCGGTTCGGCGATTACCTCGGCCTGGGCGCCGGGGCACACGGCAAGCTCTCCTTTCCCGACCGGGTTCTGCGTCAGACCCGCGCCCGCAACCCGCGCGACTACCTGGCCGCGGTTGCCGCCGGCAGGCCGGTGGAAAGCGAGCGCGCGGTCGCGCCGAAGGAGCTCGGTTTCGAATTCATGCTCAATGCCTTGCGTCTCAAAGAAGGCGTACCCAGCGCCCTGTTCAGCGAGCGCACCGGGCTATCTCCCGCCGTTTTGCAGCCTGCGCTGCATGAGGCGCAGGCCCGCGGATTGCTGGAACCCGATTCCCGGCGCCTACTCGCCACCCCGCTGGGGCAGCGTTTTCTCGACGATCTGGTGGCCCTGTTTCTGCCCGGCGACGCATCCGCCGCATGAGAAAGGAACTCGCACGCCTGAGCTTGCTGGAGCTTGCCGAGGGCTTGCGCGAAGCTCGATTCAGCGCCGAGGATTACGTGCGCGTTTGCCTCGCGGCGATCAGCGAAAGTGAAGCGCGCATCCGAGCCTGGGCTTTTCTCGATCCCCAATACGCGCTGCGTCAGGCCAAACGCGCCGACGACCGCCAACGCCAAGGCGAAACGAGCGGCGCCCTGGCCGGCGTGCCCTTGGGAGTGAAGGACATCATCGCCACGGTGGACATGCCCACGCAACTGGGCTCACCCATCTTCTCCGGGCACCAACCGCGCCTCCCCGCCGAATGCGTCGAACGCATCGAGGCCTCGGGCGGCTACGTGCTGGGCAAAACCGTGACCACGGAGTTCGCCTACCTCACGCCTTCGAAAACGCACAACCCCTGGCAGCTCTCGCACACGCCGGGGGGATCCTCGGCGGGCTCGGCGGCGGCGGTCGCGGCCGGCCACGTCCCTGCCGCCCTGGGCACCCAGACCCATGGCTCGGTGATCCGCCCGGCCGCCTTCTGTGGCGTGGTGGGCTACAAGCCGAGCAAGGATCTGCTGCCCTACCGCGGCATCTTCTACCTTGCGCCCAGCCTCGATCAACTGGGCCTGTTCGCGCGTCGGGTCGAGGACGCCGCCCTGGTTGCCGCAACCCTCGCCGAACCGCGGCAAGAGCTGCCGGTGCAAATCAGCGCGGCCCCCGAGAACCCGCTGTTCGTGCTCATCGAAGACCTGCCTTGGGTTCAGCCCGACGCGGACATGCGCAGCGCCCTGGAGAACACCGCCTTCCTGCTCCGCCAAGCCGGCGCTCAGGTGGTCTCCGCCCCGCTGCCCGGCGCGCTGCAAGACGCCGCCGCGGTCCATCGGACCATCCTCTTGTTCGAAGCGGCGAAGGAACTCGGCGAGCTACAGGACCGTGAGCGCGAGCGCATCTCCCCGCAGATGAACGTGACCCTGGACGCCGGACGTCGGATTGGCGAGGGCGACTATCTCGCCGCACTCGAACGGCGCCGGGAACTCGTCGCCCACTTCGACGCCTTCCTCGCCAACGCCCATGCCCTGCTGCTGCCGCCCGCCCCGGGCGCCGCTCCAGCGAGTCTGGCCAGCACCGGTGACCCTTCCTTTTGCACCCTTTTCAGCCTCACCGGCATGCCCGCCCTGACCCTACCCGTGGGCCTCAGCCCGCAAGGCCTGCCGCTGGGCCTGCAACTCGGGGCACGGCTGGGGCAAGATGGCGCTTTGCTGGCGGTGGCACGCTGGTGCGAGGGGGTGCTGTCGTTTCAGGGGCTGCCCGGCTTGAAATAGAACAGCGGATCGGCTTGTTCAGCACGGCTGAAGTCCTTCACCCTGGCGCTCGCCGAATTCTGCTTCGTCGAATTTCGCGGATTGCCTTTTCCGCCAGAATTCGCTCCCTGCCTAGATCGCGATATGCCGCCCGCCATCGACATTGATGGTGTCGCCGGTGACGTATCCCGCTTCGAAGATGAGGTAGTACACCGCAGCGGCGATTTCTTCGGGTTCGCCCACGCGCTTCATGAGGGTGTGGGAAATGACGCGCTGGCGTGCGAGCTCGTCGAACTGTTCGTCTTCGGGCCACAGAATGGGGCCGGGGGCGACGGCATTGACGCGCACTTCCGGTGCGAGTTCTCGTGCGAGAGCCCGGGTGAGGCCGGCCAGACCCGCTTTGGCGACGTTATATACGAGGTAGTTCTTCAACGGCCGTTCGGCGTGGATGTCGGTGATGTTGACGATCGCGCCGCGGCTCTTCTTCAATGCGGGCGCCGCGGCCTGGGCCAGCAGCAGCGGGGCCTTGAGGTTGGCGTCGATCAGCTCGGTCCAGGCCTTGTCGTCGATTTCGCCCAGGGGCGTGGGGTAGAAGCTCGAAGCGTTGTTGACCAGGGCATCGAGCCGCCCGAAGTGGTTCAGGGTCTGTTGCACAATGTTGGGGAGCTTGGCGGTTTCCAGGAGATCGGCGGCAATCAGTGCCACCGACTCGGGCCGTAACTGGTTGAGTTCCGCTTGCAAGAGGCGCGCTTCACCGCCCGAACTGCGATAATGCAGCATCAGACGGGCCCCGGCGCGATGCAGTCGGCGGCAGATCGCGGCGCCGACGCGGCGCGCCCCGCCGGTGACCAGAATGACCTTTTCATCCACGCTCAGGTGCTCCCTTACCCGCCTTGCCCAGCCACGAAATCCTTGAGGAATCGCGGCGCATCAAGCCTTGGCAATCTACCACAAGCTACATGAGGCCACTACCCGAACCCGACCCCGCCGCGCTCGCGCATAGCGCCAGCTTGGCGGCCCACATCAGGGCCTGCATCGTCGCCGCGGGGGGCTGGATCTCTTTTGCCGAGTACATGAAGCTTGCGCTATACGCGCCGGGCCTGGGCTATTACGCCGCCGGCAGCTACAAGCTCGGCGCCGCCGGAGATTTCATCACCGCGCCGGAGATCTCGCCCCTGTTCGGCGCCGCCGTGGCGGCCCAGGTCGCCGAGGTGCTGCGGCTTGGTGGCGGTGACGTGCTGGAGCTGGGCCCCGGCAGCGGGCGCCTGGCAGCCGATCTGCTCACCGAGCTGGCGCGGCTCGGGACCCTACCGGAGCGCTACCTGCTGCTGGAGCCCAGCCCTGACTTGCGCGCCCGGCAACAGGCGCAACTCGCCCGGCTCCCCCAGGACCTGAGCCGTCGATGTGTCTGGCTCGAGGCGCTGCCCGGGAGCTTCACCGGTGTGGTGCTGGGTAACGAGGTGCTCGACGCTTTGCCGGTCGAGCGAGTGAAACGTGAGGGCGGGCACATCTGGCAACAAGGCGTTGCGCTCACACCCCAAGGAGATTTCGCTTGGGCGGAGCGCCCGCTGGAGCAAGGCGATCTCCACGCCGCGACCCTTGCCCGCCTGCCAGAGGGGCCTTACCTGAGTGAAATCAACTTCCAGGCGGAAGCTCTGCTGCGTAGCCTGGGGGCAATGCTCGCGCGGGGGCTGGTGCTCTTCTTCGACTACGGTTATCCGGCTGCCGAGTATTACCATCCGCAACGGCACCAGGGCACGCTTTCCTGTTTCTATCGCCACCATACCCACGAGGACCCGTTCCACCTTCCCGGTTTGCAGGACCTCACCGCCCATGTGGATTTCACCGCCATCGCCCTGGCCGCGGCGGAAAGCGGCCTGGAGCTGGCGGGCTATGCCACACAGGCGTGGTTTCTCTTGAATTGCGGCATCCTGGACGCCTTGGCGAACCAGGGCCAACCGGGCACAACTGAGCGCCTCAAGGCCAGCAATGCGGTGAACCGCCTGCTCCATCCGGCGGAAATGGGAGAACTGTTCAAAGTCATCGCCTGGACCCGCGCGCTCGAGCTCGCGCCGCTGGGCTTCCGCCAAGGCAACCAGCTCTTCCGGCTTTGAACTTGCAGAATCCTCCCATGACAGAGGCATGAACCGGGCGTAAGATGGCCGAGCCATTTCGGCATGGCTTTTCCAACTTCGGCTCAAACACCGCCCACGGGTTCTCACGGCCAAGCCTACGGGCCTGCCCTCAGGAAGGAGCAAGCATCATGTTGCGAAGCAAGCTACTCGTAGTCTCCAGCGTTTTGACCTGGTTCTGCGCCGGCACCGCCGGCGCAGCGCCGGTCCTGATCAACTTCGATCGCGATCCCGACGGCGGCGTGATTCCAAACGGCCTGGCCGTGAACACGACCTACGCGACACTTGGCGTGACCTTTTCGCGCGAGGGCGGATCCGCCTGCGGCCCGGATATCTACGCCAACAACAACCAGCCGGTGGGCTTCGGCAGCTCGCCCAATGTGGTTTCACCCTGTGCCCCACCCGGCGCTTCGGACATCAATGATTCCTCCTACGGCGTGATCAAGGTGAGCCTCGATCGCAACGCCACCAGGGTGTGCATCGACGTGCGCCCCGACGGTCCCAGCCATGCGGGGACGATCCGCGTCTTCAATGCCAGCGACACCCAAATCAATGCCACCGTTTCGGCCGCCGGGCTAACCCAGCAGCTTTGCGCTGCCGGTTTAGGCATCCGCTACGCGCGCATCGCCGGAAGCTCATCGACCTCCTTTGCGCGCTTCGACAACCTCGTGGTCAACTTCGGTGGCGGACCGGCAACGCAGTCGTACTATCAAGGCATCGCCGCATTGGCCGCCCCGACGTGTTCCAGCGCCAGCGGCGGGTCGATCACCACCGGCACGCGGACCTGGGTCTGGAATACCCCCGCCGGTGGCGCCAGCATCACCCGGGTCGATGCGCGCGACGGCGTGGCCATGGGCAGCCCGGCAAGCTATTCGGCCAACTCCGGTGCGGGAACCCAGGACTACGCCAGTTTTGGCGCTTTTGGTTTGGGGCACTATCCCTTCACCTACACCATCCAGGAAGCGATGAGCGTTGGTGGCAGTGTGGTCAGCGTTTCCACGGTCGCCATTCATTGCGCCGCCGACGGCCCCGCCGGGACGAGTTATTGGGTGGGCATGGCACCGCCCTCGCTGGAGAATCCTCAGCCTTCAAGCTACCAGAGCGGCATCGGGCTGGTTTCCGGCTGGTCCTGCGTCGGGCCTTATGTCAGCGTATCTTTCTCCGGCCTGGCGCCGATCGCAGCGCCTTACGGTTCGAGCCGGCTCGACACCGCGCCGGCCTGCGGTTCGTGGAACACCAACACCGGCTTCGGCCTGCTGGCGAACTACAATCTCTTCGGCACCGCGACGCACAGTGCCCAGCTCTACGTCAACGGGCAGGCTTTCGGTTCGCCTCGGAGTTTCCAGGTGACCGTGCCCGCGGGTGAATTCCTCACCGGCGTCAGCGCCACGGGCACGGTGCCCAATTTCCCCTCGGCGGGGCGCGCCGCCACCCTGATCTGGCAGCAGTCGCAACAGAACTTCAGCATCCAGTCGGTTACCCCGTAAACCGGACCAGCCGGAACCAAAGGGGATGGCAGCGAGGCACGGGCGGCGGCAAACCGCGAACAAACCCTTGTACCAACCAGGGGAGAAACCCCTTGTCTACCGCCCGCAAGGAGCAAGGGGGCGAGCCCCCTTGCAAATCCCCCAAATTCATCTCTTCGACTCAATGGTTCTCCGAAACTGTGAAGACTCCAGACTTTAGTGAGTAAAGAGGTGTTGCTGACGCCCACTTCAGTCAATACGGCGACGGCCGGAACCCAGGGAGTCCAACGCCCTGGGTTCCGGCTAGAGCGGGCGTGGCGGAGCGGGTGTGAGGGCTTGAGTCAGCGTTCCCTCGCCCGGTCCCCAGACCGATTTTGACTTGGGCTTGCCGTTGGCCAGTATGGGGCTGCGCCCGGGCGAAGCGCGGACAAGCTGTTAAAATTGCCGGCCCACGGCTACCTGCTTCTTCACCATGCGCACCGCCCCGCAGCGACTTGTCATCGCCACCCGCGAATCCGCGCTCGCGCTTTGGCAGGCCGAGCACATCCGCAGCCGTTTACAGGAGCTGTACCCCGGTTGCACGGTGGAATTGCTGGGGCTAACCACTCAGGGCGATCAGATCCTCGATCGGCCGCTGGCCGCCATCGGTGGCAAGGGTCTGTTCATCAAGGAACTGGAAACCGCCATGATCGAAGGCCGGGCGGACCTGGCGGTGCATTCCCTGAAAGATGTTCCCATGGACCTGCCGCAGGGTTTCTGTCTAGCCGCCATCGGCCACCGCGAAGACCCACGCGACGCCTTCGTCGCCAATCATTATTCAAGTCTGGCCGAGTTGCCCGCCGGAGCGGTCGTGGGCACCTCCAGCCTGAGGCGCGAAGCGCAACTGCGCGAGCGTTTTCCGCAATTGCAGATCGCCGCCTTGCGCGGCAATGTCGGCACCCGCCTGAGAAAGCTCGATGAGGGCCAGTACGCCGCCATCATCCTCGCCGCCGCCGGTTTGATGCGCCTGGGCCTGGGCGAACGCATCACCGCCCGCCTGCAAGCCAGCGAGAGTCTGCCCGCGGTGGGTCAAGGTGCCCTGGCGATCGAGTGCCTGGCTGATCGCGCCGAACTGATCGACTGGCTCGCACCTTTGCACCATGCCCCCAGCGCCGCCTGCGTTTTGGCGGAACGTGCCTTCAGCCGCTCTTTGGCGGGAAGCTGCCACACGCCGCTGGCGGGCTACGCCGTGTTCGAAGGGGAGACCCTTTGGCTGCGCGGACTGCTGGCCAGCCGCGACGGCGCCCGCGTGCTGCGGGCGGAACGCCGCGGTTCCCCGGCACAGGCCGAAGCCCTGGGCGAGGCCTTGGGCGAAGCACTGCGCGCCCAAGGCGCCGCGGCGCTTCTGGCCGAGCTGGAATAGTCCCGCGAAGGCAGGCATGCCCGGTATCGAGACCTTGGCCGCCCGTCAGCCGCTCCTGGGCCGCCGCATCCTGGTCACCCGGCCGCGCGAGCAGGCAGGCGCCCTGGCGCAAGCGCTCGCCGATGCCGGCGCCTTGGCGCTGCTACACCCGGCGATCCGCATCGAGCCTCTGGCCGATGCCGGGTCATTGCGTAAGGTTCAGGCGCGACTCGCCGAATTTGATTTTGCCGCGTTCGTGAGCGGCAATGCCGTGCAGTTTGGTCTCGCGGGCGTCGCGCAGCTGCCGCCCGACTTGATCTGCCTCGCCCCGGGGCCGGGCACGGCGAGGGCGCTGAGGGAGCGTGGCGCATCCCAGGTGCTGCTGCCGACCGAAAGCTACGATAGCGAAGGCCTATTGGCGCTGCCGGAATTGCAGCATCTGCCGGGGCGGCGCGTGCTCGTGTTGGGTGGCGAGGGCGGGCGCGAGTTGCTCGCCGAAAGCCTGCGTGCGCGCGGCGCCAGGGTGGAGGTGGTGAGCTGCTACCAGCGCCTGGTGCCGCAGGAGGAGCTGCCCGCGCTGGCCGAACTGCTGCTGTGCGCACCGCCCGATGCGACGGTTTTCACCAGTAGCGAAGGGTTGGAGAACCTGCTCCAAAACCTCCCCGAAGCGGCCGCGGGGGTTTTGCGCACCCTGCCGCTATTCGTTCCGCACCCCCGCATCGCGGAACGGGCGCGAAGCCGGGGCTGCCTGGCGGTGATCAGCACCGCCGGTGCGGATGCCGGGGTGCTCGCTGGTCTGACAGAACACTTTCGGAGGCCCACCGAGCATGAGTGACTCCCGTCCCGAACTCCTGGTGGTCGCCGACTTGCCGGCCTGGCTGCAGGAACCCTGGCAGGCCGAATTTCTTTGTCACGATTGGGTGCATGCGCCCGACCGCGAAGCGCTGCTCTCGCGCGTTGCGCCGCGCATCCGTGGCGTGGTCACCCACGCCGCGGGGGTGGTCGAGGAGACTTTGCTGGCACGCCTGCCCGGGGTCGAAATCGTCGCCTGTTTCGGCGTCGGTTACGATGGCATTCCCCTGGCGCACTGCCGCAGCCGGGGCCTGCGCGTGAGCAACACTCCCGAGGTCCTGACCGATGACACCGCCGATATCGCCGTGGCGCTGCTGCTCATGCTCTGCCGCGACCTCCTGGGCGCCAACCGCCACCTCGCCACTGGGCAATGGCCGCGGGGTCCGGCCCCGCTGGCCACCGCCATGGCGGGCAAACGCGTAGGCATCCTGGGCCTCGGACGCATCGGCAAGGCGATCGCCCGACGCCTCGAAGCGTTCGGCTGCATCCTGGCCTACCAGGGCCGCCAGCCGCAAGAGGTTCCTTACCGCTATTACCCCGAACTCCGAGCACTCGCCCGAGCAAGCGATGCGCTAGTGGTCGCCTGCCCGGGCGGCGCGGCGACGCGCCATCTGGTCGATGCCGAAGTGCTGGAGGCTCTGGGCGCCAAGGGCTGGCTGGTCAATATCGCCCGCGGCTCGGTGGTGGACGAAGACGCCTTGATCGCCGCACTTCACGCCGGCACGATTCGTGGCGCTGCGCTCGACGTGTACGCTCACGAACCCATGGTGCCTCAGGCCCTGATCGACGCCCCCGGAGTGGTCCTGCTGCCGCACGTGGGCAGCGCCACGCGGGAGACCCGGCTCGCCATGTCCCTGGGCGTGCTGTGCAACCTGCGCGCTCACTTCGCCGGAGAGCCTCTGCCGACGCCGGTTCCGGGCTGTTGATCCTGCTACAATCCAGACCAACCATGACTGAACCGCAACCCGCCCTGCTCACTTCCGAGCCGCCCCGCCCGGTCGCCGACGAAGTCGCCCCGCCCCGACCCCGGCACGAGCGCCCGGCCGGAGCGCTCACCCGACGGATCGCCCTGTTGCTGTTGGCCGCGGCCCTCGGGGGCTTGTGGCTGATGCAATACCGCGACACCCAGAACCTGCGTGATGAGGTCTCCAAGCAGCTTGCCGACGCCGAGCGCAAGAATATCGAAACCCGCGCTTTTGCCTCCAAGGCACAGGAGTCGGTGCAGGAAGTGCAGGCCAAGATCGCCCTGCTGGAGGCGCGCCTGGCCGAAGCGCAGACGCAGCAGGCCGCTCTCGACGCCTTGTATCGCGACCTCACTCCCAGTCGGGACGATTTCACCCTGAACGAAATCGAGCAGATCCTGCTTCTGGCCAGCCAGCAGTTGCAGCTCGCCGGCAATGCGCAGACCGCGCTGGCCGCACTGCAAACCGCCGACGCGCGCCTGCAGCGCAACGACCGGCCACAGTTCATCGGCCTGCGGCGCGCCATCGCCCGCGACATGGACCGCTTGAAAGCGCTGCCTTATGTCGATCTGACCGGCATGAGCCTGCGGCTCGATCAGATCATCAGTGGCATCGACCGGCTGCCCTTCGCCTTCGAAGAACGCCCCGCCGCTGCCGCCGCCTCACCCTCAGCCCCGGACCTGCCCGCCTGGCGGCGTATTTTGGGCGCCTTCGCCAACGACCTGCGGCAATTGGTCCGCATCGAAAGCCTGGAACTCAGCGACGCGCCACTCCTCGCGCCAGCGCAACAGTACTTCCTGCGCGAGAACCTGAAGCTGCGGCTGCTGTCGGCCCGACTCGCGCTTCTGGCGCGCGACGCGGCAAGCTTTCGGGCGGATCTCAAGGCCGCCGAGGAATGGCTGCGTCGCTATTTCGATGTCAAGGCAAAAGGCACCCAGGTGGCGCTCACCACCATCAAGCAGTTCCAGACCAGCGAGCTCACCATCGAAATGCCCGATCTTTCCGGCAGTCTCACCGCCTTGCGCAGCCAGCGGCTCGCCCGCGACCGGGGTCCGCGTTGAAATTCCTGGGTTGGCTGCTGTTTCTGGCAGTGGCCGCGGTAGCCCTGGCCTTGGCCGGCCGCGCCAACACCGGCTACGTCTTGATCGTGGCGCCGCCGCAGCGCTATGAGCTGACGCTCAATTTCCTCATTCTGCTGATCCTGGCCGGCTGGCTATTGCTCTACCTGCTGGCACGGGCGGTGCTGCGCGCCCTGGCGCTGCCCGGCGAAGTGCGCGAATTCCGTACCCGGCGCCGACGCGAGCGCGCCCACGGGGCCATCGACGCCGCCCTGCTGGCGCTGCTCGAGGGCCGCTACGGCAAGGCTCGGCAACATGCCGAAAAAGCCCTGGCGCTGGGCGAGGGTCCGATCGCGGCGCTCTTGGCGGCACGGGCCGCGATCGAGGTGCGCGACTTCGACACCGCCGACGATCTGCTGGCGCGCATCGCCGCGATGGCGCCTCAGCTCACCGCCGCGCGCCTAATGATGGACGCCGAAATCGAACTGGCCCGCCATCGCCCCCAGACCGCCCTGAGCCAGTTGCAGAAACTGCGCCACGATGCCGGCATGCACACCGCGGCGCTACGCCTCGAACTGAAGGCCCTGCAGGCGGCCAAGCGCTGGGCCGAAGTGCCGACGCTGCTCGAACAGCTCAAGCGCCGTGACGTGCTCGACACCTTGCAGGCCGAGCAATTGCGCTGGCACGCCGAGGCCGAGCACCTGGCCTCGCTGGCCGGCGATCTGGCCGGTCTGAACGAGTACTGGCAGCGACTGCCCGAAAGGGACCGCTGCCACCCCCGGGTCGCCGCGGCCGCAGCCGCGGCCCGCCTGGAGGCGGGTGAGCGCGCCCAAGCGGCGCAGATCATCGCCGCCAGCCTGGAACACGAATGGGACAGCACGCTCGTGCTGCGCTTCGGTGAATGCCAGGGCGAGGACAATGTTGCGCTCATCGAACGCGCCGAGGGTTGGCTCGCCGGACACCACGACGACGCAGCGCTGTTATTGGTACTCGGCCGCCTGTGCCTGGCGGAAAGACTCTGGGGCAAGGCGCAAACCTACCTCGAGGCGAGCCTCGCGCTTTCTGAAAGCTACGCCGCACATCTCGCTCTGGGCGAGTTGCACGCCGGGCTCAACCGCGGCGACGAGGCCAACGCCCACCTCGCCGCGGCGATGCGCCTGGCCTTGGACGAACTGCGGGCCAAGGCGGCAAGTCCCGCAATTACCATCTGAGAAATCCATAAGCAATGCGTCTACACGGCCTGGCCATGATTCGCAACGAAGCCGACATCGTCGAGAGCTTCGTGCGCCACAACCTAAAGCTGCTCGACGGGCTCACCGTCATCGTCCATCGCCCCAGCGACGGTACGCGCGAAATCCTCGAAGCCCTGGGCAAGGAAGGCCTGCCGTTGGAACTGATGCCACTCGACGAGTTGGGTTTCTATCAGGGTCAGCGCATGAGCCAGGCGGCGCGCAGCGTCTTCGCGCGGCACCGACCTGATTTCGTTTTCGCCCTGGATGCGGACGAATTCCTACGCGCGCCTTCCCGCGCCGAACTGCGCGACGTTCTCGGCGCGCTGCCGCCCGACCGGCATGGCATCACCGCCTGTTACACCTTTGCTCCGGACCCGCGCGACGACGCCAGCGAGCCCGAGCCGGTCAAGCGGCTGCGACATCGCCATCCGAACGACACTAGTTCGGGCAGGTTCCGCAAGCTGATCATCAACAAATCCTTCGCCGACGATGCCTCGCTGGTGATCTGCCATGGAAATCATGCGCTCGCCTCGACCGATCCAGTCAAGGACAAGGCGCTGGCCACGCAACTCAAGGTGACGCAGCCGCTGCTGTCGCACTACCCAGTGCGCAGCGGCGACCAGGTACTGATCAAGACCCTGATCGGCTGGCTCGCCCACATTGTCATCGGCGAGCATCAGATCGAACGCTCGGCTCATTGGCGCGCTTTCTACGAACGAATCAAGGCCCGCGCCTCGCTCAGTGAAGAGGAGCTTGCCGAAATCGCCCTCGACTACCTCAAGGATTGTGTCGCCGCCGACCAAGACCGGGAAGCACTGCGCCGCACCGTGCTGATCGAAGACCCGCTGCCCGTCGATTTCGCGATTCGCTACGGCGATCTGCGCCAACGCGAACCGCTCGCTTGCGTGGTCAATTACTCCGAGCAACTGGCGTTGGCCTATCTGGAACTCCAGCGCCGCCCGGCCCCACGCGGTTTTTCCTGAATGAAAGGCGTCGCCAGTATTCTGCTGGTGGGCTGTGGAGACATCGCGCGGCGTGTGGCCCGCCGCTTGCGCGGACGCTACCGGATCTACGGTTTGGCGCGCAGCGATGCTCAAGCGCAGGCACTGCGCGAGCTGGGGGTGCGCCCAATACCCGGCGACCTCGACGATTTGCGCTCACTCACACGACTCGCGCTTTCGCCGCAGGTGGTGTTCCATTTCGCGCCACCGCCGGCCACCGGCGCTGCCGACCCGCGCAGTCTGCGGCTGCTCGCGGCCCTGGGCCGGGCGCACACACTGCCGCGGCAGATCATCTATATCAGCACCAGTGGCGTGTACGGCCACCAGCAGGGCGCCTGGGTAGACGAAACGACGCGCCGGCAGGCGAGCTCGCCGCGCGGCCAGCGCCGTGTCGCCGCCGAAGATTGCCTGCGCCACCATTGCCGCGCGAGCCGCGTGCGCCTGGGTATACTGCGCGCGCCCGGCATCTACGCCGAAGACCGCCTGCCGCTGGATCGTCTGCGCGCCGGCACGCCGGTGCTGTTCGCCGAGGAAGACGTGTACACCAATCATATCCATGCCGAGGACCTAGCCCGCGCCGCCATCGCCGCCATGCGCCGTGCTCGCGGCGGGCGGGCGTTCAACGCCTGCGATGACGCCGCCTGGCCCATGGGCGAATGGTTCGATCGCCTCGCCGACGCCTTCGATTTGCCCCGCCCGCCGCGGGTCTCGCGTGCCGCCGCACCGACACGGATCTCCACGATGCAGTGGTCGTTCATGCGTGAATCACGGCGCTTGCGCAACACCCGCCTCACGCGCGAACTTGGCCTGGTGCTCGATTACCCGACGCCCGAAACGCTGCTCGCGCGCCTGACACGGGCCGCGACACCGCGCCAGCGAACGGTGATGTGATGACCTGGGCAGCGCTGGTCCAGCGGCTCGATGCCTACGAGCGCTTGGTGCGACTCGACAAGCCGATCGGCATCCTGCTGTTGCTCTGGCCGACCCTCTGGGGTCTATGGATCGCGGCCGCTGGTCGGCCCGGCGTGGCGATGATCTGGATTTTCACGCTGGGCACGGCGCTGATGCGTTCGGCGGGCTGCGCCGTGAATGATTGGGCCGACCGCGATTTCGACGGCCAGGTGAAGCGCACCGCAACCCGCCCCCTGGCGACCCGAGAAATCGCTCATTGGGAGGCTCTGCTGGTGGGCGCGGTGCTGGCCCTCGCGGCCTTTCTGCTGATCCTGCCGCTCGACCCTCTGGTGCGCTGGTGGTCGGTACCGGCTTTGCTGATCGCCATCAGCTACCCGTTCACCAAACGCTTCTTCGCCATTCCGCAAGCCTACCTGGGCATCGCTTTCGGTTTCGGCATTCCCATGGCCTTCGCCGCACAGCAGCACGCGGTACCGACGCTGGCGTGGCTGCTGCTCCTCGCCAATATTTGCTGGACCATCGCCTACGACACCGAATACGCCATGGTGGACCGCGACGACGACATGCGCATCGGCGTGCGCACCTCCGCCCTCACCTTCGGAAGATACGACGTCGCCGCGGTGATGTTCTGCTATGCGCTGTTTCTCGCCATCATGGTCGGCATCGGCGCCGGCATCGGCCTGGGGCTCTTCTATTACGCCGGACTGGTGGCAGCGGGCGGCATCGCGTTTTATCATTACCGCCTGATTCGCCATCGCGAACGCATGGCCTGCTTCAGAGCCTTCAGACACAACAATTGGCTGGGCTTCGCGGTGTTCTTGGGAGTGGTGCTCGAGTACGGCTTGGGACAAGGCGCCTGGCCGAAGTCATAGAGACCTGGCGATCATACCCAGATTCGACTTTCCGGCCAGCGCCGGTATCCAGGAAGCTCGACGAACTGGAGGGCGACCTTCGCCTCTGTGGCGGCCTTATTCAGTGCTTCCGCGGACAGCCGCCCGGCCTACACCTTTCCCGCGCCGCGCCGTTAACCGACTCATCGCTACCCGCCGCAAGGGGTCCGCCCCGCCATGCTCGACGACCAGATCATTACCCGCTTGCCGGATGACGTGGATCTCGCGCTGAACGAGATCTGCGACCGGTTCATCGGCTTTTGCGGGGCGGTGCCGGAAGGAGGGGCGCTGTCGCGATACGAGGACTTCATCGAGTTCTACGCTCTGCTCCAGGCGTATGCCGAGGCGCAGAATCTGCAATTGGGCTTCACTGCCTTGAAAACCGAGAAGCCCGAAAACGTCGCCATGATCATCGGCTTCTTCCGGCGCTTGAAATCGTCCACCGATCTCAAGGTGCAAAAGAAGCTCGCCGCCGCCACCCTTGAAGCCGCCAAGCAGCGCTACGCGCGCAAGCTCGAGGAAGAGCGCGGTTTCCGCTACACCCTTTCGGAGGGCGACGTGGAACGTCTGCGACGACTCTTGGAAGCGATCCGGGTGCGGGTGGTCGAAATCGACCGCTTGCCCCGCGAGTACCGCGAACGCCTGGCGCGACGCCTGGAGCGCTGCCGCAACGGTTTGCAGAAGAGCATGATGGATTTCGACGCGCTCTGGGCGCTCCTGCCCGAAGCCGGCATCCTTCACGAGAAATTGGGCGAGGAAGCGGCGGCGATCGTCGAGCGGGTGTTCGAAGTCGCCGAGGTTGCCTGGAACACCCAGGCGCGGGCCGAAGAACTGCCAAGCAACACCGCGGCATGCTTTCTCACCCTCCCCGAGACCGCGGGCGATAACGAGCCGCCGGAAATCATGCGGGCGGTGCGCCACCGGCACTGAGCGCACCCGTCGCGGGTCGATCCCGCGCACCGCCCCGATGCGCTGACCGGAGGCCTGTCCGGATCGATCCCCGCCGCTTCGTGGTGCCGTTCCCGGCCTGGGGATCGCTGGAACCGAGCGCGCTGCCGCCAGCACGCCCGGCTGGTTGGTCCGCTCGTGCGCCCGCAACGGGCTGGGGCGAGTTTCGCCAGTGCCTGGCATCGCACGAAACATGGTGCTAGGATGTTCCCGCACCAAGCCGACAGGAGACGCGACACCCTCATCCTTCACCCCCGACTACGTGTCGAACATTGCCAACGAGAACGACACGCGGCCACAGCCCGGGAGGCCTCAAAATGAGCAAGACCTGCGCGTGCGCCAGCCGCTATTGCACGGCGGCGCGATCTTCCATCCCCCTGATCTGGGGCCGCTTGCTGTGCCTGATGCTGCTCGTGCTGCTTGGTGTTCCGGGTCTGTCGCCCGCACATGCGGCACAACTCGCGGCCGCAAGAGACCACAGCTATCTCCTGCGCGATGACGGCACGCTCTGGGCCTGGGGCGAGAACGATTTTTCCCAGCTCGGGGATGGCAGCACCCTCGCCCGCGCCACGCCGCTCAAAGTCCTGGCCGGCGTCGCTGCGGTCGCCGGCGGCCCCTATCACAGCCTCGCGCTCAAGACTGACGGCAGCGTCTGGAGCTGGGGTTTCAATGGCGCGGGACAACTGGGCAGCGGCAATACCCTCGATCAAACCGTGCCCGCGCAAGCGCTTGTCGGCGCCCGCGCGGTGGCGGCCTCGGGCCTTTCGAGTTTCGTGGTCAAGACCGACGGCACGCTCTGGGCCTGGGGCGACAACGAGGCCGGGCAACTGGGCGACGGCAGCCAGACCCATCGTGCCTCGCCGGTGCAGGTTCTGAGCGGCGTGCGGGCGGTGGTAGCGGCGGGCAGTTCGAGCTTCGCGCTGAAGACCGACAACACGCTTTGGGCCTGGGGCGACAACACCCAGGGCCAGCTTGGCAATGGCAATACCAGCAATCAGAGCACGCCAATCCAGATTCTGAGCGCGGTCGCCGCGGTGGCCAGTTCGGGCATCAGCACCTTGGCGCTGAAGATCGACGGCAGTCTCTGGGCCTGGGGCAACAACGACTGGGGGCAATTGGGCGATGGCGGCACCAGCAGCCGCGTCAGCCCGGTACCCGTGATGGGTGGTGTCAAAGCCCTGGCGGCGGGCGGTTCGGCCAGTTACGCGGTAAGGATCGACGACACGCTCTGGAGTTGGGGTGCCAACGATTGGGGTCAGTTGGGTGACGGCGGCGGCATCAGCCGCGCCACCCCGGCGCAAGTGCTTGCCGGGGTCAGCACGGTCGCGGCCGGTCTGGGTCACGCGTTGGCGCTGAAGAGCGACGGTTCGATCTGGGCCTGGGGCAACAATGCCGGCGGGCAATTGGGTGACGGCAGCAGTATCAGCCGGGGCCTGCCGGTTTATCCGGTGAGCGGCGCGCAGACCCTGGCGGCGGGCGCCGTTCATGCTCTGGCGGTCAAAGCGGACGGTACGCTCTGGGCCTGGGGCGACAATGCCTTCGGGCAGTTGGGCGACGGCACCCAGACCAGTCGCGAACTGCCAGTGCAAGTGCTGAGCGGCGTGCGCAACGTGGCGGCGGGAGAAGCCTTTTCCTTGGCGCGCAAAGCCGATGGCTCGCTTTGGAGTTGGGGAGATAACGCCAGCGGGCAATTGGGCGATGGCAGCAATACTCCGCGTGGCGCACCCCTGCAGGTCGCCAGCGGCATCGAGGGCATGGCGGCGGGATACCGCCACGGGCTTCTGATCAAGACCGACAGCAGCCTCTGGACCTGGGGCGACAACACCTGGGGCCAATTGGGCGATGGCGGCACCAGCAACCGCAATACCCCAGCGCAAGTTCTGAGCGCGGTAAGCGCCACGGCCGGTGGGTCGGGGCACAGCGTGGCGCTCAGAACCGACGGCACGGTATGGACCTGGGGGGCGAACAACGAAGGCCAACTCGGGGATGGCGGCAGCAGTAATCGCGGCACACCGGCGCAGGTGCTTGCCGGTGCCATCGCCATCGCCGCCGGCGACATGTTCACCCTGGCACTCAAGACCGATGGCAGCGTCTGGAGTTGGGGCGCCAACTACGAGGGTCAACTCGGCGACGGCAGCCTGCTCTCCCGTGCCAGCCCGGCGCTGATCATGACCGGCGTGCAGGCGATCGCCGCCGGCAACACCTTCGCCCTGGCGCTCAAAGGCGACGGTACGGTCTGGGCCTGGGGCTCGAATGCCCATCAGGTGCTCGGCGCGGGTGCGGCAGACCGCGAACTGCGGCCCCGGCAACACCATTTCTTGCGCGGCTTGCAGCAGATTGCCGCGGGTTGGCACCATGCCCTGGGGCTGTCGGCCGACGGACGCATCGCCGTCTGGGGGGCGAAGCTGGGCTTCGCCATCGCGGCGACGCCCGGCCGCGTGCTTGATCCACTGGCGCCCTACGCCAACGCCGTGCTGGTGACGGAACACTATAACCCCAATATCCGCAACAGCTCGGGCAACCTGGGCACCGGGCACTATTTCATCACCGCCGGCGCGGACGAACGCGCCGGCATCGCCGCGGGGGCAGCGGGCCCCGGCTGGTCCGACACCGGGCGGAATTTCCGCGCCTGGGCAACGGCCAACGGCGCTCCGGGCGGAGCCGCGGGCGTATGCCGGTTCTACGTTGGGGAGCCCAACAGCCATTTCTACACCGCCTCCCCGATTGAGTGTCAGGGCTTGCGGGGCGCCAATCCCACCAACAATCCGGCTCTGGGACCGGCCTACGAGGGGGTCGCGTTCTTCACCGTCCTGCCGGACAGTGGCGCATGCGCGAGCGGCTATTTCCCGGTCTATCGCGCCTATAACAACCGCTTCGGCCCGCCCGCGAACAACGATGGCAACCATCGCATGACCCCGAGTTACAACGATCACCGGCGCGGTCTGCGTTTTCTGGGCTATGTGGATGAGGGCATCGCCTTCTGCTCGCCCACAAGCCCGTATCCGGGCGGCGATCTGCAAGCCACGTTCATCTATCCCGGCGCTTCGGCGCAAGCCGGCGCGAGCCTCAACGCCGAGTTCGTGTTCAGCAACAACGGACCGGGCGATGCCCATGGCGGGACCTTCTTTGCCGTGCTGCCCGCCGAGGTCGCGGCCTGGAGCATCACCTGCTCGGCAAGGCAGGGAGCGAGCTGCCCCGATGCGGGCAGCCTCGGAATCAACGCGCTGCGCGCGGGCATCAGTTTGAACCCATGGCCAGCCGGTGGTGGGATCACTTTGCAGGCGCAGGGCACGGCACCCCAGGCGAGCTCCGGGTCGGATGTGACGCTCAACTTCGCGGCGAGTGTGCTGCCCGCGAGCGGCTGGCCTGACGGCGCACCGGCGAACAATACGCCGCCCGCCGGGCAGACCGTGGTGGGCGCCAGCAATGTCTGCAACTTCGTGGTGAACCCGACCTACTTGTCCTTGGCGGCGATGGCGCAGGCGCCGCACCTGACGGTGAATGTGGGCGAGGGCTGTGCCTGGACCACGCAAAGCGCCAGTTCCTGGATCACCGTGGGCGCGGGCGGCAGCGGCTCCGGCAGTCTGGTCGTGAATGTAGCGGCCAATATCGGCGGCGCCGAGCGCACCGGAAGCCTCAGTGTCGCCGGCCTACAGGTTTTGGTCCGCCAGGCCGGCGCGGCCGGCGCGCCAGCGGTCTCGTGCAACAGCCTGCGGCTCTCGCGCAGCGGCGACCAGGTCGCCGCCGGCTGGATCACCAGCGCCATCAATCTCGAAGTAATCGTCGATGCGAGCTGCCAGTGGCAGGCACTGAGCCAGGCGTCCTGGATCAGCATCGTCGCGGGTGGCGCCGGGCAGGGCAAGGGCACGGTGAGCTATCGCACCGATGCGAATACCGGTGAATCGCCCCGCGCCGGCACCATCCAGATCGGCAGCCAGTCCTTCACCGTCACCCAATTCGGCGCCAGCGAGGGCCCCGGAGGCGATGGCGGCGGGGATGGCGGAGGGGAGTAGTGCCTTCGCGGCCAAAGTCGCTCCTGCCCGACCACGCCAAGGTTCGGTGGGAGCGGGCTTGCCCGCGAACGCGCCCGCTCAGGCCGGGCGCTGTATGAACACCGGATTTCGCCGCCTGCCGAAGGCTCCTTGGTAGGCGGCGAAGCGCCCGGCAATGGCGGCGCCGCAAAATTCGCAGTGGCCGGTTTCGTCCAGGGCGTAGCTCAAAATGTCGTACCAGTCGCGCTCGATCACCGCCTTGGCGCAACCCGGGCAGTAGGTGGTATCACCGCGCCGGTCATGCACGTTGCCGGTGTAAACATAGGCGAGGCCCTCGGCGCGAGCGATGTCGCGGGCGCGGGCCAGGGTGGCCGGCGGCGTGGGGGGCAGATCGTTGAGCTTGTAATCGGGGTGAAAGGCCGAAAAATGCAGGGGCACCTCGGGACCCAGTTCCTTGGCCACCCACTGCGCAAGCGCGGTGACTTCGGCTGCTGAGTCGTTCTTGCCGGGAATCAGCAGGGTGGTGATCTCCAGCCAGACTCCAGTCTCGTGGTGGAGGTAGCGCAGGGTGTCGAGCACCGGTTGCAGGTGCGCGCCGGTGAGGTGGTAGTAGAAGTCCTCGCTGAAGGATTTGAGGTCGACATTGGCGGCGTCCATCTTGGCGTAGAAGTCGTGCCGTGGCTCGGCGTGCATGTAGCCCGCGGTAACCGCCACGGTCTGGATGCCCAGGGCATGGCAAGCGTCGGCCGTATCCATCGCGTATTCGGCAAAAATCACCGGGTCGTTGTAGGTGAAGGCCACACTCTTGCAGCCATGCGCCGCCGCGGCCTGGGCTATGGCTTCGGGGCCCGCCGCGTCCATCAGCCGGTCCATGTCGCGCGACTTGGAGATGTCCCAGTTCTGGCAGAACTTGCAGGCCAGGTTGCAGCCCGCGGTGCCGAAGGAAAATACACTCGATCCGGGATAAAAGTGATTGAGCGGCTTCTTCTCGATGGGGTCGATGCAAAAACCCGAGGAGCGCCCATATGTGGTGAGCACCATCTGCCCGTCTTCGTTCTGGCGCACGAAGCAGGCCCCGCGTTGCCCAGCGTGCAGCTTGCAATCACGCGGGCAAAGGTCGCACTGAATGCGTCGGTCGGGCAGGGTATGCCAGTATTTGGCGGGGAAAGCGCTCATCGCGGCCGCTCACGATTCCGGCGTCTCGGCTTCGCGCCATTTCGCCACGCCGTAGCGCGACACGCCCAGCCCGGGCTCCCAGAAGTCCTGCGGCAAGCCGGCCTTACGCTTCAATTCCATCAAGAACTGGCGCGGCTCGGTAAGGGTTTCCCAAACCTGCGGCAGGAACGTTGCGCGATGATGCCCCCATTGCAGGATCAGGCCGTCTTCGCCGGGCCGCAACTGAGCGAGCAGCTCCGCCTCGCTGCCAAAGCGCAGGGGTTCGGTGGCACTCAACAGGGATACTTCGACCCGGGTGCCTGGCCATTCCGCAGCGGCGAGCGGTGCGAATCGCGGGTCGCGAAAGGCCGCGGCACGGGCATTGTAGGCCACGTCCTCGGCGAGACTGCGGCTTGCCTCCAGGGTGCCGATGCAACCGCGCAAATGGCCCGCCTGGGTGAGCGTCACGAAGGTTGCGCCCGGCTCGTGGAGCGCCGGGTGCTCCGCCACCTTCCGCGCGGGTTGCCCGAACTCACCCGCGATGGCGTTGCGCGCCAAACCGAGCAGCGCCTGGCCCAAACCTTCAGTTGGGTCCATGGTTGGCCCGTTCGTAGAAGGCAAAGGCACCATAGCCGACCACCCGACTGCGGTCGCCGGCGGTGTCACCGGAATTGCGCAAGTCGAGCAGCTCCGCACGCAGGCGATGATCGCGGGCGCAGGCCAGCAGCCCCGAGACCGGCGTCGCCCCGCAGGCTTGCTCGTGGTCGAGGTCCTGGCGCAGCGCGACGATGGCGTCGGCGGTGGCGCCGTCAAGATTTTGCGCTTCGCGGTAGTTGTGATAATGCGACAGGTCGGAACTCACCACGATCAGGGTTTCCGGCCCGCCCCAGAGCTGCTCCAGTACTTCGGCGACCTCGGTGGCCGAGGCGCTGCCCACCACCAGCGGCACCAGCGCAAAGCGTTCCAGCACGACTTGCAGGAAGGGCAACTGAACTTCCAACGAGTGCTCGAAGGCGTGCGCCTCGGCATTGCTCTGCACTTGCGGCAGCGATCCGGCGATCGCAGCGCCGAAGGCATCGACCGGCACTAAGCCCAGCGGCGTGGCAAAGGCCTGGGCCTCGGGCAGCGCCAGCCCGCGCACCGCGACGCGATGCGCCGGCCCCAGCAGCACCACACGGCGGATTGGGCTTGCCGCGGCACCGAGCTGGGCATACGCCTGCGCGGCAACCGGTCCGGAATAGATGTAGCCGGCGTGCGGCACGATCAGCGCCTTGGGCACTTCGTTCAGCCCCGGTGTGGCGGCGCGCAAATAGGCATGCACCGCAGCGGTCAGGGCGGTGGGATCATCCGGATAGAACATGCCCGCCACGGCGGCGGGGCGAACGGATTGCATGATTGGCCTCCTTGCTCTACCCCTAGATGGGGACGGCGAACAGCCGGCGCAAGCGCCGCTGAGCCCCATGCCGCCGCGGGCTTGCATGAGACTGGCGCTCGGGTCGGCTCCCGCGTCCTTCGCGGCCAAGGCCGTTCCCACAAAGGCGGTGCGCCTAGGGTGGATTGAGGCCCAAAAGGCCGAATCCACCATGGCGCTTGCACCTTGCATGGGTGGATTCGCCCGCGCGTTGCGCGAGATCAATCCACCCTAGGAATCACGGCCGAGGCAGTTCCTACCGTGCTGCACCGCGGCGCAAAAAAAGGGGATTCGCGCCGCCGGCAGTGGTGATGGCGCCGCCCCTGGTACCAACCGGCCCGGTCGCCCGGCGGCGCGACCTAGGTCTCGCTAACATTATAGGCGCCTCGCACCGGGCTAAAACTTCACCGCCGGATTCAGGGTGTAGCGCCCGGTCACTTGCGCCTCGGCCAGGATATGGCCTTGCAGCGCGCGTCGCGCTTCGGCCCCGGTGAACCGCCCTTCCACGGCGAGGCGAGGGATATCGAGCGCGTAGAGCGTGAAGACATAGCGGTGTGGGATTTCGTCGTTCCAAGGTGGGCAGGGGCCGTCATAGCCGTAATAGTCGCCCGCCATGGCGGCATCGCTGGCGAACCAGCCAGTGTAGTCGTTGATGCCCTGACGCGCGCCATGCGCCGCCTGTGGGCCGGCCTTGCCCCGCGGGGTGACCCCACGGGAGAACTCACCGCAGGCGATGCTGCGAGTGTCCGCGGGAAGATCGATCAGCACCCAATGGTAGAAATCCGCGCGCGGCAGGTCGGCCGGAACGCTGCGCCCTTCCTGGTTGACGTCATCGCCGCGGCTGGGCACGTCGGGGTCGTGGCAGATCAAGGCGAAGGAGCGGGAGTGTTTGGGCACGGCGCGCCAGCGAAAGTCGGGGTTGAGATTGTCCGCGAGCCGTACATGGCGCGCCGCGTCGATCGCGCCGAAGGCGTGCTCCTCGGGAATGGCGCCCAGCTCGGAAAACGCCGTGGTCGTCAGGTCCATGCTGCTCCTCCGCTTGTTCTCAGCCGCTCATGATAACGCGGTCGGCGCGTCCAAGAAACCGGATTGCGCAGGTCGCCGCGTTGGCGGCCTCCGGCCTGCGCCCTTCGGGTTGGTATTGCGTACCTCCGCGGGCGCCGCTTGGCGCAGCTTCAAGGGCTGGCTCCGGCCAGTTGCCGCAGCACCGCCGCCAAGATGGGGTCCGCGCCAGCTGTTGCTCGAGGTCGGCGACCGCAACCTACCAGACTCGCCGGGCGAAGCTCTTTTGCGCGACTTCGCCGAGGAGCCGGGGCATGCTAGCGCCCTCCAGAGCAGCCTCGAAAGCAACGTCCATAGGCCCGGCGATGGCCCGATCGGTGATCGTGCGCAAGGAGAGGAACTGCAACGCCACCTTGAGGAGGATCCCCTCTGCCTGGCAGGCGTGGTCAAGCTGGAGTTCGGTACCGAGAGCTGGCGGGAAGCGGTCCAACTCGCGGTGCGATCGCTGTCTGGGGCGAGCTGACTGGTCAACGGTGGACAGTCGGGTGGCTCCAGGCACGCGTTGCCCCATGACGGGCGGAATCGGCCCCTCGTGCTTTCGCCTCTGGTCTCGCGCCTACCAGGCGATGCGCTGATCGAACCGGTAGTCCGGCGTCCCGGGCTACCCGGCGGTGGAGCGCCTTTTCCGCCGATTCGCGCGATCCCGCAAGTGGGGACTACCCCGTGGATTGCGGCCAGCGATTCGGCGCCACCAGCAAGGGTTTCGTGAAACCGCGCGCTCCGGCGGAAGCCGCCTCACGCACCCCGTCGACCACAACCCAGTGAACCTGTCGGTAGTTGGGACTGTACGGCCATCTGCGCGTTGATTGGGAGCACCCGAACGTACGGCGCGGCGACGATGTCGTCGAGAGACTGCCGCGCCTCTAATGCGGGATCGCATCGCCCGCGAGCAGTGAGCCTGTCGATTTCCCCTTGCTGATGCCGCGGCTTCTGCCGGCCTTGCTTCGCTTCGGTCAGACCGGCGGGCAAGCTCTGGCGCAATTCGGTCACAGCCTCGAAGCTGTTACGTGTTGTTACGGCACCTTCATCCCGGCGGCGCAACTCAGTACGCAGATGCACCCTGCATTGAAGCCACCCTTAGGAGAATCGTCATGAAGCGCAGCAACCGTTTTCGCAGGCACGCCCTGCTCGCCGCCACCGCACTGTTCGTCGCCGCCGCGCTGCCCGCATCCGTCTGCGCCCAAAACTACGGCGCGATGGTGCAGCAAAGCATGAACCGGATGAACCAGATCATCAACAACGCCCAGCAAGGCGTGAACAATATCGTCCAGCAGCGGATGTACGACCCGCAGGTCCAGGCGTCGTACCGGCACTACCTCGCGCAAGCACGGGCCCACGGCCAACCGGCGATGGACTACCCGACCTACACCTACAACTATGTCTACACCCGCGGTTTTTCCCGCGAGGGCACCGCCGTCGCCCAGGCCAATGAAGCGGGCATCCGGGCCAACGAGCGGGCTGCCGTCCACCGCCTGCGGCAGGCCGAGGCCCAGCGAGGCGCCGCCCAGCAGCAGCATCGCGACGGCTACTTCGCCAATCAGCAGGAAGCCGGGCGCGGCTTGACGGGTCAGAGCACCTTCCGCGCCGGAAACGGCGCGCAGGTCGTCCTGCCGCACACATGGCAAGCCAATACCTACCATGAATACCAGGGCAACACGTACCACGTGAACGCATCGGGTCAGTATTTCGTCCGCGCCAGCGACGGTTGGTGGTACCCGCTCGCTCGCTGAGGGATCAACGGTCCGGGCAGGACCTGGTTGCGCCCGCGCAACGGAGGTTTCTAGGATAATTGCATTCCATCAAGCGAAGTCGCCATCATGCAGATCTGGGTCGATGCCGATGCCTGCCCCGGCGTCACCAAGGAAATTCTCTACCGAGCCGCTGTGCGGCATTCGCTATCGGTGATTCTGGTCGCCAACCAGTGGCTGCGCGTGCCGCCCTCGCCCTTCATCCGCGCCGTGCAGGTGGCAAAGGGTTTCGACGTAGCCGACAGCCACATCGTCGAACAGGCGGCGGCGGGAGACCTGGTGATCACCGCCGACATCCCGCTGGCGGCGTTGGTCATCGAGAAGCAAGCCTACGCCCTCAATCCGCGCGGCGAGCTCTACAGCGCGGAGAACATTCGGCAACTGCTCGACCTGCGCAACTTCATGGACGCGCTGCGCAGCAGCGGCGTCGAAACCGGCGGCCCGCCCCCCTTCAACCATGCCGACCGGCAGAAATTCGCCAACCAGCTCGACCGCTTCATCGCCCGGCAGGGCAAATCAACATGATGGACTTTGCCCGGTACTGATTTGTTCATAAAGTTTTGTCAGCTTCTTGTCCTTTGGCAGCACTCAACTCCAGTTCCAAACCCAGCGTTAACTTTTGCGGCTTCGCTGCGCGGCGCCTCGCCGTACTCGATGTACTGTCGCGTCGCCGCCCAATCAGCCGACGGTCCAGTTGACCCACCCCGCCCAGGCGGTGAGCAGGACCACTCCACCGAAGAAGATACGATACCAGGCGAAGATGCTGAAATCGTGGCTGCTGATATAGCGCAAGAGTCCCCGCACGGCGACAAAGGCGCTGATGAACGCAGCGACGAAACCGATACCGAAGGCCCCCAGCTTGGCGTCGGTGAAGAGGTGACGGTTCTTGGCCACTTCGTAGATGCAGGCGGCAAACAGCGTGGGGATGGCCAGAAAGAACGAGAATTCGGTGGCGGCACGCCGCGACAGGCCGAAAAACAGCCCGCCGATGATGGTCGCGCCCGAGCGCGAGGTCCCCGGAATCAGCGCGAAAGCTTGCGCCAAGCCCAACTTGAGGGCATCGATCGGCCGCAATTCATCGACCTCTTCAACGCGGATGCGATGCTGGCGGCGCTCGGCCCAGAGTATGACCAAGCCGCCGAGAATGAAGGCCAACGCCACGGGCACTGGTTTGAACAGCGCCGCCTTGATCGCCTGGTGCAACAACAGGCCGAGGATGGCGAGCGGTAAAAAGGCGATCATCAGGTTCAGCACGAAACGCCGGGCCACCGGATCCTGCGGTAAACCCCGGGCAACGCGCCAGAGCCGGGCACGATACTCCCAGCATACCGCCAGGATGGCGCCGAACTGAATGACAATTTCGAAAATCTTGCCGAATTCGTCGTTGAAATCCAGCAAGTCGCCAACCAGAATCAGGTGCCCGGTGGAGGATACCGGCAGAAACTCCGTGAGGCCTTCGACTACGCCCAGAATCAGGGCTTTGAGCAGAAAGAGCGGGTCCATGCATCAGTCGTGCTTGGCGCCGATTTCCTCCAGCAACTGCCTCAGCTTGTCCCCGTGATCTTCGGGAATGCGGCCCTGTGGGGTCATTTGGTTGATTAGTTCGGGCAGCATGCGGGCCAAGCCGGAACCGGCTTCGCCGGAGCCCAGGCCAAAGCGCGCCGCCAGATCGCCCAGCTGGCCCGAACCGAGCACCCGCTGTAGATCTTCCGTGGAAATCGCCTGGTTGGCTCCGGTACCCACCCAGGAATCGGCCTGCGCCCCGAACCCGGCTTGCTTAAACCGATCCACTACGCCGGTGAGGCCACCGTTTTGCTGTAGCAAATCGAGCGCCGCCTGGGCGAGCGAGCGCCCGCCACCGCTCCGTCCACCACCAAGCACGCCGCTCAAAAGTCCGTCGAGTAATCCCATTACAATCTCCGCTCTCCTTGGGGAACCGGGACACCCGAGGCGGCGCGATCCATTCGCGACGGGGGTCAGAAAACATCCCGGATTCGGTCCAGCATTGTAGCGGGATTCACGGCGCGCCGGATGCGCTTGGCAAAGAGGCCCAGAGAGTGGAAGAATGGCCAGCATGAAGACCGCCTTCCTCACCCACCTCGGCGAGCACCCTGCCGGCAAAGTTACCACCGCACGCGCCCACGCACGGCCGCCCGAAGTGGGCGCAAGCCAAACCCCGGAGCGGGCACAGCCCGCGAACCGCAATCACCCCCTCCCCCGGGGAGGGGGCCGGGGGGCGGGTTCGTGGGCCCACGCACGGCCGCCCGAAGTGGGCGCAAGCCAAACCCCGGAGCGGGCACAGCCCGCGAACCGCAAACACCCCCTCCCCCGGGGAGGGGGCCGGGGGGCGGGTTCGTGGGCCCACGCACGGCCGTCCGAAGTGGGCGGACGAAAGGTTCAACCGTGAGCACTTGGGGTTGCCCCAACGATCTCGAGGGCATTTGCCAATTGGTACGGGGCGCAGCTTGCGATCCCGGCATGCGTGGCTGCGTTCTACACGGCAAGGTGCGCTTCGCCAGCGCGGCGCAGAACGAGGTGCGCAAACCGGTGAAGGCGACCCCGCCGCCTCGTCCGGCAACGCGCAAGAAACCCAACATCAACTGACGCGCCGCGCACCAACCACCGGAGCGGGCAGAGCCCGCGAACCGTACTCACCCCCTCCCCCGGGGAGGGGGCCGGGGGGTGGGTTCCACCGCCCCCGCCGGGCCGCCCCAAGGGGGCGTACACCAATCACCGGAACGGGCAGAGCCCGCGAACTCCAATCACCCCCTCCCTCGGGGAGGGGGCCGGGGGGGGTTCCGCCCCCCCAGCCGCGACCATGTTCAACCGCCCAACATGGCCTTCTTCAGGCTGTCGCTCACCGGGTGTTCGCCCAGCCAGACTTTCATCAAGGCGCCGTTGAACGCGTCACTCCCGATCGTGCCTTTGCTGGCGCCGTTAAGCGCGACCACGGTGCCCGTGCCAGGCACGAAATCGATGGTCACAACCGCACCGGTCTTCACTTCCTTCATGCTGCGCATGATGTTGGCGAGTTGCTCGACCTGAGCTTTCATGCCGTCCATCTCCGCTTTGCTGTGGTTGTCGCCGAGCCCGTCCACCAGCGCATCGACCAGCTGATCGGCGGTGAGGTCGCGCAGGAGGGTCATTTGCACCCGGCGCGGGGTTTTCTGGGCGAGCACCCCAGGTAGGGCGGTCTGTTTTTGCGCAACATACAGGGCGCCGACATAGACCTTGAAAAAGGCCTTGCTCCGGATGCCCGCGCCGTTCAAGACGAGGTCGGTTCCGGAGAGGCTGATCTTGTCTTCGAGCTTGACGCCAGCGACTTCGGCAGCGCCAGCAAGGGTGCAGAAAATGAATCCCAGTACGATGAGTGTGAGTTTGCGCATGGTTGCTCCTTCAGGTGGACGGGTTATGACGGGCGGAAGCGGGGCTCCCGCCCGGTCGGGTTCAGATCGCTTCGATGAGGCCGGCGGCCCCCATGCCAGTGCCGATGCACATGGTCACCAGACCGTACTTCTGCTGGCGCCGCGCGAGGCCATGGACGATGGTTGCGGTGCGAATGGCGCCGGTGGCGCCCAGCGGATGGCCCAGAGCAATGGCGCCGCCCAGCGGGTTGACCTTGGCTGGATCGAGCCCGAGTTCGCGAATCACCGCCAGGCCCTGCGCGGCAAACGCATCGTTGCGTTCGATCCAGTCGAGTTCGCTTTGCTGCACGCCGGCGAGCTTCAGCACTTTCGGAATGGCGGCGATCGGGCCGATGCCCATCACCTCGGGGGGCACCCCGGCGACCGCGAAGCCCGCCCAGCGTGCCAGCGGCCGTAAGGCCAGTTCCTTGAGCACACGCTCGGAGACCAGCACCACGGCGCCGGCGCCGTCGGACATCTGCGAGCTGTTGCCGGCGGTGACCGAGCCCTTGGCGGCGAATACCGGCTTGAGCTTGGCCAGGCTTTCCAGCGAAGTGTCAGGCCGCGGACCTTCGTCCTGGGCGACCAGCTTCTCCTTCACGCGAATGCTGCGCGCGCCCAGATCGGGCAACGCCTCACGCACCGAATAGGGGGTGATTTCGCTGGCGAACTCGCCCGCGGCGATGGCCGCGACGGCGCGGCGATGCGATTCCACGGCGAAGGCGTCCTGATCCTCGCGCGAGACTTTCCATTGCGTCGCCACGCGCTCGGCGGTAAGGCCCATGCCATAGGCAATGCCATAGTTCTCTTCCTTGGTGAAGACCTCGGGGTTGGGTTTCAGGTTGTCGAGCATGGGGATCATGCTCATGCTCTCGGTCCCTGCCGCGATCATGATGTCGGCTTCACCGGTGCGAATGCGGTCCGCGGCGATCGACACGGCATTGATGCCCGAGGAACAGAAGCGGTTGATGGTGAGGCCCGCCACGGTATTGGGCAGACCGGCGAGCAGCACGCCAATGCGCGCCACATTCATGCCTTGCTCGCCTTCGGGCAGAGCACAACCCACGACTACGTCCTCCACCCGCTTGGGATCGAGCTGCGGCACTTGGGCGAGCACGCTGCGCAGCACGAAGGCGAGCAGGCTGTCGGGGCGGGTGTTCTTGAACACGCCACGCGGCGCCTTGCCCACGGCGCTGCGGGTGGCGGCGACGATGTAGGCGTCCTGAATCTGTCTAGTCAATTTGATCTCCTTCAACACGGGCTCGAGCGCGAGCCCTCACGAGTGCGTCGCGCTTTCTGGTCAGTTGCGCAGGGGTTTGCCGGTTTCAAGCATATGGGCGATGCGCGCCTGGGTCTTCTCGCGCCTCAGGAGGTCGACGAATTCGGCGCGTTCGAGCTCGATCAGCCAGCGCTCGTCCACGCTGCTGCCGGTCTCGATTTCGCCGCCGCAGAGCACCTTCGCCACCCGGTTGCCGATCTCGAAATCGTAGGCGGAGATGAAGCCACCATCACGCATGTTGACCAGCATCATCTGCAAACGGGCCAGACCACCCTTGCCGGCGGCGGTGATCGCGCGGGTCGGCAGCGGCGGCCGGTAGCCGGCTTCGGCGAGGGCGCGCGCCTGGGCCTTGGCGACATGCAGCAATTCGTGACTGTTGAATACCACCAGGTCGGAGGGCCGCAGATAGCCGATTTCCTTGGCTTCGAGGGCGCTCTTGGATACACGCGCCATGGCGATGGCCTGGAAAGCGTTGCGGATGCCCGGGAAGATGTCGCCACCGCGCGCCTCTTGCATCGCGCGCAGAGCGAATTCCTTGCAGCCCCCGCCCGCGGGCAAGAGGCCCACGCCGACTTCCACCAGGCCGATGTAGGACTCCAGCGCCGCCACCGTGCGGTCGCAATGCATCTGGAATTCGCAGCCGCCGCCCAGCGCCAGGCCGCGCACCGCCGCCACCGTGGGCACCAGGCTGTATTTCAGGCGCTGCGCAGTGTGCTGAAACTTGGCCACCACCGCTTCCAGGAGATCGAAGCGGCCGGCCTCCAGCACCGGGCGCAGCGACGCCAGATTGGCGCCGGCGGAGAAGGGTTCCTTGGTCTGCCAGAGCACCAGGGCCGCCCAGTTCTTCTCGGCTTCGTCGATGGCGGCCAGAATGCCGTCCAGGACGTCGTCGCCCACCACATTCATTTTGCTCTTGAAGGACAGGATGGCGATTTCATCGCCGGTGTGCCACAGGCGCACGGCGTCGTTTTCGGAAATGGTCTGGCCGCCGTCCCACTTCTCGCCCAGCACCGGGTCGGGGAAGTATTGGCGCTGATAGACCGGCAGCGTGGAGCGCCCTTGAACGGTGTTGGTGCTCGCGCAATAGGCGCCCTGCGGTGTATGCACGCCATTGCGGCCATCGGTCACCCAGGCCGGCAGCGGCGCGGCGCTCATCGCCTTGCCGGCGACGATATCGTCCTTGATCCAACCCGCCACCTGCTGCCAGCCCGCCGCCTGCCAGGTTTCGAAGGGGCCCATGGCCCAGCCGAAGCCCCAGCGGATGGCCAAATCCAGATCGCGTGCGTTGTGCGCGATGTCGCCCAGATGGACGGCGCAATAATGGAAGAGGTCGCGGAAAATCGCCCAGAGGAATTGCGCCTGCGGATGGCTCGCGGCACGTAACTTGGCGAATTTCTCCGCCGGGTTCCTGAGCTTCAGAAGTTCGGCGACTTCGGGGTCAAGCTTGCCGCCGGAGGGTCGATAGTCGCGCGCGGCGAGGTCGAGCACTTGGATTTCCTTGCCGAGCTTGCGGAAGATCCCCGCCTTGGTTTTCTGCCCCAGGGCGCCTTTCTCGATCAATCCCGCCAGCCACGCAGGCGACTGATAGTAGCGATGCCAGGGGTCGCCGCTCAGACTATCGTGCATGGTCTTGATGACGTGCGCCATGGTGTCCAGCCCGACCACGTCGGCGGTGCGATAAGTGGCGCTCTTGGCGCGCCCGATCGCCGGGCCGGTCAGAGCATCGACCAGGTCGAAACCAAGCCCGAAGGCTTCGGTGTGATGCATGGTCGCCAGCATGGAAAAAATGCCCACCCGGTTGGCGACGAAGTTGGGCGTGTCTTTGGCGCGTATGACCCCTTTGCCCAGGGTGGTGGTGAGGAAGCACTCGAGCTGATCGAGCACCCGCGGATCGGTAGTCCGGCCTGGGATGAGCTCCACCAGATGCATGTACCGCGGCGGGTTGAAGAAGTGTACGCCGCAGAAGCGCGCCCGCATCGAAGCCGGGCAGGCTTCAGCCAGGGCGTTGATGGACAGCCCCGAGGTGTTGCTGGCGAAGATCGCCCCGGCGCCGAGGTGCGGCGCGACTTTTTCATACAGCGCCTGTTTCCAGTCGAGGCGTTCGGCGATGGCCTCGATCACCAGGTCGCATTCGGCGAGCTGCGCCAGGTGCTGGTCGTAATTGGCCGCGTCGATATAGCCGGCGCGGTCCTTGGTGGCCAGCGGCGCCGGTTCGAGTTTGGTCAGACCCTGAATGGCCTTGAGCACGACGCCGTTGGGGTCGCCCTCCTTGGCCGACAGATCGAAGAGCACGGTGGCGACATTGGCGTTGACGAGATGCGCGGCGATTTGCGCGCCCATCACGCCGGCACCGAGCACCGCGACTTTGCGGACGAGAAAGCTGGAAGTGGTCATGGAATGCGGATGTTTCCGAATTTGAACTAAGAACGCGCCGGCCGCCTGGCCGGCGCCGGGAGAACTACTCGGGTAGGGGTCGCGGTCGCCGGTCCTCGCCGACCGCGACATAGGTGAGGCTCGCCTCGGTCACCTTGACGCTGGGTTCATCGCCGAGCTTGCGCTGGGCATAGACCTCGACATCGACAGTGACCGAAGTGCGCCCCACGCGCGCGAGCGAAGCGTAGAAGCTGACCACGTCGCCCTGATACACCGGCGCCTTGAAGACGAAGGAATTCACCGCCACCGTGGCGACCTTGCCGCGCGCCCGCTGCACCGCGAGGATCGCGCCGGCGATGTCCACCTGCGACATGATCCAGCCGCCGAAGACATCGCCGTGGTAATTCACGTCCGAAGGCATGGGCACCACCCGCAGCGTCGGGTGGCGGTCGGGCAGCGGCGTGTGCGGGCCGCCGGAGCTGTTGGCAGTGGTCACACCGCTCCCTTCGAGAGGCTTGCCGCGTTCATGCCGCGGCCTTTTTCCGCTCTTCGTCGCGCAGTTCGCGGCGGAGGATCTTGCCGACGTTGGTCTTGGGCAAATCGGCGCGAAACTCAACTTTCGAGGGCACCTTGTAGCCGGTGAGCTGCTGGCGGCAATGAGCGATCAAGGCGTCGGCGGTAAGTTCGGGATCCTTCTTGACCACGAAGATCTTCACCGCCTCGCCGGCGCGCTGGTCCGGCACCCCGACCGCGGCGACTTCCAGCACGCCCGGATGCATGGCGACCACGGCTTCGATTTCGTTGGGATAAACGTTGAAGCCCGAGACCAGGATCATGTCTTTCTTGCGATCGACGATACGCACGAAGCCCTTATCGTCCATCACGCCGATGTCGCCGGTGGCGAACCAGCCGTTGGCGTCGATGACCTTGGCGGTTTCGTCCTGGCGCTGCCAGTAGCCGGCCATCACCTGCGGGCCGCGGATGCAGATTTCCCCGGCCTCGCCTTGGGCCACGGCTTTGCCGCTATCGTCGCGCAGTTCGATCTCGGTGGAGGAGATCGGCAGGCCGATGCTGCCGTTATAGTCGGGCAGGTCCAGCGGGTTGATGGTGGCCGCAGGCGAGGTTTCGGTGAGCCCGTAGGCTTCCAGCAGCACCTTGCCGGTAACCGCTTTCCACTTTTCCGCCACCGCGCCCTGCACCGCCATGCCCCCGCCCAGAGCAAAGCGCAGGGCGGAGAAATCGACTTTGGCGAATTCCGGGTTGTTGACCAGGGCGTTGAACAGTGTGTTCACGCCGGTGAACGCGGTGAACTTGATCTTCTTTAGCTCCTCGATGAAACCGGGAATGTCGCGCGGGTTCGGGATCAGGATGTTCTCCGCCCCCAGGGTCATGAACACCAGGCAGTTCGCGGTAAGCGAAAAGATGTGGTAGAGCGGCAGCGGCGTGATGATCACTTGGCGATCCGAGCCGAGGAAAGGCTTGAGCCAGCTACGCGCCTGCAAGACATTGGCGACAATGTTCCGGTGCAGCAGCATGGCGCCTTTGGCCACCCCGGTAGTGCCGCCGGTGTATTGCAGGAAAGCGATGTCCTCATGGCCGAAGCTCACCGGACGCAAGCTGCCGCGACGCCCTTCGGCCAGCGCATCCTGCAAGCTCAGGTGGCCGGGGAGGTTCCAGGCCGGCACCATCTTCTTCACATGGCGCACCACCAGATTGACGATCAGACCTTTGAGGCCCATCAGTTCGCCCATGCTGGTGACGATCACGCGCTTGACCTTGGTGCGGGCGATCACCTGCTCCAGCGTCGTGGCGAAGTTCTCCAGCACCACGATGGTCTCGGCGCCGCTGTCGATCAGCTGGTGCTCGAGTTCGCGCGCGGTGTACAAGGGGTTGACGTTGACGATGGTGGCCCCACCGCGCATGGCGCCAAAGAGCGCCACCGGGTATTGCAGGATGTTGGGCATCATCAGGGCGACGCGGTCGCCTTTTTGCATACCCTTGCCTTGCAGGTAGGCGCCAAAGGCGCTGGTCATTTGGTCGAGATCACCGAAGCTGAGCGACTTGCCCATGCAGGTGAAGGCCGCACGGTCCTTGTACTTCTGCACCGCCTCATCAAAGATCTGCAGCAGCGATCTGTACTCATTAACGTCGATCTCCGCGGGCACGCCCTTCGGATAATTCTTCAGCCAGATTTTCTCCATTTCTCCGCTCCTCTTAGTTGTTGATACCCCTGAAACTAATCCCTGCCAGAAAGAACATGATAGCCCACGTAGGATCGCTCATTGCTGTACCTACCCCCCGGCCCCCTTCCCGAGGAAGGGGGTGAATGCGGTTCGCGGGCTGAACCCGTTCCGGCGATGGGTGTGCGCCCCCTTCGGGCGGCCGGGCGGGCCTGGTTGAACCATCCCCCCGGCCCCCTTCCCGAGGAAGGGGGTGAGTGTGATTCGCGGGCTGCGCCCGCTCCGAGGATTGGCCTGCGCCCCTTTCGGACGGCCGAGCGGGGGCTCACGTCGCACCCTGGCGGAGGTGATTCATGGGTCCGCCCCGGAATGGGGCAAACCCCGTGCCGAAAATCGCGCCGGCATCCAAGAGGTCGGCGTCTTCGACGATGCCTTCGGCGAGGCAGGCGCGGGCCTCGGCCAGCATGGGGGCGATCAGTCGCTCCGGGAGTCCTGCGGGAACCTGCCCCGCGGCCGCCTTGGCAGCTTTGCCCGAGGCCCAACTGTAATAGCCCTGACCTGATTTCTTGCCCAGATGCCCGGCCGCCAGCGCTTGGGTAAGTTTTGCCGGGGCCGCTTGTCCGGCGCCCCCCAGCAACTTGCCGACGGCCAGGCAGATGTCCAGGCCCACGGTATCGGCCAGTTCGATCGGTCCCATGGGCATGCCGAAAGAGAGCGCCGCCTCATCGACGACCTCAGGGGCGATGCCCTCTTCCACGGCGCGCATCGCCACGTCAAGATAAGGCGCGAGGATGCGATTGACCAGAAAGCCCGGCGCACTCTTGACCGGCAGAGGCAGGCGGTCGATGCGGCGGGTGAAGGCGGCGGCGGGGGCGACCAACTCCGGGCGCGTGGCTTTGCCCACCACGATCTCGACCAGCATCATGCGCGCCACCGGGTTGAAGAAGTGCAGCCCCAGCAAGCGTCCGGGGTCCTTCATGGCGGCAGCGATGTCTTCCAGCGGAATGCTCGAGGTGTTGGTGGCCAACACGGCATCGGGGCGGACGCGGCTTTCGAGCTCGCGGAAAAGTTTCTGTTTGGCTTCAAGGTTTTCGAAAATCGCTTCGATAACGAGATCGGCCTGGGAAACGCCGTCGCCCCGCGGGTCGGGGATCAGCCGATCGAGCGCATCGCGCACCCGCCGCGGATCCTTGAGCCTTTCCTTGAAGAGCTTGGCCGCGCGTGCCATCGCGGGCGCCAGTCGTTCGGCGCTCTGATCCTGAAGGCTGACCGCGAGGCCGCGCAGCGCGCACCAGGCGGCAATGTCGCCCCCCATCACCCCGGCACCCACCACATGCACGCGGCGGAATTCGCGACCGCCTTCCTTGCCCAGAGCTTTCATGCGCTCCTGGAGCTTGAAGACGCGAATGAGGTTCTTGGCGGTGGGGGTTTCGAGCAAGCGCACGATCGACGCGGGGTCGCCCGCGGGCACCGCGAGGGCGTTACCGTCGTGCCGCGCCCAGATTTCGAGGATTGCGTAGGGCGCCGGATAGTGCTCGCGCCGCGCCTTGCGCGCCACTTTGGCGGCTGCTTGTTTGGCAATGAAACCCTTGAGCGGCGCTTGCAACATCAGACCTTGCAGGAAGGACAGTGCGCGCCCCGGCGGTTGCGCGCGCAATACGCCCCTTGCGGTGTTGAACATGATGCGCTGCGGCACGCACTCGTCGGCGAGCCCTAGGCGCTTGGCCTTTCGGGCGTCAACGGTCTTGCCGGTGAGCAGCAGGTCGAGGCCTGCAGCGGCGCCTACCAGTCGGGGCAGGCGGGTCATGCCTCCCCAGCCGGGGACGATGCCCAGCATTACCTCCGGCAAGCCCAGACGCGTGCCTGGCTCGTCGACGACGACCCGGTAGCGGCAGGCCAGGGCCAACTCCAAACCGCCGCCAAGGCAGAAACCGCGGATCAGCGCCAGCGTGGGGAAAGGCAGGGCCGCAAGGCGATTGAAGCTGTCCCAGCCGCGACGCACCAAAGCCAGCGCGTCTTCGGCCGATTGGATGGTGCCGAATTCATCGATGTCGGCCCCGGCGATGAACCCGTTTTCCTTGCCCGACTGGATGACCAGGGCCTTGGGCGGGGTGGCCAGGAGCTCATCCATGACTTGGCCGAGATCTTCCAGCACGGCGCGGGAGAGGCTGTTGGTGGCGGCGTCGGCGCGGTCGAGCGTGAGCCAGGCAAGGCCTTCGGCGTCGCGCTCAAGGCGCCAGTGTCGATCGTTTGTCATTGCGGAACTTGTTCCTTGCGGCGGTGCGATTCAGGTGAATTCGTGTGCTTGGGCGATCATGCCAATGGTAAGGGCGTGCGGGCCAACGTTGACGCCGCCGGTCATGCTCATGTGGCTGACCCCCACCTGTACGCCGCGCGCCTCGGCGGTGGCGACCATTTCGGAGAAACCGGGCAGGCGCGTGAGATCCATGGCATCGCCGCCGTAACTGATGTTGACATAGGGTGAGAGCAGGCCGCGCTCGATCTCGCGCTTGACGTTGGCAAAGGTCTTCGCGGTCGCGGTCTCAAAATGCCGCACCTTGGCCACCGGGCCAGTTTCACCGTTCCAGCAGCGAGCCACGGGCTTGACGTCCAGGGCATTGCCCACGGTGTAGGCGGCCCAGCCCACGCTCTTGTCACCGCGCGCCCGAGCGCGGGTGAACATGTAATAGAGCTCGTTGGGCACGAGGTAGGCGTAGGTGGCGGCGATGATGCCTTCGAGCCGCGCCAGCAGCGCCGTCATCGGCACTTTTTCCTCAACCAGGCGCAGCAGCTCCCAGACCTGCACGCCCTGGCCGGCGAACAGGTTTTTGCTGTCGAACACGCGCAGGCGGAAGGGGCCGGGGATCCCGGCGGCCTCGCGAATGGGGCGGTACTTGGTGAGGATCTGGAAAGAGGCGCGGTTGGCGAATTCGTAGACCTTGGACCGCGCGCTCATCACGCACAGACAGATCACATAGTCGTATTCCAACACCAAGCGAGTGAGGAAGAGCTGCTCCAATTCCTCGGCGGTATAGGGCACCGACTCGAAATCGTGATTGCTCCCTTTGCCCAGATAGCGCGTATAGAACTCACGTGTCCGGCCCAGATCGCGGTAGTCCTCGAGCAACTGGTCGCCGACCCGAATCGAAATCGGCAGAATGGTGATCTTGTGCTGCTTGATGAACTCCGGCGGGAGATCACAGGTTGAATCGACGACGATACCCAGACGCATGGCAGCCTCCTAACTGTTGGCGTCGCAACATCAAATCGCTTCGATCAGCATGGCGCCGCCCAGGCCGCCCCCGATGCAGATCGACGCGATCCCCCTCTTGCCGCCCGTGCGTTTCAGAACGTGCAGCAGATGCAAGACGATGCGCGCGCCACTCGCCCCGACCGGGTGGCCCAGCGCGATCGCTCCGCCGTCGACATTGAGGCGCGTCTCGTCGATGCTTCCGAGCGCGCCTTCCAGTCCCAGCTCGCGGCGGCAGTACTCATCCTCTTTCCAGGCCCGCTGACAGGCCAGAACCTGCGCCGCGAAGGCCTCGTTGATCTCCCAGGCGTCGAGGTCGTCCAGCGACAAACCTTGGCGCTTGAGTATGGGCGTGCTGGCATGCACGGGGCCCAGGCCCATCTGCGCCGGGTCGAGGCCGGCCCATTCAGTATCGACGATTCGCCCCAGGGGCGTGAGCCCGTGCCGGGTTATCGCCTCCTCTGAAGCGAGCAACACCCAACCCGCGCCATCGGTCACCTGCGAGCTGTTGCCGGCGGTGACGTTGCCGTATTTCTTGTCGAAAAAGGGCTTGAGCTTGGCGAGGTTCTCCACCGTGGAGTCCTCACGCACGCCGTCGTCGGCCGGATAGAGTTTGCCCTGAGCATCGAAGAGCGGCGCCAGCTCGGCCTCGAAGGCGCGGGCCTTCTGCGCGGCCAGCACCCGGGCATGGCTCCGGGCGCTGAACTCGTCCATGTCGCGGCGCGTGATGCCGAAGCGAAACGCCAGATTCTCCGCGGTCTGGCCCATCAGGAGGCCAACCATGGGATCGGTGAGACCCTTCATCAGGCCGATCACCGGCGCCAGATCGGAGAGCTTGAGGCGGCCGAGGGCAGCGATCTTCTGCCCGGCGGTCTTGGCCGCATACCAGCCGGCAAGCCACAGCACCATGGCGTCGGAAAACAAGAGCGGCGCGCGGGACAGCGCGTCCACGCCGCCGGCCAGCACCAATTGCGAGCGCCCGGAGTTGATGTTGGCGATGCCCGAATCGATCGCCTGCATCCCTGAAGCGCAGTTGCGCATCACCGTCCAGGCGGGCACTTTGAGCCCGCAGCCCATGCGCAGTGCCACCACCCGGCCGATGTTCACTTCATCGGGACTGGGCCCGGCACAACCGAGAATCACTTCGTCGAGCGACTCGGGCGCGAACGGCTGGCGCAGGAGCAAACTCCGCCCGGCGGCGACCGCGAGGTCCGAGGCGGCAAAAGGGCCGGGCTTGTTGCGCGCCTTGAGAAAAGGCGTGCGGGCACCATCGATGATGTAAACGGGCGCGCGCAGAGCGGTGGACATGTCGGCTTCCTGGGCTATGCCGCGGCGCGGTGCTGGTTGAGTTTGAGCATTTCCGAAACGCCAAAGTCCTGCGGAAAGTCATCGACGTGGATCACTTGATCGGTGAGGCGCTTGGCGCGTTTCACCAGCAGCGCGTCCGGTTCGCTGATGACCCCGGCGGCGATCGCCTCGGCCAGCCGGTCCTCGGGCTTCGCCACGGCCAGGCGCCCCTCTTTGATCGCCGCGCGCAGCTTAGCTTCCACCGGTTCGGCGGCGATCGTGGCTTCGACGGCCAGCTCGATGGCGCCTACGGGCTCGTCCTCGGCCCGCGGCAGATGCATACCGAGGGTAAGGCGATCGCGCGTGGCCGAGGGCTCGATCAAGAGTTTGGCCACTTGATGGCCCAACTGATCGGAAGGCACCACATAGGGCCGACCCAGCGGGAAGATCAAGCGGCGCAGGAACCAGGCGACCAGGCGGTTCGAGTAGTTGGAGATCACACCTTCGAAGGCATTCTGCGCCTTGAACATGGCGTCCCAAATCGCCCAGTGCATCAGCGGAGCGTCGGCGGCTTGACGTCCTTCGGCTTCAAAGCGCTTGAGGGTCGCGGAACACAGGTACATCAAGGAAAGAATGTCGCCCAGGCGCGCCGAGAGTTTCTCGCGGCGCTTCAGCGCCCCGCCCATGACGAACATCGAGATATCGGCGAGAAAAGCGAAGGCCGCCGCAAAGCGCGTGAGCTGCTGATAGTAGCGCCGCGTCTCGGGCGCGACATTTTGCGGCAGGCGCACGAAGTGGGAGCCGGTGAGGCCCATCACCAGGGCGCGGGCGCCGTTGCCGACGGTGAACCTGATGTGGCCGAAGAGCGCGGCGTCGAAATCGCGCACCGCCTTCTTCTGCTCGGTCTCACGCGTCGCGGCCATTTCCTTGAGCACATAGGGGTGACAGCGAATGGCGCCCTGGCCAAAGATGATCAGGCTGCGGGTGAGAATGTTGGCGCCTTCGACCGTGATGCTCACCGGAATCTGCTGGTAGGCACGGCCGAGGAAATTGTTGGGTCCCAGGCAAATACCCTTGCCGCCGATGATATCCATGCCATCGTTGACCACGCTGCGCGCGCGTTCGGTGAGGTGATATTTTACGATGGCCGAGACCACCGCGGGCTTCTCACCCAGATCCACCGCACCGGCAGTCATGGTGCGCGCCGCATCCATAAGGTAGAGGTTGCCGCCCATGCGCGCCAAGGGCTCCTCGATGCCTTCAAACCGGCCGATAGGCATCTTGAATTGCTGGCGCACCCGCGCATAACCTCCGACCGTGCGCACCGCGAGCTTGGCCATGCCGGTGTTGGACGAAGGCAGCGAGATCGAGCGCCCGGCGGCCAGGCAGTTCATCAGCATCATCCAGCCCTGGCCGACGCGCTCGCGCCCGCCGATCACCCACTCGAGCGGGATGAAAACATCCTTGCCGGTGGTTGGACCGTTCTGGAACACGGTGTTCAAGGCGAAGTGCCGACGACCGATATTGACGCCGGGATGATTGGTGGGAACCAGCGCGCAGGTGATCCCCAAGTCTTCGGTGCCGCCCAAAAGCCGGTCCGGATCGAAGGCGCGGAAGGCCAGCCCGAGAATCGTCGCCACCGGCCCCAAGGTGATGTAGCGCTTGTTCCAGGTGACCCTGAGGCCCAGTACTTCTTTGCCTTGATAGACGCCCTTGCTGACGATGCCGGTGTCCGGAATGGCAGCCGCGTCCGAGCCCGCCCAGGGACTGGTGAGCGCGAAGCAGGGAATCTCCTGGCCCCTGGCCAGGCGTGGCAGATAGTGGTTCTTCTGGTCCTCGGTGCCGTAGTGCAGCAGCAATTCCGCGGGCCCCAGGGAGTTGGGCACCATCACCGTAACCGCCGCCGCGCTCGAACGGGTCGAGAGCTTCATCACCACTTGCGAATGGGCGTAGGCGGAAAACTCCAGGCCACCATACTTCTTGGGAATGATCATGCCCAGGAAGCCTTTGTCTTTGATGAACTGCCACACCTGCGGCGGCAAATCCTGGTAGAGGCTCGTGGTTTCCCAGTCGCTCACCATATCGCACAGTTCTTCGGTCTCCTGGTCGACGAATCGTTGCTCCTCGGGTGAGAGCTTGGGCTGCGGAAAGGCCAACAGCTTGGACCAATCGGGCTGACCGGAGAAGAGCTCGCCGTCCCACCAAACCGTGCCGGCGTCGAGCGCTTCCTGCTCGGTCTGGGACATGGGCGGAAGAATGCGGCGATAAACGCGCAGCAGGCCTTCGCTCACCAAGCTGCGCCGCAGCGCGGGCACCAGCAAGGGCAAAGCCAAGACCGCGAACAAGAGGGTCAGCGTCAGCATCACCGGTGCCGGCAGCACCCGAAGGTAGATGCCGGCCGCCAGAGCCAGGGCCAGGACAGCGCCCCAGGCAAGGCGCCCGGCCTTGCCGTAGGCGGTGACCAGCACGGCGATAAACAGAGTGAGAATCCAGACCGCGGTAATCATGAGCGTTCCTTGGCGATGAGGCGGGCGTTTCAGGCTCGCGCCCGCTCGATCTCGGCCTTGGGTTCGGCCAGATCGGGCAAGGGCGCCTGCAAACCGGCGACCAGAAAGGGCGCGAGCCGCTGCAGCAGCAACTCGTCATTGCCGCTTTCGCTGGGGTTCAGTTCGGCGATGAGTTTCAGGGCATCGGTGCCCGCCAGGGTGTAGGACATCGCGCCCATCAGGAAATGCAAACGCCAGACCAGCTCCTTTTTGGGGAGATGCGGCAGGGCGCGCGAAAACGCCGTTTTGAAGCGGCCGATCATCGGGGCGTACTGCTCCGAGAGAAAATGCCGGATGAACGGCGCCGGGTCGGCGTACGCACGCCCCAGAAGGCGCAGGAAGTTCTTGCCGCCCCGCTGGTTGTCGCGGGCGAGCCGCAAAGCCGGGATAAACATGGCGTTGAGAATGCGCTCGCAGCTCAGGGTGCGCTCGCCCATGTCGCGCTCGTATTGCTCGAGGAGGCGCACGCGCTCGCCGTTCATGGGGTCGAGGCGGCGCGTGAGCACGGCCTGGAAGAGTTCTTCCTTGCTGCCGAAGTGATAGTTCACCGCCGCCAGATTGACTCCCGCCGCAGCGGTGATCTGCCGCAAGGAAGTCGCTTCGAAGCCGTGTTCCATGAACAGCGCCTCACCCGCGTCGAGGATGCGCTCCTTGGTATCGCGCTGGTCGCGGGGCTCGGCGCCGTCGGGGTTCTTGGCTTCAGTTCGGTTGATCGCTGGGCGCATGGCTTGGGTGGTCAGGCAAATCCAGGGTGGATGGGCAAATAGCGTGAAACGGGTGGGGAGTGTTTCAAACGTATGTTTGAATCATATGTTTATTTCTGCGATACTGTCAACACCTTGTGAACCCTCCCGCCACGCACCGACCCTGCCGAACATGAGCGAAGCCGACCCTGACGCCGCCCTGGCGCCCCTGAATGCCCTTTTCTCCAGCCAGCGCGCGGCCTTTCAACGCACCTCGAATCGCCCGGCGGCGGCGCGACGGGCCGACCTCAGCGCCCTGGAGCGCGCCCTCAAGGCGCACGCCTATGCCCTGATGGACGCGGTTTACGACGATTTCGGCGGCCGCTCGCCGACCGAGACGCGGGTCTTGGAGTTCTTTCCCAGTCTCGAGGCGATACGCCACGCCCGCCGCAAAGTGGCGTCCTGGATGCGCGCGGAGCGGCGCCCGGTGTCGCTGTGGTTCCTGCCGGGCCGCGCCCGGCTGGTCAAACAGCCACTGGGCGTAGTGGGCGTGATCGTGCCCTGGAACTACCCGATCTATCTTGCCCTGGGTCCCTTGGTGTCGGCCCTGGCCGCGGGCAATCGGGTTCTGATCAAGATGTCCGAGTTCACGCCGCGCACCGGCCTGGCGATGCAGCGCATGCTCGCCGAGGCCTTTCCCGAGGATCAGGTGGCGGTGCTCAATGGCGGGCCGGAGGTGGCGCAAGCCTTGACCGCGCTGCCCCTGGATCATCTGTTGTTCACCGGCAGTACGGCCGTGGGCCATAAAGTCATGCAGGCCGCGGCGGCCAACCTTACGCCGGTCACGCTGGAGCTGGGCGGCAAGTCGCCGGCAATCATCGGCCCGGACTTCGACCTTGCGCTCGCCGCCCGACGCATCATGCTGGGCAAGTGCCTCAATGCCGGCCAGACCTGCATCGCGCCTGATTACGTGCTCCTGCCCGAGGGACGCGAACTGGCCTTCATTGAAGCGGCGCGGCGCGAGGTCTTCGGTATGTATCCGCGGTTGGCGGGTAATGTCGATTATTCGGCGATTATCAGTCCGCGCCACTTCGAGCGGCTCCAGAGCCTCCTGGATGACGCCCGCGCCAAGGGCGCCGATTGCCTGCCCCTGAACCCGGACGCCTTGCCGCCGCCTGCGGCGAGCCGGCGCCTGCCGCCCACCCTGGTCACCGGAGTGAAGGACGAAATGCGCATCATGCAGGAGGAGATTTTTGGCCCCCTGCTGCCGCTCGTACCGTATCGCGACTTCGACGCTGCGCTCGCCTATGTCAATGAACGTCCCCGCCCATTGGCGCTTTATGCTTTTGAGGACGATCCGGCACGCCGCGCGCGGGTGCTCGGGGAGACCATTTCCGGCGGCGTCACTCTGAACGATGTCATTCTGCATATCGCCCAGGATGAATTGCCCTTCGGCGGCGTAGGGCCCTCAGGTATGGGCCACTATCACGGCCGCGCCGGCTTCGAGACTTTCTCGAAACAGAAGGGGGTGTTCCAGCAGACCCGCTGGAACACCCTGCCCTTGCTCAAGCCGCCTTACGGGAAGACCGTGGAAAGGCTCTTGCGGCTGATGCTGCGATAGGGGTTGAGCGCCTCGGGAAGGCCGGCGCCGCGTTCGTGCCGTGGTCCGGCCAGTTCCATGAGCCGCGCCCCGGCCCTGGCGAAAGCCTGGCGCAGGCCGCGGCCGGCCCGTAAGAACATTTCGGCAACCGCTTGGTCGCGCAGGCGCTTGGCGTCCTGGATTCTGAATTCGAGTTCCGCATAGTCCAACATGGCGATCTCCTACTTTCGCACTGGCCATTCACGCCCGTGAATGGCGCTATCACGATCAGAAATATAGGGACATTGCTGCATTGCAACAAACGATTTATAGTCATGCCACGCATGAGAAATTCTGAATCATAGAACCATGGGCTATCGATTACCTCCGCTGAACTCCTTGCGCGCTTTCGAAGCGGCGGCTCGCCACCTGAGTTTCAAGCAAGCGGCCGAGGAATTGCACGTCACCCCCAGTGCCGTCAGCCAACAGATCAAGACACTTGAAGATTACTTGGGGCTTGAACTCTTCCGACGCCTGCCACGCGCCTTGAAACTGACCCCCGAAGGCACGGCGATGCTGCCCAAATTGCAGGAGGGCTTCGAGAATCTCGCCGCGGCGGTGGCGAGCACGCGTGAGAACAGTGCCGGCGGCGTGCTGGCGGTGGCGACTCCGCCGGCTTTCGCGCAACGCTGGCTGATGCCGCGCTTGCAGGGTTTCGCCCTCGCCCACCCAAAGATCGAGATGCGTCTGTCCACCAGCCTGGGCACCATCGACCGAAATGAGGGCCTGGAAGGCGGGGCCGAAACCGATCCGCGTCTGGCGGCCACGGAAGTGGAAATCCGTTTCGGCGCGGGTCGCTACGGGCGGCTGCGGGCCGACCGCGTATTTGGCGTCACCTACACCGCGGTGTGTGCCCCGCGCGTCGCCCAGGGCGAATCTCCGCTGCGGCGCCCGGAGGACTTGCGTCACCAGGTGCTCATTCACGACGACACCATACCCGACGCTGACGCCAGGCCAACCTGGGAGCAATGGTTGAAGATCGCCGGTATCCAGGACTGGGGCGCAACCAGCGGTCCTCATTTCACCAATTCCGGCCTGGCCATGGAAGCCGCCATCGACGGCCTGGGTGTTGCCCTGGTCCCCAGGCCCTTGGCCGAAGCCGAGGTTGCCGCCGGACGCTTGGTGATTCCCTTCGAAATCGATCTCAACACCGGCCAGGCCTATTGGCTCGTTTGCGCGGAAGCGGTCGCCGACCGGCCAGCCGTGCGCAGCTTCCGCGAATGGCTGCTGACTGAGGCACAGCGCGGCGGATCCTGAGCCGCCCCGTTGCGCGGACGGCACAAGTGGCTGACAATCGCCCGCTTATCAGTGCCCAAACGCTTAGCCAGAGCCCTCAGCCATGCAGTTCCAGTCCCCCTCCTACACCATTCAGGCGGGTCCCCGAGCCGCCCGCATCGCCCAATGCTACGGCGTGGGCATCGCCAAGTCGGGCACCCATTCCGTCGCCGAGCTTTTTCGGCCGCCCCTGCGTTCGATGCACGAGCCCGAAGCGGCGCGCACCATTGAGTTCATTCTCGCCCGCGCCGGCGGGCGGATCGGCGACGAAGAGGCCAAGCGCTATGTTCTGGCCCGCGACCAGCGCCTTCACCTCGACCTCGAGGCTTCACACTTCAACGTCTATTTGCTGCGGGAGCTGGTGGCGCTCTTTCCCGCGGCGCGTTTCGTGTTGACCCTACGCGAACCGCGTAGCTGGCTCGATTCGATCATCAACCAACAGCTTGCGCACTACAGCGAGCAACACTGGGTCAAGCTGCGCGAGCTGCGCTTCCAGCCACTGCGCTTCCCGCACGGCAAGGGGGAAGAAGCGCTACGCCAGCGCGGGCTATACAGCCTCGATGGCTATCTGCGCTATTGGACCTGGCATCAACAGACCGTGCTTGACACCGTGCCCCCGGAACGCTTGCTGCTGGTGCCAACCGAGGAGATCGGCGCGCGCGCAAAAGCGATCGCCGCCTTCGGCGAAATCCCCGAGCGCTTTCTTGGCGCGGAGCGCGCGCCGTCCTACACGGCCCGAAAAAAGTTCGGTGTGCTCGAGGAACTTGACCCCCAGCACTTGCAGGATGCGCTCGACATACATTGCCAGGCCATGCTCACCAGGCTTTTTGCTGCCCAAGGGAAGAGTCCCGCCGGCTAAGGAGACGCTGATCAAGTCAGGTTTCGTCATTGCGGCGCCCGCCGGAATCCAGCAACGTCACCGAACTGAACACCGGCCTTCGCTGGTAGGACGGTCTTGGCTGGCGCGTCCCTGTGCCTACCCGTGGCCCGACCCGGACGACAAATCAATTCGAAACACCAGTTCCTCGCCGTCGGCATAGCCCCGGGGCATGGGAATGCGTCCCAGCCCTTGGCCGCCATTGGCCACGATGACCTTCTGCGAAGCGAGATTCTCGGGTTGGGTGGTGATAATGACGTGCGGCAGGCCTTCCGCGCGGGCATCGCGCAGAATCATGCGCAAGGCCGCGGTGGCATAGCCACGCTGGCGTTTCCAGGGCACCACCGCATAGCCGATGTGGCCCAGGCAATGCGGCGGCAAGTCCGCGGTACCGGCCTGCCAGCGCAGGCTGATGACGCCGCAGAACTCGCCGTCCCAGAGCCAGCGCCGATAGCCCGGCAGGCGCCGTGCCGTCGAGCCGTCGGGCAGGGTAATGGGCGCGCCTTTGGCCTCGCGGTCGACCTGAGCCGCGATAAAAGCCTCCGGATCGCTGGCGATACGCTCCAGTTCCTCTTGCGCCGCCTGGGCACCACGAATGTTGTCCGGTGACCAGCCGGCTGCGAGCGCCGCGCGGTAGCCGGGCAGACGGTCGAGATTAGGCCAGATCAATTCGAGTTCGGGGCGGGAAGACATGTGGCTTGCTCAAGGGCGCACATCGTGGCCGGGGATTTGGACCCTGCGAGCATAGCAAGGCCGCGGATGCGCGAGCAAGGGCAAGCCGCTATACTTCCGCCACTCCGACCACCGATCCGGCGTGCCGACCATGGCCTCGATCCACATTCATCGCGCGCATTCCTTAAGTCTCAAGAAGGCCCACCTGGCGGCGGAGCAAGTCGCCGCCCAGCTCGAAAAGAAGTTCGGCCTGCAATCCGAATGGGAAGGCAGCCACCTTCATTTTCAGCGCCCTGGGGTACAAGGTGTGATGCAGGTCGGCAAGGATGAACTGCGGCTCGAGGTCAGCCTGGGTTTTTTGCTTTCGGCCTTGAAGCCCACCATTGAGGCCGAGATCAATCGCTACCTTGACGAGCTGTTCAGCAAGACGTAATCGCGAAAGGCGCTGGTTCACCCGCGAAGAGCCGGTTCATCAACTCGGTTTCGCGTCTCACGATCAGCGCCAAGAACGCGTCGGCGCCATGCATGGCGCGGAAAGACTCGAAGCCCGCTTCCAGGAAATGCTGCATCTCGCCCAATCCCGCCAGCTTTGCCGGCCCGCGCAAGAGCTTGAGCGTGGCATAGATGAAAGGCTTACGGACGATGCGGTCGAGATCGCCGCCGACCTTCTCGATCAACACAATCTGGCGCTCGCGCCCGGCGCGGTTGTCGCAGGCGCGGTAGGCGCGGGCGTACTGCTCCGCCTCGATCACCCCGGTCGCCGCGCATTGCGGCGGGAGCCGCGCCGCCAGCGCCCGGTCAAGTTCCTGCGACAAGACGTTCACCTCCATGGCCCGCGCCACGGTGTCGATCACGCTTTCCGGAAGCACGCGCAGCATCACCGGATAGATGCGTTCGATGTCGGCATCGCGCTTGGAGAAATCCTGTACGCCGTAAAGGTCGGACAGAAAGAAGTCCACCGCCTGGGCGTAGCGCGGCTGTTCGCGCAAGTCGGCGTAACTGGCCTGCAAGCGTCGGGTCTGCCAATGCGCCAGCGCGACTTCGAGCGTCGGCCTCGGCACCGGGCGCGCGGCGTAGAAATCGCGCATGCGCTCCAACTGGCAATGCAAGTCCACGGCGGCGGCATGTTTCATGGGCCGACATTCTATTCCTCGGAATTAGGGTGATTAGTCTAATCCCATGCTTTACAGTGCGCGCATGATCACTCGCCGGCGATTTCTCCAGGTAGGTGTGCTGGGCGGGCTGGCCTTGAGCGCCACGCGCGTGCTGCCCGCCAAGCCGAGTCCGGGTGCGTCGATGGCTCCGGCCGAGGCGCGCTCGACCATCCTCGGCGCGATCGTGCCGGTAATGCTCGCGGCCGCACTACCGGTTGAAGCAGCTGCCCGACAGGAGGCTCTTGTGGCCACCATCACGGGTGTGGATCGGGCGATCGCGGGACTCGATCCGATAGCCCAGAAGGAGCTCGCCGAGTTGTTCACGCTGCTCGATTTCGCCCCCACGCGCTTGCTCCTGACCGGGCTGGCAAGCCCCTGGAATGAAGCGTCGCCGGAGGCGGTCGCGCGCTTTCTCGCCCGCTGGCGACACAGTTTTTGGGCCCTGCCGCAAGCCGGCTACCAGGCCTTGCACCAACTCATCAACGCCGCTTGGTACGGCCAGCCCCTCGCTTGGGCGGGCATCGGCTACAGCGGCCCGCCGCGCCTGGAATGACCATGGCTGAGAACCCTTTTCCCGACCCCATCGCGGCCGGGCTGGCCGCCGGATGGAAGGTCTACGACGCCAGCGTCTTGCCGCAGGATTTGGAACTCGAAGCCGATGTGGTGATCATCGGCACTGGCGCTGGCGGTGGCACGGCCGCGGAGATCTTCGCCCTGGCCGGCTGGCGGGTGGTGATGGTTGAGGAGGGGCCGCTCAAGAGTTCGCGCGATTTCGAGATGAGCGAAGCCAAGGCCTACCCTGAGCTGTACCAGGAATCCGCGGCACGCAAGAGCGCCGACAAGGCGATCAACATTTTCCAGGGCCGCTGCGTCGGCGGCAGTACCACGGTCAATTGGACCAGCAGCTTTCGCACGCCGCCTGCCACGCTTGATCATTGGGCGCAACATTTTGGTCTTCAGGGCTATGGCCCGGCCGACATGGCGCCCTGGTTCGAGCGCATGGAACGCCGTCTCAATGTTTCGCCCTGGCCGGTAGCGCCCAATGAGAACAACGATCTCTTGCGGCGCGGCGCCGAACGGCTCGGTATTCCGACCGCGATGATCCGGCGCAATGTGCGCGGTTGCCTCAATCTGGGCTACTGCGGCATGGGCTGTCCGACCAACGCTAAGCAGTCGATGCTGCTCACCACCGTGCCCGTCGCGCTCGCCGCCGGTGCGATTCTGGTCACCCGGACACGCGCCGAGCGCTTGGTCTTCGAGCGCGAGCGCGCCCGGATCCTGGAGTGCCGCGGCCTCGACGCCGCCGGGATCCACCCGGGCCCGCGACGTGTTTCAGTGCGCGCCAAACACTTCGTCCTGGCGGCCGGAGCCATCGGCTCGCCGGCGCTGCTCCTGCGCAGCGAAGCGCCCGATCCGCATGGGGTGTTGGGCCGCCGCACTTTTCTGCATCCCACCGTAGTATCGGCCGCGTTGATGGCGCAAGCGGTCGAAGGCTATAGCGGCGCACCGCAAACGGTCTACAGTGACCACTTCCTCGACCAGCTGCCCATGGACGGGCCGATCGGCTTCAAGCTCGAGGCGCCGCCCGTACACCCCGTACTCGCCGCCATCACCCTGCCCGGCGACGGCCAGGACCATGCCCGCTGGATGCGCGAGCTGCCCCGCATGCAGGTGCTGATCGCGCTCCTGCGCGACGGCTTCCATCCGGGCAGTCCGGGCGGCCGCGTGCGGCTTCGTGGTGACGGCACTCCAGTTTTGGACTATCCCTTCACCCATTATCTACGCGAGGGGTTTCGTCGTGCCCTGGCAGTCATGGCGGAAATTCAGTTCGCCGCCGGCGCGCGGGTGGTCATGCCCATGCATCAGGATGGCGGCGCCTTTCGCAGTTTCGAGCCGGCGCGCCGCGCGATCGCCAAACTCTCCACCGATCCTTTGCGCGTCCGCGTGGTCAGCGCCCATGTCATGGGCGGCTGCGCCCTGGGCGATTCACCAAGGCGCGCGGTGGTGAATCCGCAAGGGCAACATCATCAGATCGAGAACGTCTTCGTCATCGACGGCTCGCTCTTCCCCACCAGCATCGGCGCCAACCCGCAGTTGTCGATCTACGGTCTCGCCGCACGGCTCGTCGAAGGGCTGGTGCGCCGCGAACACACCTCGGTCCCTTCAGCGCGCTCTTGAGCCGCGGAAGGCGGCGCGCAGCCGCTGGAACCCACTTGCGGCAGACCTCCGCCGCGCCGCGATTAGTGTGTTTGCTCTAATGCCCTTCGGTACATTGCGAGTGTGGCAGGCGCAAAGCGCCATCATCGATTCATTCACGAGAGGAGCAAATCATGATCAGCAAAGTCAAGAGCAAAGTCGCGCAGAACCCGGTGGCCGAGAACGTATTGAAGTCCGGTCACCAAATCTGGCTCGCCGGCCTGGGCGCGTTCGCCGCGGCGCAAGCCGAAGGCAGCAAGGTATTCAAGGATCTGGTCAAGGAAGGCGCCAGCGTCGAAGCGAAGGGTCTCAAGCTCGCCAATGACGGCATTGAGAAAACCATCGCCAAGGGCAGCGAAGTATTCGCCAAAGTGCGGGGCGCTTACGAGTCGCGCTTGGCCCAGCCGGTGGAGCGTCGGCTCGGTGGCGGATTGGCGAAATTCGGCCTGCCCGCGCGCCAGGACATCGTGACGCTGACCCGGCGCGTCGAGGAGCTTTCGCAACAAGTGCGCGCGCTGCGTGCATGAAGCAGTACTGATACAGTTTAGGCTCCCCGCCCCGGCCTTGAGGTAGTAGAATCTTCGCCAGGCGCGGGGGGGTCCAAACTGCTCGAGCCACAGACATCGGTGGGGGATGGCATGGCAATGAGAGACCAGGCACGTCGGGGCGAACCCGGCGGCAAACATCGCAAGCTCGGGCTGGCGCTGGCCGGTGGTGGACCCTTGGGTGGCATCTACGAAGTCGGTGCCCTGGTCGCCCTGGCGGAAGCACTCGAAGGCCTGGACTTCAATGAACTTGACGTGTACGTGGGCGTGAGTTCCGGCGGCTTTGTTGCCGCGGGGCTGGCCAATGGCATCACGCCGGCCGAGATGTACCACATGTTCATCGCCGATCCGCCGCGCCGCGGTGCCACTGGCGCCGAGCTCAACCCCGAGATCTTCCTGCGTCCAGCCTTCGGCGAATACTGGCGCCGCGCGGCCGGTTTGCCGCGACTCCTGGGCGGCGTTTTTTGGCGCTACCTGAAGAATCCTTTCTCGCGTGGCCTCTGGGAATCCTTCGCGGCGCTGGGTCGAGCCATACCGACCGGGGTGTTCGACAATGCCGCGATTGATCGCTACCTCACGCGTTTGTTTTCCACCGACGGGCGCAGCAATGATTTTCGGCGCCTCAAGCATCAGCTTTTTCTGATCGCCACCGACCTCGACACCGGCGCTTCGGTGAAATTCGGTGCCCCGGGTCACGACGCCTTGCCGATCTCGCGCGCCATCGAGGCCAGCGCCGCGCTGCCCGGCCTCTTTCCGCCGGTGGAAATCGACGGCCGGCATTATGTCGATGGGGCTCTGAAGAAGACCCTGCACGCCTCGGTCGCCCTGGACGAGGGCGTGGAACTGCTGCTGTGCGTAAACCCTTTAGTGCCTTTCGATGCCTCCAACGCCGCCACCCGCAACGCCATGAGCGTCAAGCAACTGGCTGAGGGTGGGCTACCGCTGGTGCTTGCCCAGACCTTTCGTGCCATCATCCATTCGCGCATGGAAGTGGGCATGGCCAAGTACGTGACTCAGTACGCCCATGCCGACGTGGTGCTGTTCGAACCGCATCGCGACGACGCGCGCATGTTCTTTACCAACATCTTTAGCTACTCGCATCGACGACAGCTCTGTGACAATGCCTACCGGCGCACCCGCGCCGACTTGCTGCGTCGCGCGGAAACCCTGGCGCCGGTCTTCGCCAAGCATGGCGTACGCCTGCGCGCCGACCTTCTGGCCGAGAGTTCGCGCCATGTCGAACACGCCGTGGCGCCGGCGCAGCTTCCCGCCATGCGCGAGCCGACGGTGAAAAACAGCGTCCAGGATCTCGGTGCCACCCTGGACCGTCTGCAATCCTATTTGCGTCAGCAGCACCCGAACGCGGCCTGAACCGCCAAGCCAGGAACGGGCCCCGCGCGGGCGGCCACGGGGGCCCAGAGCCACGCTCCCCGCGGCCGAGCAGCCCCACCGGAGTACCGCGGCGCTGGGGTTTCCCTTGCGAGCACGCGCCGGCGCGGCTAGACTGCCTGCGGGAGGAGACCCATGGCAGAACCCAAGCCGAAGCGGCGCACCCGCGAGCGCATTCTCGAAGCCGCGCTGCGCCTGTTCAATGAAGAAGGCGTGCCCAATGTCACGACCGCGGACATTGCCGACGAATTGGAGATCAGCCCCGGCAATCTCTACTATCATTTCCGCAACAAGGACGAGATCATCCATGCCTTGTTTGAGACTTTCGAGAAGCGTATGGACGAACAGCTCGTGGTTCCGGAAGAGCGCGCCCCCGATGTCGAGGATCTCTGGTTCATGCTTCACCTGGTGTTTGAAACCATGGCGCAATATCGCTTCCTGTACCGCGATCTGGAGCAGATCGTGAGCCACGACCACAAGCTCGCCGCCCACTTCGGACGCATCGTCGAGCATGGCACCCAGGTGGTCAAAGCCCTGTGCCAAGCGATGGTCAAGAGCGGCAGCATGCACGCCTCGCCGCGCGAAATCGAAGCCGTCGGACAGAACGTGGCCCTGGTTACCACTTACTGGATCAGCTTCCAGCGCGTACGCCAGAGCGCCCGCGCGGCGCGGCGTGGCACCACTGCGGCCGGCGGCGGGGAGCTCGACCACGGTGCCTATCAGGTGCTGGCGCTCATCGCCCCCTATCTGCTCGGTCCGGCGCGCGCGCTCCTGGATCGCCTCGGACAACAATACCTGGCGCCAGCCGGCGCCGCGACGCAACGCTGACCCCAAGCCCCGGAGGACCCATGGCCAAGAAATGGAACGCCTTTCCCTACCCCGATGACGCCTACCGCTACGCCGGCAACAAGCTCAAGGACCACTGGGCGCGCCTGCACGCGGGCGACCAGGAGCCCTTCCCCAAAGACAAAGCCGCGCAAGAGGCCTGGCGGCTCTATCACGCGGGGGATTTCGCCGAGGCGGTCGCCGCCGGGCTCGAAGCTGGAGTGGAAGGCTACGCCGCGGCCAACAAGGCGGCCTCGATCTACGCCAATTACCTCGAGGCCGATGACGCCAGCAAACAGAAGATCTTCCAGGAAGTCGCCAAGCGCTGCGAAGAAGCGCGCGCGGCGCTGCCCAAACATGCCAACTCAAGTTACCTGTACGCCTACGCCATGGGTCGCTACAGTCAGAGCATTTCGGTGGGCGCGGCGCTGGCACAGGGCCTGGGCGGCAAGATCAAGGACGCCCTGCTCGCCACCCTGAAGCTCGAACCCAAGCACGCCGAAGCGCACACCGCCTATGGATCCTACCAAGCCGAAGTGATCAACAAGGTCGGTGGCATGGTGGCGGGCCTCACCTATGGCGCCAAGAAGGACTCCGCCCTGGACCACTTTCAGCAAGCGCTGAAGCTCGCACCCCACTCGGCCATCGCGCGCATTGAATACGCCAACGGCCTCTTGCTGTTGTTCGGCAACTCCAAGATCGACGAAGCCACCAAACTCTACGAACAGGCTGCCGCCTGCGAACCATCTGAGGCCATGGAACGGCTGGATGTGGAAAAGGCGAAGGAGGAGCTGTCCTGAGCGCTGTTATTTGTGCGCTCAACGCGGGGGGCGGCGTTTTCTGCCTCCCGTCTATAGTTTTCGCGGGCAAGGCCACTCCTACAAAACCTTGCCCGCTCCTCCCGCAACGCTGACCTGGATGACGGTAGCGTTCTGGGCATTGGCCTCGTGGACCTTGCCGCTGCCGCCGGCGCCCGGCGTGGCGGTGGAGTTCCGCGGGTCGGTGGCCTTTTCGTTGGAACAGGCGACAAACAGGGCCAGCGGAGCCGGTAGCAGGCAGCTTTGCCGCATCCTTCCTCCTGAGCGCGCTGAGCGCCCTACACGAAAACCCTGCCTGCACCGAAATCGCCGCTGGCCACGAAGTGGGTGGTGAGGCGTGCGCCGTCCCAGCGATGGAGCAGAAAGCCCGGTGGCTCCATGATGTAGCGGGGTTCGGGCACTTCGTTGAGGTCCAGGGCGATCTGGTGGGCGACGCTGGGGGCGCTGACCGCCAGGGTGTGACCGAAGCGCTGCGCCATCATGCGATGCAGATGTCCGCAAGTGACGCCCACCACTTGCGCATGCCGCGCCACCACTGCTTCGAGCCGCTGCGGTTGCAGAAGCGCCATTTCATCCATATGCACGATGCCGCTGCCGAAGGGCGGGTGATGCAAAGCGATCAGCGTGGGCCGCGCCGGCGCGTCGGCGAGGGTGTCGTCGAGCCAGGCGAGTTGCCCGGCGTCGAGTTCGCCATAGGGCGCGCCCGCCACGATGGTGTCGAGCATGATTAGCCGCAGGGGCCAGCGCTCGATCACATAGTCGAGCTGATCGCCATCGGGCAGATAGCCCTCGGCGGCGAAGGCGGCACGCAGGCCGGCGCTGGAGTCGTGATTGCCCGGCAGCACGAACACCGGCATGGCCAGCGGGGCGATCAGTTGGCGGAAATGCCGGTACTCGGCGGTGGCGCCCGATTCCACCAGATCGCCGGTGAAGATTACGAGATCGGGCAGAGGCTTGAGCCGCAGCACGCTCGCCACCGCCTGCGCGAGCAACGGTGCGGTATCGAGCCCCTTGGCCAGGGTGGCGCCCGGCGCACCGATGTGCGCATCACTCAATTGGGCGACGAGCAGCACGGCCACGGCACCTCAGGCTTGCACGAACCGGTTCAAATCATCCGGCTGGAGCTCGCCCTCCCAGGGCGACATCAGCGTGGCATACAGGAGCTGGGCAAACTCGGGCTGGAAGAAAGCGATCACGTTCTCCGGATCGGGCACCAGCTTGCGATCGGTGACGACACCGAAATGAACTTGATTGTTGTAGGAGAGAATGCTCACCCCCATGCCGATGTCCCCCGATTGCGGCACCCAAAACATCATGCTGTCGATCTTGGCCCCGGCGAGGTACATCGGCTGCGGCGGGCCGGGAACATTGGTCATGACCGCGCTGGCGTTTTTCGAAAGGGTGTCGAGCAACTGGTCCTGCACCAGCTTGGGCGCCATGCCCGAGGCCGCGAGCAAGCCCAGGGCCAGCACTGGCTGTTGCGAGCCTTTCAGATCCTGCATGGCTTGCCGCACGGCATAGAGTCGTTCCAGGGGATTCTCGATGCCCACCGGCAGCGGCAGGAACACCAGGCCGAAATAGTTGCCGAGGTTCTTGGCCTGCTCCGCCGGCCGCAGGTTCACCGGCACCAGGGCGCGGATCATCACGCCCTCGACCTCGTCGCCATGGGCGGCGAGATAGCGGCGCAGCGCGCCCGCCACCGAGGCGAGCAAGACATCATTGACGGAACAGCCCAGGGCTTTGCCCACCGCTTTGACTTCTTCCAGCGGAATCGGCTCGGCCCAAGCCACGCGTTTCAACGGGCCGGGCTTACCCTTGAAGCGGGTGCGCGAATCCTGGCCCATGGTGAGGAGGTTCATCGCCTCCTGGGCGAAGCCCGCGCCCTGAAGGCCATATTCGGCCAAGCGATTGGGATCGGCCCAGATCTGCATACCCTTGTCCACCGCCGCCTGGCCGAATTTCAGGGCGGTTTGCATGGCGTTGGCGATCGGCTTGCCGAGCTTGGCGAAGGGGTCAGCGGGCCGCTCTGCAGGTTCATCCTCGGCGCGCGGCAAGGCTTCGCGGCTGCTGTCGCACATCGAGAGCATGACGTGAATGAGGGCGATGCCATCGGCGTAGCAGTGATGAATGCGCATGATCAGCGCGCTGCCACCCTGGAAGTTCTCCACCAGGTGGTACTCCCACATCGGCTTCAAGGGGTCCAAGGGGGTGCCCATGAGGTCGCTGGCGTAGCGCTGCAGCTCGGCGGTATCGGCCTTGCCCGGAAGCGCCACGCGGTGCAAATGGCAGTCGAGGTCGAAATCGGCGTCGTCCTCCCAGAGCGAAATCGCCGCCTGGTGCTTCGGGCGCTGGCGGAACCGGCGAAAGCTCACGAAGCGCTCGGCGAGGGTTTGGCGGAGGCGCTGGTAGTCCAAGGGCTCGCGAAAGACCATCACACCGCAGATCATCATCAAGTTGCTGCGCCGGTCCATGCGTAGCCACGCCGTATCGACGCTCGACATCCGTTCCAGTTTGCTCATGCTCATCCAGTCCAGAAACATGCTCCCTCCGCCTCCCCGCCCATGGCCTCAGGGCGCCCCAATTGCGTGTGCGATTGGGCGTAGAATAATGTCTGCATCACGAAACCACAACCAAGGAGCGAGGATGAGCGATCTCAAGGCGAAATTCGAGGCGGCGGTGGCGATGAGCAAGACGCTGACCAAAAAGCCCGGCAATGACATGCTGCTCAAGCTTTACGCCTACTTCAAGCAAGCCACGGAGGGCGATGTCAGCGGCGAACGGCCAGGCTTCATGGACTTCGTGGGCGGCGCCAAATACGACGCCTGGGCCAAGATCAAGGGCACCGCCAGCGATGAGGCGATGACCCAATACACCAAGCTGATCGAGCGCTTGAAGCGCGACGAAAGCTGAGTTCCGGTGCGCGCCGCCGAAATCCGGCGCACGGACAAAATAGAGCGGGCTCTCCCGCATCCCGGAAGAGCCCGCTTAGGTAGAAGCTGAAGCTTAGTGCGTGGCGCTGCCGCGTGTCGCCTTGGTGGCGCGAGGCTTGGCCGCCTTGGGCGCGGTGGCTTTGGGCTTGGGCGCAGCCGCCTTGGGCGCAGCGGCCCTCGCCTTGGGCGCCGTCGCCTTGCCGCCTTGCTTCTCGGCCAGCAGCGTGTTCACCGCTTCGGACAGGTCGGCCACGCGATCGGCCAGGGCCTGCACATCCTTGCTGGTGTAAACGCCCAGGCGGTTGAGGGCGCGCGAGACGCGCTCTTCGAACACGTGCTCCAACTTGTCCCAATTGCCGGTGGCCTTGGCCTTGATCTCTTCGGTGCGAGCACGCACTTCTTCAACCTTGGCGCTGGCGATGTCCTTGGTGCGAGACTCGATCTCCTGGCCCTGCTTGACCAGCAGCTCGAAAACTTTGCTGCCTTCCTGCTGCGCGCGGGCAAAAGCGCCTAGGCCGGCGAGCCAGATCTGGTGCGAAGAATCGAGCACCAGCTTGGAGAGGTCTTTGACTTGTTCGACTTGCTTGGCGCCCAGTTTGGCTTTGGCTTGCTTCAACATGATTTCAACTCCCATGGAGACTGCGGTTTCAATCCTCGGGAAACCCGCGCCATTCGGCGCCGTCTCCCCACGTGGCAACATCCTTTCCCGCTGCTTGCCGCATCCTGCGGCTTAAGGGTCCGATGCACCATTGAGGCGAATTTTAGCGATCGGTATTAGAGCAAACACACTAAAGAGCACGCGGGAAGGCGCTTGACCCCACCCGCTTCTCTTGGAGGGGCGAGTCGACGAGTTTGCCCGAGACACTTTTTGCATTGGGTCAAACGCCTCAACGCAGCCCTTGCCCATAATTCATCTCAAGTTTGCGTCTATCCACCGAGCCCACGACACACCCTTTCGATGACCTCTCGCCGGCGTTTCTTGACTCAAGCCGCTGCTTTGAGCGCGGCGACTCAATGGCCGCTTGTGGCGCGGGCGCAATCACGACCGGCGCTGCTGCCGCGAAGCAAAAAACAGCGGGCGGTCGTGGTCGGCGGCGGGTGGGGCGGCCTGGCGGCGGCACGCCACCTGCGCGAGCGAGCGCCGGAACTGGAGGTCGTGCTGGTCGAGCGCGGGGCGCGCTTCGTCTCGCTGCCTTTATCCAATCGCTGGCTGGGCGGCCAAGTGCAGGACGGGCTCATCCAACACGATTACCGGCACGCGGCGCGGGTCTTTGGCTATCAGTTCGTGCAGGCGGACGTAGAAACCGTCGATCGCCAAGCGCGGCAGGTGGTTTGCGCGGACGGGGTCCTGGCTTACGATTGGCTGGTGCTTGCCGCGGGTGTCCGCGAAGATTTCGGCGCCTGGTTGGGCGAGGACCAGCGCGCCACCGCCGCGGCGCGCGAACGCTTTGGTAGCGCCTGGGTCTCGGGTCACGAGCTGGCGGGACTCAAGCGCCGGCTCGCCGACTTTGCCGGTGGCGACTTGGTGATGAACATCCCGCCCCAACCTTACCGCTGCCCGCCCGCGCCTTATGAGCGCGCGGTGTTGATTGCCTCGATGATACGCGCGCGCGGGCTCAAGGGGCGCCTGGTGGTGCTCGACCCCAATGCCATTTCGCCGATGTTCCGGCGGGTGTTCGCCGAGCGTTATCGCCAGGAAATTCTCTACGTGCCCGATGCGCGGGTGGTGCGCGTCGACCCCTTCGCCAAAACGCTCGCAACCGAGTTCGAGGACTTCAAGTTTGTCGAAGCGATTTTGATGCCGCCACAGCAGGCGGCGGACCTCTATTGGCAAGCCGGCCTCATCGGCAAGGATAGCGAAGGCAAGCCCACCGGCTGGGCGGCGGTGGACCCGGTGTATCTGCACGCTCGCGACGACCCGCGCATTTTCGTGATCGGCGATGCGCTGGGGCCGGTGTCGGCGCTTTTTGGCCACTACCCCAAGACCGGCCACCTCGCCGCACGTTTGGGAGCGGTGGCTGCGCGGGTGATCGCCGCGCAGGCGACGGAACGCGAACTGCCAAGGCTCTTGCCCGAGAGCACCTGCCAGGTGTTCACCGACTTCGCGCCCGCGGCCACCACGCGCATCGAGTCGCGCTTTCGGTTTCGTGGCGATGGCGAAATCGAGCAAAGCAACAAACAGTCCGTCGATGCCAATCCGCGCGGCGAAGATGAAGCCTGGGCCAAGGGGATGTTTCGCGAATTGCTCGCTTACGACGCGCGGCCGGTTTAGTTTCTCGCGGCGCTCAGTTTCGTGCTCAGTTTCGTGCTCAGTGCCGTGTTCAGGGCCTCGCTCACGATCGTGCTCAGTGCCGCGCCCAAATTCTGGTCTTGCCCCGGCGATCGACGAGCAGCGTGTCGAACAGCTCGCGCCGCACCACCGCTTCGCCGGCTTCGTTGTCGAGAATGGTGCAGCCGCGCTCGCAGTAAGGCGAGAATTTCTCCAGCCCCGGCGCACCGCGCGGTTGGCCGGGAACGGCCAGCCCGCGCGCCTTGGGCTTTTCCTTGAGCAGGGCCTTGAGGTCTTCGGCCGGCACGTGGCCCTCGATGAAGTAGCCACCCACGGTGGCGGTGAACCGGCCGGCCAGTGCCTCGGGTACGCGCCAGCGGCGCTTCACCGCGGCCAAGTCCTCCACCGCGTGATAACGGGCCTTGAAGCCGTTCTCGCGCAAGTGTTCGGTCCAGTCGAGGCAGACGAGGCAAACCGCGGGGCCGTAGACCTCCACCGGTGGCAAACTAACCTGAGCGCGCGCGGAAGCGGTGGCGGTAAGCGCCAGCGCGAAGACGAGACTTCTCAGCACGGTTTGCCGGGCTTGCAGCCCTTCAAGATCCACAGCGAAATCACGCCGGCCACTTCGTGCGCCATCACTTTGCGGGCGATCGAGGTGGCGTCGCGCCCGGCATTGGTTTTGAGGCTAGGGTCGGCGCCCGCTTGCAGCAACAGTTGCGCGTGCTGCGCCTTTTGCGAAAACGCCGCCAAATGCAGCGGTGTATTGCCTTCGGGATCTTTGGCATTGGGGTTGGCGCCAGCGGCCAGCAATACCTTGAGCGCGGAAGGATCGAGATTGCTCGCCGCCAGATGCAGGGGTGTGGCGCCCAGCTCGGTGCGCACATCGCGCTCGGCGGGCGCGGCTTTGAGTATGTGTTCGACTTGTTTGCCCGTGCCTTGCAAGGCGGCGTCATGAATGGGGCGAGCACCCACGAGTTGCGCCGAAGCAGGCGCGATGAGGGCGAAGAGGCAGAGCACAAGAAGGAGGTGTCGCGAATTCATGGCGCGTTGCGGCTTGTTGGTCAGGGCGGGCATGGACGGGTGATCAGGCTAGCACAGCGGGGGTGAGGAGTTTTGGCCTGGAGCAAATTCTGGTGAGGTTTGGTGACTACCCGGTTGCCGAGCACCCCCCCAGCGAGCTGTTGGAGGGTGGGCGGCGGGTCGGTCGAATCCGGCCTTTTAGGGTGGATCAAGCTTGCGCCACGCGCACGCGAATCCACCGTTCTGCGCCGGGCATCACTTGGTGGATTCGGCCCTACGCGCCTCGATCATCCTGCGACTGCGTGGCGCAGGTGTCGCGACACGCACGGTGGGGCCAACCTAACGCGTCGCGGGTTTGCGCGCTCCGCGGGCCGCGGGCGCGGACTGGCTCTTGGCGCTCGTGCGCAGCAGCGGCTGAAATGCGGGCACCAGGTGCCGCTTGCCGTTGCCGATGAGGTCAGCACGGCCCATGGTGCGCAGGGCTTCGCGCAGCATGGGCCAGTTCATGGGGTCGTGGTAGCGCAGAAAAGCTTTGTGCAGCTTGCGCCGGCGCTCGCCGCGTACCACGCTGACCGTCTCCGATTGCGGGCTCACTTTCCTGAGCGGGTTCTTTTCGCTGTGCCACATTGCGGTGGCGATCGAAAGCGGCGTGGGCAGGAAGTTCTGCACCTGGTCGAGACGGAAGCCATTGCGCTTCAACCACAGCGCCAGGGCGAGCATGTCTTCATCGGTGGTACCAGGGTGCGCGGCGATGAAATAGGGAATGAGGTATTGCTCCTTGCCCGCCTCTTTCGAATATTGGTCGAACATCGCCTTGAACTTGTCATAGCTGCCGATGCCCGGCTTCATCATCTTGGCGAGCGGACCGGCTTCGGTGTGCTCGGGTGCGATCTTGAGATAGCCGCCGACGTGGTGACTCACCAGTTCCTTTACGTATTCGGGCGAGCGCACCGCGAGGTCATAGCGCAGGCCCGAGCCGATCAACACTTTCTTCACGCCGGGCAAGGTGCGCGCCTTGCGGTAGATCTGCACCAGCGGGCCATGGTCGGTGCCCATGTTGGGGCAGATGTCGGGGTAGACGCAGGAGAGCCTCCGGCAAGCTTCCTCGATGGCCGGATCTTTGCACTGCAAGCGATACATGTTGGCGGTGGGGCCGCCCAGGTCGGAGATGATGCCGGTGAACCCCGGCGTCTTGTCGCGGATGTCTTCGATCTCGCGCAGAATGGACGCTTCGGAGCGGCTCTGGATGATGCGCCCTTCGTGCTCGGTGATGGAGCAAAAAGTGCAGCCGCCGAAACAGCCGCGCATGATGTTGATGGAAAAGCGAATCATCTCCCAGGCGGGAATTTTCGCCTTGCCATACGAAGGATGCGGCGCGCGCGCGTAGGGCAGGCCGTAGAGGTAGTCCATTTCCGGCGTGGTCAAAGGCACCGGCGGTGGGTTGAGCCAGACATCGCGCTCGCCATGCGCTTGCACCAGGGCGCGCGCGTTGCCGGGGTTGGACTCGAGGTGGAAGCTGCGCGAGGCGTGAGCGTAGAGCACGGGGTCGCTTTTCACCTCTTCATAGGCGGGCAGGCGAATGACGGTGTGGGCGCGCTCGGCACGGCGGGCGTCGCGGCGAGTGGTGGGGGCGGCGGCTGGTTCGTTGGTTTGGCCTTTGGGCCCACTCATCGCGCCCACCCCCGGCCCCTCCCCCGCGCGCGGAAGAGGAAGGGGTGGCGCGCTGGCGGGCAGCACGGCAATCTGATGTGGCGACGCTTCGCCCACGCCCCGTACTTGCGCCGCTCTGCGCAAAGCGGGGTGGACGCCAGCGGCTTGGACACTGCTGCTCGCCGCGTTCCCGTCCGGCGTTGCATTGCCCATGGGCATGGGCGCATAGGGATCGGGGTGGGCATGCACTGCACCGGGTCTATCGACTTGGGTGGAATCGAACTCCAGCCAATCGTCTGCCGGCCGCCAGCCGCGGGGCACCATGAAGGCGCTGCCGCGCAGATCGCGAATGCTCTCGATCGGTACCCCCTTGGCCAGACGATGCGCCAGCTCGACGATGGCTCTTTCGGCATTGCCGAAAAGCAGGAGGTCAGCTTTCGAATCCGCCAGCACCGAGCGGCGCACGGTGTCCGACCAGTAATCGTAATGCGCGATGCGCCTGAGGCTCGCTTCGATGCTGCCAATGACCACGGGCGTGCCGGGATACGCTTCGCGGCAGCGCTGCGCATACACCACCACGGCACGATCGGGGCGCTTGCCCGGCTCGGCGTTGGGCGTATAGGCGTCGTCGGAGCGAATTTTGCGATCGGAGGTGTAGCGGTTGACCATGGAATCCATGTTGCCCGCGGTCACGCCGAAGAAAAGTTTGGGCTTGCCCAGGGCACGAAAGGCCTCCGCCGACTGCCAATCGGGCTGGCTGATGATGCCCACCCGAAAGCCTTGGGCTTCGAGCAGCCGGCCGATCAGCGCCATACCGAAGCTGGGGTGGTCGATGTAGGCGTCGCCGGTGACCAGCACGACATCACACTCGCCCCAGCCGCGCGCTTCGATTTCCGCGGGTGTAAGCGGCAGAAAAGGCGAAGCGCCGAAGCGGTGGGCCCAGTGCTGGCGATAGGCGGTGAGAAGCTTGGTGGCGGGAGGCAGGCGCATGGGGGCGATTCTACCGTGCCTTGGGTACCCTCACCGCCCTTCGCGCGCTGCATTTGGCTATAATTCCCCGCTTCACCGAGAGGGTTGCCAAGGTCTCTGGCGATGAAATCGGAGTAGGGACCCGACCCGAGTAGGCGCGCGGACGGGCGAGCGAGGAGACGCCGACACGCGGGCGGCCGGAAAGAGGGGATTACTTATGTTGCTGACCTTTGTCATTGTCTATCTGCTGGTGTCGATCGGCATCGGCCTCATCGCCGCCACCCGCGTCAAGAACACCAAGGACTTCGCCGTGGCCGGCCGTCATTTGCCGCTGCCCGTGGTCACCGCCACGGTGTTCGCCACCTGGTTCGGCGCCGAAGCGGTGTTCGGGGTTTCCGCCACCTTCGTCAAGGATGGTCTGCGCGGTGTGGTCGCGGACCCCTTCGGCTCCTCGCTGTGCCTGGTCATTGCCGGTTTCTTTTTCGCCACCCAGCTCTACAAGTTGAACATCATCACCATCGGTGACTACTACCGCATGCGCTACAACCGCACGGTGGAGGTGATCACCACGCTGTGCATCGTGGCCTCCTACCTGGGCTGGGTGTCGGCGCAAATCAAGGCGCTGGGGATCATCTTCAATCTCATCACCGACGGCGCGGTGAGCCCGGAGATGGGCATGGTGATCGGCACCGTGATCGTACTCACCTACACCACCTTTGGCGGCATGCTCTCGGTGGCGGTGCTCGACTTCGTGCAAATGGGTGTGATCATGGCCGGCATGCTCTACATCGGTTATGTGGTCTCCGGCATGACCGGCGGTGTTGCACCCGTCATCGAGCACGCCAGCGCGGCGGGCAAGCTCGATTTTTTCCCCCCGCCGGATGCGGCCATGTGGCTCACCTTCATCGGCGCTTGGGTGACCATGATGCTGGGTTCGATTCCGCAACAGGATGTCTTTCAGCGCATCACATCGGCCAAGAGCGCCAAGATCGCGATCGGCGGTTCGGTGCTAGGCGCTTCGATCTACTTTGGTTTCACCTTCGTGCCGATGTTCATCGCCTATTCGGCCACGCTCATCGATCCGACGGTATTCAACGAGCTGTTGGACAAGGACTCGCAGCTCGTTCTGCCGACCCTGGTGTTGACGCACATGCCGGAGCTGGCCAAGGTGGTGTTCTTCGGTGCCGTGCTTTCGGCGATCATGAGCTGCTCCTCGGCCACACTCCTGGCGCCTTCGGTGACCTTTGCCGAGAACGTGGTCAAAGGCTTCTTTCCCAAAATGGGTGACCACCAGTTCCTGTGGTTGATGCGCGGCACCATCGTTTGCTTCGCCGGCGTGGTGCTGGTCTTCGCGCTGAACTCCGAGTCGTCGATTTTCAAGATGGTGGAAAACGCCTACAAGGTCACGCTGGCCGGCGCCTTCGTACCCTTGTTCTTCGGCGCCTTCTGGAAACGCGCCACCACACAGGGGGCGCTTTTCGCCACCATCGCCGGCTTGGGCAGTTGGCTGCTGATCGAATTCACCATCGGCGCAGACAGCCTGGTGCCGCCGCAATTGATCGGCTTGGGTGTATCCATAGGCGGCATGCTTTTGGGCTCTTTGCTGCCGCAGTGGGTGGGCCGCCCGACGCACGCTCCCGCGGTGCATGACCACCACGCCGCGGCACGCACCTATCATGTGCCGGGGAGCGGCGAGCCGCCGCACCCGCACTAACGACCATGGCCAACGGCCACCCGCAGAGGATGGAACTCCCACGCCGTGGTTGTTCCACGCTAAGGGCCGCGCGAAGCAGACCGCTGTGTCACGGCGGATACACCGTCACCGCGGCCGCGTGAAGGAGCCAGTTTGCGCCCCTTGAGCGAGATGTCGCCTGCCACGCGCCGTGGCATCACCGGCATCCTCACCGACATCGACGACACCCTCAGCACCGACGGCCGTCTCACCGCGGCCGCCTATAGCGCCTTGGAGCGCTTGCACGAGGCGGGCCTCAAAGTCATTCCTGTCACCGGCCGCCCGGCCGGCTGGTGCGACCACATCGCGCGCTTCTGGCCGGTTGATGCGGTGGTGGGAGAAAACGGCGCCTTCTGGATGCGCTACGACCGCGGCGCGAGAATACTCTGCACCGTTCACGCCGCCGTGCTGCCCGCCGACCGGCAGGCGCGGCTCGAAGCCATCGCCCGCGAAATCCTCGCCGCCGTGCCGGGCTGCGCGCTGGCTTCGGACCAATTCTGCCGCGTGGCGGATCTGGCCATCGACTTTTGCGAAGACGTTGCCCCGCTTCCGCCCGCCGCGGTCGATGAAATCGTGCGGCGCATGGAAGCGCTGGGTATGCACGCCAAGGTGAGTTCTATACACGTCAATGGCTGGTTCGGGGATTACGACAAACTTTCCACCACGCTCAGGATGCTGCGCGAAGCCTTCGCCTGCGACCTCGAAAGCGCCCACGAGCGCACCCGCTGGGTGTTTGTGGGCGATTCGCCCAACGACGCGCCGATGTTCAGGTTCTTCGACAATTCCGTGGGGGTGGCCAATGTGCGCGATTGCGCCGATCGACTCGATACGCCCCCTGCCTACGTCACCGAAGGGCAAGCCGGCGAGGGCTTCGTGGAGCTCGCCGATTGTTTGCTTGACGCGCGCCCATAGCGCTTGGCGCCGGCGCAGGCGCTTGCACCTTCGGGCCGCCTGAATCAACCGTCCAAGGCCGGTCTGCCGTCCGCCCCAAATGGAAGTAAAATTGGCGCGCCGTCGCGGCCTTTTGAGCCAAGAACACTTCGCCGCGGCAGGCCAATCGGCTCTTACCCCCACTCAGAGAGGAGTTCGTAATGTCCTTTGCCATCCTTCGCGCCACTTTGTTGGTCGCCACCGCGGCGCTTTCCTTCAACACCACCGCCGCCCAGCGTACCTTCGTGTCCACCAGCGGCAGCGACGCCAATACCGCCAGCAACTGTTCCAACACGCTGCCTTGCCGCGGCTTCACCGCGGCGCTGACGGTCACCGACTCGGGCGGCGAGATCATCGTTCTGAGTTCCGGCGGTTATGGGCCGGTAACGATCGACAAATCAGTCAGCATCATCGCCCCGGATGGCGTTTACGCCGGCATAAGCGTTTTTTCCGGCAATGGCATCACCATTGCCACGGCGGGGGTCAATGTGGTGCTGCGGGGCTTGAGCGTGAACCGTTTGGGGGGTACAGGGAACGGGGTTCACATGACCGACGGCGCCAGCCTTGCCGTCAGAGACTGCACCCTCACCAATTTTTCTGGGGCTTCAGGAAGTACTGGACTCCTGGTGTCGGGATCCGTTCAGGTGCGCCTCATCGATTCGCTGCTGCAAGGGAATGCTTACGGTGCCACTTTGATCAACGGACCGACTGTTCTGGTTTCCGGCAGCCGCTTCCTCGCCGGCGCAAACGGGCTTTACGCCAACAGTGGCCGGGTCCACGTAAGCCGCTCCGAGGTGTCGGGGAACACCTCAAGAGGCTTCTACGTTACTGTTGGTACCGCCACCCAGGCCGAAGTCAACATCAAGGACTCGGTGGCGAGCGGCAACGATCGTGGCGTCTTAGTCACTTCAAATGACGGCACTGGCACTGCGCTTGTCACCGTAAGCAACAGCCTCATTAGCGGCAACATCACTGCGGGGTTGCAAGTCTCGAGCATCGGCGCGAAATTGGTGGCGAGCGGCAACAAGGTGAGCCACAACGGCACGGGGCTTTCTCAAGGCTCGTCTGGCGTGCTGCAATCGACCGGCGACAACACCGTGACGGACAACACCACCAACGCATCTGGCACCATCACGCCCCTCACCAACATGTAGTCGAAGACTTGCAGAAGGGGCGGCGCAAACCACAACAGCAAAAGCCCCGCCCCCCTGCGCGGCGGAGGTCCGCCCTCCGCTGCGCTCGCCCAAAAGCAGGTACCATAGGCCCGCCGCCGCGGACGTTTTTCTCGAGAACAATGCGCCGCGGATGTAAGAAAAACCTTCCGTCCACTCAGAGAGGAGTTCGTCATGTCTTTTGCAGTTCTTCGCGCCACTTTGTTGGTCGCCACTGTCGCGCTTTCCTTCAACGCCAACGCCGTGCAGCGCACCTTTGTGTCCACCAGCGGCAGCGACGCCAACACCGCGAGCAATTGTTCCACCATCGCCCCTTGCCGCGGCTTTACGGCTGCCCTCACGGTCACCGACAGCGGCGGCGAGATCATCGTCTTGAGTTCCGGCGGTTATGGGCCGGTGACCATCGATAAGTCGGTAAGCATCATCGCCCCGGAAGGCATTTACGCCGGCGTCAGCGTGTTTTCGGGTACCGGCGTCACCATTGCCACTGCCGGGGTAGATGTCCTACTGCAAGGCCTCACCATCAACGGCTTGGGCGGCACCAACGGCATCGGCATGACCGCGGGCAACAGCCTCACGGTGAAGAACTGCACGATCCGGGACTTTACCGGCACCGGCGTTTATGGGACCTCGGCGATCAATGTGCGCGTGTTCGATTCCCTCTTCGAACGCGTTGCCTATGGTGCTCTATTTGAAGGCGGCGCTTCCGCCTTGGTTTCCGGTAGCCGATTCATCGGCGGTACTTACGGCGTTTTCGTGATGGCCGCAGGCGGAGCCTCTACCAAAGTCGAGGTGGCACGCTCCGAAGCGACTGCCAACACCACGGCGGGCTTCTATGCGTCGTCCTCCAGCGGCGGCTCCACCGACCTCAGCGTGAAAGACTCCGTCTCGAGCCGCAACGGCGTCGGGGTGCACACGGTCGCCGACACCAGCGCTGCCAGAACCAACCTCGTCGGCAATCTGATTTCCAACAATACCGGCGACGGCGTATTGGGGGCTGGGGTGGGCGTATGGTTCATCATCAGCGCCAACACTGTCGTCCACAACGCCACCGGAATCAGCACTCCTTCGAGCGTCATCGTATTGTCGACAGGTGACAACAAGGTCTATCACAACACAGTGAGCAACGTGCCTGGAACGATCAGTACGTTGACGCAATACTAGACGGGCGGCAGCCCGAAGTCTTCATGATGCCGTAGAAGCAAAATCAAGCCCACGACGCCCCGGTGATTGCGGGGCGTCTGCTTTCCCCGTCGCTGTCCTGACGTCGCGCCCGGCAACGATGGTCTTGCCGACGCTGGTGAATGCCCTGGACTACGGTGGCGGCTGGGGCCACTTGGCTGGCCAAAGAATCGCCTGGGGAGCGCCAAGCACTTGGCAGCCTTTCTAGCGCCTTGTTATGCTGCGCGCATCCCGGCCTTGTGGCGTGGGGTGCGCCGCACGGTCATCTACTTTCATCGCCCCACAATGAGGAGGCCGTCATGTTGCGTTTGTTTTCGTCTTTTCTTGCCCTGTTGCTCTCTTTGATCGCTGCTTCTGGCGCTTTTGCCGTGCAGCGCACTTTCGTTTCCACCGCTGGCAGTGACGCCAACACCGCCAGCAACTGCTCCAGCACGGCGCCTTGCCGCGGTTTTGCGGCTGCGCTAAGCGTCTCAGATACGGGGGGCGAGATCATCGTCTTGACTTCCGGCGGTTATGGGCCGGTGACCATCAACAAATCGGTGAGCCTCATCGCGCCGGAAGGCATCTACGCCGGCATCAGTGTGTTTTCTGGAAATGGCGTCACCATCGCCACCGCCGGAGTCGATGTGGTTCTGCGCGGCCTGAGCATCAACCGCTTGGGCGGCAGCGGCAATGGCATCAACATGACCGCCGGCGACAGTCTGGTCGTGCAGAACTGCGCTATCACTAATTTCAGTTCGTCAAGGGGTATCAACGTGTCCACACCGGCCGGAGTGCGACTTTTCGACTCGCTGTTGCAGGGCAACCTTGATGGCGCTTACTTTGCGGGCGGCGCGGCGGTCCTGGTCTCCGGCAGCCGTTTTCTCGACAACCTGAACGAGGGAATGTGGGCGTTCGCCTCCGGCGCGGGCATAGTCACACGGGTCGAGGTGAGCCGCTCCGAAGCGTCGGGCAACGGCGATGTCGGGTTCTACGGTCATGCCAGCAGCAGCGGTCAGGCGGAGCTCAACGTCAAAGACTCAGTGGCGAGCAGAAACAACTTTGGCGTGTACTCATATGCCTCCGGGGGGACGGCCCTGACAAGTGCAAGCAACAATCTCATCAGCGGCAACGCAGTCCGCGCGCTGATTGCTAGCGGCAGCGGCGCGAAGCTCGTGGCATCCGGCAACAAGGTCACTCACAACGGCATCGGGCTATATCAAACCAATTCCGGCGTTTTTCAGTCGACGGGCGACAACACCGTGAGCGACAACACCACCAATTCCTCCGGCTCGATCACCAGCCTGGCCAATATGTAGCCCAAGGTCTATGGCAGGCGAGGCGCTTCCCCAAGAATGCGCGCTTCGCTGTGACAACCGAAACCTTGTGCCCTTCAGAGAGGAGTTCATGATGTCCCAAGCTATCTTTCGCGCGGCCTTGCTCGTACTCGCTGCCGCGTTGACTTTCACAGCCGGTGCGGCGCAGCGCACTTTCGTCTCCACCAGCGGCAGTGACGCCAACACTGCGAGCAACTGTTCCAACACTGCACCCTGTCGTGGTTTCAGCGCGGCGCTGACCGTCACCGATAGCGGTGGCGAGATCATCGTCTTGAGTTCCGGTGGCTATGGGCCGGTGACCATCGACAAATCGGTGAGCATCATCGCGCCGCAAGGCATTTTCGCCGGCATCAGCGTGTTCACGGGTATCGGCATTACTATCGCCACCGCGGGCGTAAACGTCGTTCTCAAAGGCCTGAGCATCAACGGTTTAGGGGGCTTCGCGGGCATCGCCATGACCGCAGGCGATAGTCTCGTGGTGCAGAACTGCACGATCAGCAATTTCGCTAGTGATGGACTCAAGGTAGACGCCGCCGCACGCGTGCGCATTCTTGATGCGTTGCTGCAGGCGAACTATTACGGCGCTTACATTACGGGCGGCGCGACGGCGCTAGTCTCCGGGAGCCGCTTTTTCGACCACCCGGGGGCGGGTGTTTATGGCCATGCCAGCGGCGCCGCAGAGGTGACCAAAGTCGAGGTGAGCCGCTCCGAGGCATCGGGTGGCGGCTCTGGGTTCTTCGCCTACGCCAGCTACGGCGGGCGAATTGAGCTCAACGTCAAGGACTCCGTGGCCAGCAGAAACTTCTCGGGCTTGAGCGCGACTTTGTCGACCGGCACTGCCTTGATGAGTGCGAGCAACAATCTAGTCAGCGGCAACACCTATGGTTTGATCGCCGGCGGCACCAACGCAAAAATTGTGGCCTCCGGCAACAAGGTCACGCACAACGGCACCGGGCTCAACCAAGCCTCTTCTGGCGTGCTGCAATCGACCGGCGACAATACCGTGACGGACAACACCACCAACGCCTCGGGCACGATCACCGGCCTCGCCAAAATGTAACGACCCGCCGACGGCCGGCGCGGCGCAAGCCGCGTTCGACCAGGGTCGTGGGTGCGGCGGCGCGCCCGTGGCCAAGGCCGCCGCTACGGAGTCGTCGCAGGCCAGCCGCTTTCACCGAAGCCATGTGCAGGTCCGTGCAGGAGCGGGCTTGCCCGCGTATCGGCGCTTAGTTCGATGCGGGCGCTATTCCGGCGCGTTACGACATGTCTGCTATGCTACGCCCACCTCGGCCGCACGGCGTGGGGTGCGCCTCGCGGCCATTTGTCCTTCATCACCCCACACGATGAGGAGGCCGTCATGTTGCGTGTTTCTCTTGCTGTTGCTGCCCTGTTGCTGTCTCTTAGTGCTGCATTCTCCGCCTACGCGGCTCAGCGCACCTTCGTTTCCATTAGCGGCAATGATGCCAACACCGCGAGCAACTGCTCCAACACCGCCCCGTGCCGCGGCTTCACCGCGGCACTGACGGTCACCGATACGGGCGGCGAGATCATCGTCTTGACTTCCGGCGGTTATGGGCCGGTGACCATCAACAAATCCGTGAGCATCATCGCGCCAGAAGGCATCTACGCCGGCATCAGTGTGTTTTCTGGAAATGGCGTCACCATCGCCACGGCGGGCGTGAACGTCGTGTTGCGCGGCTTGAGCATCAACCGCCTGGACGGCAGCGGCAGTGGCATCAGCATGATCGCGGGTGACAGCCTGGTAGTGCGAAACTGCGTCATCACCCATTTCAGTTCTGATTATGGACTCCACGTAGTGGTTGCGGCCCAAGTGAGCCTTCTGGACTCGCTGATTCAGGGAAACTATTTCGGAGCTTTCATTTCTGGTGGTTCGACGATTCTGGTTTCCGGCAGCCGCTTTCTTGACAATATTACCGAGGGTCTGTTCGTCCTAGCCAGCGGCGCCGGGGTGGTGACTCGGGCCGACGTAAGCCGCTCGGAAGCCTCGGGTAACGGTGATGTCGGCTTCTACGCAGATGCGAGTTCCAGCGGCCGAGTCGAGCTTAACCTCAAGGACTCGGTGGCGAGCAGAAACGCCCACGGTGTCTACACCTATGTAACCACTGGCACGGCCCTCGCCAGAGTAAGCAACAGTCTCATCAGCGGTAACTCTAGCCGTGGGTTGAGCGCACTCAACAGCGGCGCGAAACTGGTGGCCTCCGGCAACAGGGTAACCGACAACGGTACGGGTTTCTACCAAGCCTCGTCCGCCGTTTTGCAATCGACTGGTGACAATACCCTGAGCGACAATACTACCGCCTCCGTCGGCACGATCACGAGCCTCGCCAATATGTAGCAGCCGCCCCTCGGCAGACGCGGTACGGGCCGCATTTGCCCGCACCGAGGAGGAGCGGCATTTTCGCGGGCAAGGCCGCCACCACAAACCACATGCGGCGGCGGCGTTCCCGGTGGGAGTGGTCTTGGCCGCGAATCGACGCCGCCGTCGATTTTTGCGTCCACCGCGCTCTGCCTTGCACTTTGTTATGCTATGCCGACCTCGGCCTCACGGCGCGGGGTGCGCCGCGCGGCCATTTGTCCTTTGTCACCCCGTGATGAGGAGGCCG
>JACPUX010000083.1 GCA_016192065.1 Betaproteobacteria bacterium
CATGCCCGCCAGCGCCGGTTGGGTGATTTCAGTCGGCAGCAAGCCGTTGGCGCTCGCCAGCGTGAGCAGCACGAAGCCGAACTCCCCAGCCTGCGCAAGCTGCGCCGCGGTGCGAAACGACACCGCCCAGTCGGCGCTGAAACCGCGGGTGAGGAGCAGCATCAGCAAGCCCTTGCCCACCACGAGTCCCAGCACGACCAGCGCTACCCAGTCGATGCGCTGCCAGACCACGGTGAGATCGAGCATGGCGCCGATGGTGATAAAAAAGAGCCCCAACAGCACATCGCGAAAGGGGCGGATGTCGGCCTCCACCTGGTGGCGATACATGGTTTCGGAAATCAGCATGCCACCCAGAAAGGCGCCCAGCGACAACGACAAGCCGGCCCAGTGGGTGAGAAAGGCGAGCCCCACCGTCAACCACAACACATTGAGCATGAAAAGCTCGCTGGAGCGGCTTTTCACGACTAGGTCGAACCATTGCCGAATGAGCCTTCGGCCGACCAGCACCACCAGCAGCAAAATGGCGACCGACTCGACCAGCGCCAGCGAGAGGTGGCGCATGAGGTTGCCGGTGTCGGCCAGTGCCGGTATCACGATTAGCAAGGGCACTACGGCCAGATCCTGGAACAGCAGCACACTCATGGTGCGCCGCCCGGAGGCCGAATGCAGGTCGAACCGCTCGGCCAGAAGCCTCGCCACGATGGCGGTGGAAGACATCGCGAAGGCCGCGCCCAGGGCGAGGCAGCCTTGCCAGGCGAGCCCGCCGAAACGGGCGATCGCCAGGGTGGCCACGGTGGTGAGCAGCACCTGCGCGCCTCCCAGTCCGAATACCTGCCAGCGCATGGCCATCAGACGCGCCAGAGAAAACTCGAGACCGATGGAGAACATCAGGAAGACCACGCCGAACTCGGCAAGCTCGGAGGTGGCATCACCGCTGGGCAGCCACGCCAAAGCGTGCGGACCCACGGCGATGCCGACGGCCAGATAAGCGAGCAGCGAGGGCAAGCGCAGCAGGCGCAGCAGCGCCACCGCGAACAAGGCCGCGGTGAGCAACAGCAGGACGAGGCTCAGGCTCTGGGGCATGGTCTGGGGGTGTGGCGTTTAGACCCGATTGTAAGCTGCGCCGGGCCTGCCGACATGATCTGCCGCAAGGCCGCGCGCGGCTGCCGGCGCCCGCTTTCAGGCGGTCTGGCCAAGCAACCGGGCAGTGAGTCTACGCGCCAGGGGCGCGATGAAATAGATCAGTGGCACGGCAACGGCGTAGGCGATGACGAAGGCCTTTCCCCACAGCCCCACGAAGCCCTCGATCCAACCCACATTGACCAGCGTGATCACGAAGGTCATCAAGAAAACCATCATCGCCCCCATGACGAGGGAGAAAACCACCTGAAACTTCACCTGCGAACTCATACCCGCCTCAACCGGTTTTCCCCGATTCATACCACGGCTTGCTGGTGTTGACCACCTTGACCACCAGCAGCATCACCGGCACTTCGATCAACACGCCCACCACGGTGGCCAGAGCGGCTCCCGACTCGAAGCCGAACAGACTGATCGCCGCGGCAACCGCCAGCTCGAAGAAGTTCGAGGCGCCGATCAGCGCCGAAGGACAGGCGACGTTGTGTTTTTCGCCCAGAGCGCGGTTGAGTCCGTAGGCCAGGGCCGAGTTGAAGAACACCTGAATGAGGATGGGTACGGCCAGGAGCGCTATGATCAGCGGCTGCTCCAGGATGGCTTTGCCCTGGAAGGCGAAGAGCAGCACCAGGGTGGCCAGCAGCGCGGTGATCGACCAGGGGCCGAGCTTCGCCATGACGGCGTCGAGATGTGCCGGGCCCTTGGCCAGCAGCGCCTTGCGCCACGCCTGGGCGAGCAGCAAGGGAATCAGGATGTACAAGACCACCGAAGTGACCAGCGTGCTCCAAGGCACGGTGATCGCCGAAATGCCCAGCAGCAGCCCGACGATGGGCGCAAAGGCGAACACCATGATGGTGTCGTTGAGTGCCACTTGCGAGAGCGTGAACAGCGGGTCGCCATTGGAGAGCCGGCTCCAAACGAACACCATCGCGGTGCAGGGTGCGGCCGCCAGCAGAATGAGTCCGGCAATGTAACTGTCGATCTGGTCGCTCGGCAGCCAAGGCGCGAAGACTTGCCGGATGAACAGCCAGCCCAGCAGGGCCATCGAAAACGGCTTCACCAACCAATTGACGAACAAGGTCACCCCGATGCCCCGCACATGCTGCCGCACTTCGTGCAAAGCGGTGAAGTCCACCTTGACCAACATGGGAATGATCATCACCCAGATCAGCAAGCCCACCGGCAGATTCACCTTGGCCACCTCCAGCCGACCCAGCACTTGAAAGGCTGCTGGCCAAAGTTGCCCGAGGGCGATGCCGGCGACGATACACACGGCAACCCATAGACTGAGATAGCGCTCGAAGACACTCATCGCTTTCGGGCTCGCAACCGGGGTTTGCTCATCGTCACTGGTGTCCGATCCAGAGTGTGGGTTTGATCGCGGGTTGCGAGTTGCTCCCGCCAACGTTGGCGTCAGGCGGTTTCCCCGATCGGCGCTCACGACTGGGCCTCGGCGTGGATTTGCCGCGCCGCCGCCGCGGCGGCGTCGAGATCCAGCGTTTCCAGGGGGAGCGCCAGAAAAGCGGTAACGCGCTGATGCAGGGCGCTGAAAGCCACTTCGAAGGCAACGCGCTGGGCGGCGTCCGGGGTCACCGGCGCGGGATCGGCAATGCCCCAATGGATAGTGCGCGGATGCCCCGGCCAAACCGGGCAGGCCTCTTGTGCGGCGTGATCGCACACCGTAACAATGAAATCGATGTTCGGCGCGCCGGGGACGGCGAATTCATCCCAGGATTTGGAGCGCGCCTCGGCGCAGGTAATGCCATGCCGCGCCAGTGTTTCCAGGGCGATCGGATTCACACGCCCGGCCGGCTGCGAACCCGCTGAAAAAGCACGCACCCGGCCTTGGCCCAGGTGATTGAACAAAGCCTCGGCCAGAATGGAGCGACAGGAGTTGCCGGTGCAGAGGACCAAAATATTGCGGGAGGGTATCGACATGCGCGTGTAGGCCTAGTTGGTGACTTGGAAGCATTCGTTACTTGGCGAGAAATGGAATTTCGCCTGCGTTCAAAATGCCGTCAAGTTTTGTGATCGACCTGTGAATCACCCCGCTCTGGAAGGGCGGGGCGTCCTCGCCACTAGTTTGAGTGGGGCCTGCGGCCCCTGGTTTACGCTTCGTCTCGCTGACCCCGCCAAAAATGGCGGGGCTTCTCGCTCGACCCGTGGTCAAAAACCCCCGTGCGTAGCCCAGAATTGCGCCGGTGTGACGATCGGGTGTTGATCGGCCAAGGCCAGCAGGTCTTTGTCGCCGGTAATGAGGTAGTCCGCACTGGCGGCGGCCAGGGCCGCCAGCAGGGTGCCCAGAACGGGCCGATCCTTCTCGTCACGCAGCGTTTGGTCTTTGCCCGGCAGCGGCTCGATGATTTCCGCTTGAATCGAAAGAATGTCCACCAGGTCATCGATTTCCGTGGGCGACATGCCGTGGCGTTGTTCAAGACGAGGCAGCACCCTGCGCAACTCGTTCAGGATGTAGACCGACAGCAGAACCTCGACCGAGCCGTGACGCCACGCCGCGAAGATCCTGCCCGGCACGCTGGCCGGATAGGCAATGCCGGAAAGCAGCACATTGGTGTCGAGAATGACCCGCAGCGCGGCCATCTTTCAGCGTTTCTTCGCGAGCGATTGGGTCTTAGCCGGCGCGCGCGCCACCTTTCGTTCGGCGGCGACGGCCGCATCGATCTCGGCCAGGCCTTGTTGCTCCGGCACCGTCGCGAAGCCGGCCTCCAGGCGCTGGCACAGGGCGTCGAAGCGCTGCTGCATGCGCCGGATGCGTTCGAACAGGCGCGCATCGACCAGCGCGGCGACCGGTTTGCCGTCTTTGTTGATCACCACGCTGTCGTGCCGGTACTGCACCTGGCTCAACATTTCGCCGAGATTCTGGCGGAAGCTGACCGCGTTCGTTTCGGTAATCATGATTTTCCAATCGATATGATCATATCGATCATTATGATTGAGCGCCAGCCGAGCGTCAACTTCCCCTGATTTGGGATCCCGCCCGCCACGCAAGGCGCGCGGCGCAGCTGGAAGGCGCCTGGGGCGTCTTGTTTGGTTCTGTGATCGCGTTCTCCAACAGCCTCAAAGGGCTCAACAGGCCAGCAGGCCAACGCCGGCCTCGCCGTCGCTAGGGCAAGAGCTTGGGGCGCAAGAGCGCCGCCTCATAGGGTGACCACATGTTTCGCGCTTGCCTCTCGAACGGCGGCGCGCGGCACCGCCCGGTCGAAGGTGACCAAGCGAGCGTTTCGGCTCACCGCCAGCGCCAGCAAATAGGCATCGGTACCCTGCCGCGAGCCCAGAATGGCCGTCCAGTCGATGAGCCCGGCATCCAGCGGGCTCACCGCATCGGGCCAGAACTCATGCCACCGGGTTGCGGTGGCCAGAGCGAGGCGTTCCGCCACCGCCGCAGGGGGCAAGGCACCCGGATAGGCAGACTGGGAGAGGATGCGAATGCAACCATTCTGGGTCAGCGGGCAGGATGCCCAGCCAAAGCGGATGTTCCGGGTAAGCCAGTCGCGCGCCAGTCGATGGTGGACATGCGCTTCGTCGAGGAGGGCGATCAGGACGTTGACGTCGAGCAGCGCGCGCACGCGATTAAACGCCTTCCTGGTCGCGCAACCGGTCGACTTCTTCGTTGCCGACCAAGGGGCCGCGCGAAGCGAAGGGCCGGAAGCCACAAAAGCTGTCCGGCTCGCTCGCCTGCAGGCGCTCATTGGGCGGCACAGTTTGGGTGAGCGCGCGCTTGGCCAATTCCGAGATGACCTGGCCGGCCGATTTGCGCTCCCGGCGGGCGAGTTCTTTGGCTAGGGCGAGAACGTCGTCGTCGATGTCGAGCGTCGTGCGCATGGGCAATCCTTCATTGATGCGGTGATGCTACCGCATCAAGGAATCCAAGCGCAAGCCAGTACTTCACGCCTCAGCGCCTTCGCAGCAATGCCGTCAACACCGGCGGGGTCAACAGTGTGGTGAGGATGACCATGATCACCACCACCGAGAACATTGCTTCGCCCAATACGCCGAGCTGCCGGCCGGCCACCGCGAAAATGAGGCCCACTTCACCGCGCGGCACCATGCCCCAGCCCACGATCCAGGGGCTTACGCCGCGACCGGCGGCGAAACCGGCGACCAGCTTGCCCACCACCGCCGCCACCGTGATGCCCAAAGCAATGGCCAGCAGGCTCGGATCGGCGAGCGTTTTGAGATCGACTTGCATGCCGGTCAGCACAAAAAACACCGGCACGAAGAAATAACCGATGGGTTCGATCATCGACTCATGTTGATGAAACGCGTGGCGTTCGAGCAGGGTGCGCAGGCTCTGCCCCGCCTCCCCCGCCGGCAGCAGCGGCGCGGCTTCTTGCACGATGCGCGGGGTCTCGAAATGTTTCAAGAATACCGGTTCGAACAAGAGGCCGGCGGCAAAAGCCCCGATGATGGGCGCAAGGCCGATGAGGTGCGCCAGCCACGCGAGGAACAATCCGGTCGCCAGCACCTGGGCAAACAACATGCTGGGGCCGGCATCGAGGCGCGCCAGCCAGCGGCTGGAGTGGGGCGCGATCAAGCGGCCGATCCAGATCGAGCCGCCCAAGAATAGCGCCGCCTCGGCGATGATCCACAGCGTTGCCGCCAAGCTGATCGATCCGGCCTGCACGATGCCCGAGACCACGGCAAGAATCACCAGGCCCAGCACGTCGTCGATGACCGCCGCGCCCAACACGATGCGTGCTTCGGTGGAGCCGAGTTTGCCGAGGTCGCGAAACACCCGCCCGGTGATACCCACGGAGGTCGCGGCCAGCGTGGCACCGAGAAAAAGATAGGCGTTTTGCGATTGTCCGGGGAGCAGAAGCGGGCCCACGACCAGCGCGCCCAGCGCGAACGGCGCGGCGATGCCGATCGCCGCCACACCCGCGGCGCGCCCGCCGACGCGCATGAGATCAGCCAGGCGCGTCTCCAGCCCGATTTGCAGCAAGAGCACGATCACGCCCAGCTCGGCGATGAAGGCGATGATCGGGTCTTTGGCGATGGTGTCGAAGTAAGCGATGCCAAAGAGCGAAAGGTTGCCCAGCGCCACACCCAACAGCAATTCGCCCAGCACTGCCGGAAAACCCAGGCGTTGCGCCAACGGCGCGAAGAGGCGTGCCGCCAGCAGAATGAGCGCCAGCCACAGCAGGTTTTCGCCCACCACGCCCGATCCCGCCGCCCAGGCGCTGGCGGGAAGAAGCAAGAGCAGAGCGAGCAGTCCTTTCATGGGCGCCTCAGCGACTTGTGAGTTGCTCTAGATGGGGGGCGGTGCAGCGCTCGCGCTGACCATTACAGGCGGTGACGCCCGCTCCTCGGCCTTGTGCTTTTCGTGCGGATGCCAACCCAGAATCAGCAGCAGGGCGAAGAAGCCGACCACATAACCCACCACGACGAACCAGCCGTGACGCAGCCACTGCCCGACCGACTTCGCTTCGGGGAAGAGGTTGGACACCGCCACGCCGGCCGACGAGCCAAACCAGATCATCGAGCCGCCAAAGCCCACGGCATAGGCGAGGAAACCCCAATCATAGCCACCCTGTTTCAAAGCCAAGGCGGTGAGCGGAATATTGTCGAACACCGCGGAAATAAAGCCTAGCGACAGCGCTGAGGGCCACGAAGCGGGCGGCAATTTCTCCACCGGCATCATCGAAGCGCAGGTTACGAGGGCCAGGAGGAAAATCGAGCCCTTCAGGGCGTCGGGCATCAAGCTCCATTCAGGCTTTCGCACTGGGATGGCGGCAAGCAGCACCACCCATACCGCGACGCCGAGAAAGGGAAAGTGCTCGGCGGCTTCAGGGAAATTCAGGTTGACCGTGACGTTGGTGGCGATGGCAAAGACCAGAATGGCGCCGACCACACCCACGCGCACCCAGTCGATGTGATGCGCCGCCTGCAAATCACGCACGATGGCCTGATGCTTGTGCTGCAGCAACGCGGCCGGGAAGCCGAATACCAGCAGCGCGACGGCGGCGGCAATGTAGGCCTCGACCACGTCGAGCGGGCTGACGCCGTCGATCCACATCATGGTCGTGGTGGTGTCGCCCACCACGCTGCCTGCGCCGCCGGCATTCGAAGCGGCAACGACAGCCGCCAAATAGCCGATGTGCACCTTGCGTTTGAAGACGCTGGCGGCGATGGTCGCGCCGATCAGTGCCGCGGCGATGTTGTCGAGAAAACCCGAGAGCACCCAGATGATGACCAACAGCACGAAAGGGCCCATCCAACCTTCGGGCAAAAGCCGCGGCAACACTTCCGGCACGCCGCTGTCCTCGAAATGCCGGGCCAGTAGCGCGAAGCCCACCAAGAGGCACAAGAGGTTCACCAGCAGCACCCATTCATGCGCCATGTGCGCACCAAAACCGGCGAGGCCAGCGCCGAACTTGAAGCCGGTGAAAATGATCTTGTAAATCGTGATCACGGCGAGTCCCGTCAACGCGACTTTCAGCACGTGATGATGGAACATCGCCACCCCCAGAAGCGTTGCCGCGAAGAGGATGAAGTCCACTGGAATGCCGGCAATGGAAGGCGCTTCGGCGGCCAGAGCCAGGGGGGCGAACAAAAACAAAATGCCGGCCGTGGCCAGGCGGGCGTTTATCCCGCTGCGGGCAAAGAAGCGCATGCTCATCTCCAGGTCAAGTGCGCGAGATTTTACCATTGGGCACCCAGCCGCCTTTGGTGAAACGCGTAAGTAATTTCCCCAATGGGTGGTGTCCGGTCAAGGCGCAAGCGCGCGAAAATGGGATAATCCCCACGTTTCGCTACATCGATAAGGATTTCGCCCATGCGCAAAGCCCTGGTTCCGGTGGATGGTTCCGCCAATTCCGATCGCGCCGTCCAGCATTTGGTTACGCTGGCCCAGGCCAATCCGGCCCTGGAGGTGCTGCTGCTCAACGTGCAGCCCGAGGTCGACGACTGGCAGGTGCGCCGCTTCTTGAAAAAAGAGGAAGTGGAAGCCATGGAGGAAGCCAAAGGTGGCGACGCCTTGGTGTCGGCGCGCGCCATTCTCGACGCCGCCCAGATCAAATACCAACCCCTGGTGCTGATCGGGCCGGTGGCGGAAACCATCGCCCAAACCGCGGCGGCCGAGCAATGCGACGGCATCGTTTTGGGCACCCATGGCCTGGGCGCGGCCGCCAGTATGCTGCTGGGCTCGGTGTCCAGCGACGTGATTCAACACGCCACCGTTCCGGTAACGCTGGTCAAGTAAACCACGGCTTAACCGGGAAACAGCCGTGGAAGCCACGGTCCTGTTCATCTTCCTGGCCGTGTATCTGGGCATGATCCTGGGCGATTTGCCTTTTCTGCAAATCGACCGCACCGGCATCGCCCTGCTGGGCGCCATCGCCTTGGTCGGCAGCGGGGCGGTGAGTCCCGAAGCGGCTGCCCGGTCGGTGCATCTGCCCACCATCCTACTGCTGTTTTCCTTCATGGTGCTGTCGGCGCAGATGCGCCTGGGCGGCTTTTACACTTGGGTGACGCAAGCGGTGGCGGCGCTGCCGACGAGCCCGGCGACGCTACTTGCTTATCTCATTGCCGTAGTGGCCTTGCTCTCGGCGGTATTCTCCAACGACATCGTTTGTCTCGCCATGGCGCCGGTTTTGGCGGACGCCTGCGTCAGGCGCCAGTTGAATCCCGTGCCCTATCTCCTGGCCCTGGCCTGTGCCGCCAACGTGGGTTCGGCGGCAACGTTGATCGGCAATCCGCAAAACATGTTGATCGGCGAAAGTCTCAAGCTCTCGTTTGCCGGCTATTCCCGAGTTGCCGCGCTGCCGGTGCTGCTGGGGCTCGCGGCCACCTGGGGCATTATCGTCTGGACCCATCGCGGGCAATGGGCGCTGGCACGCGGCAGCACCGCCGACGCGCAATTCGAGCGCCGCGACGAAGATGAGGCGCGCTTCGATCTCTGGCAGACAGTCAAGGGCCTCGGCGTGGCGCTGGCCTTGCTGCTGGTTTTTTTGTTCACCGATTGGCCACGCGAAGTGGCGGCGCTGACCGGCGCGGGGCTGCTGCTGCTCTCGCGACGCTTGCACAGCAATAAGATGCTGGGGCTCGTCGATTGGGAACTCTTGGTCTTGTTCATCGGGCTGTTCGTGGTCAACCACGCCTTGCAGCACACCGGGCTGGCGGCGCGTGGCCTTGCGGCATTGGCTGCCGCGGGCCTGCCGCTCGACAGCCCCGGACCGATGCTTCTGATCACGCTGGCGGGTTCGAACCTGGTCTCCAACGTGCCCGCGGTGATGTTGCTCCTGCCCGCGGCGACGCAGGAATGGTCCGGTCCGCTGCTGGCGCTTACCAGCACCCTGGCGGGTAATCTGCTCATCGTCGGCTCGATCGCCAACATCATCGTCGTCGATGCCGCCGCGCGGCGCGGCATCCGCATCGATTGGCGCCTGCACGTTCGGGTCGGCGTGCCGGTCACGCTGGCCACCCTGAGTATTGCCGCGGCGTGCTTGGCCTGGTCGCTCCGATGAGTGCCTGGGCGAGCCTTTTTCTGTGCATCGCGGTGATCGGCTTCGCCGGCGCGCGGCTGTCGCGCTATGGCGACGTCATCGCCGAGAAGACCGGCCTGGGCCGCAATTGGGTCGGCCTGATTCTGCTTGCCACGGTCACTTCACTGCCCGAGCTTGCCACCGGCATCTCCGCGGTCACGGTGGCCGATGCGCCCAATATTGCCCTGGGGGATGTGCTGGGCAGTTGTGTGTTCAATCTCGGCATCCTGGTGGTGGTGGATTTTCTTTATCGTGAAGAATCGCTCTATTCCCGCGCCAGCCGTGGCCACATTCTCTCCGCCGGGTTCGGCATCGTGCTGATCGGCACGGTGGGTCTGTCGTTACTGCTGGCGGCGCAGGGCGCGAGTCTGGCGCTTGGCTGGGTCGGGGCCTACACGCCGCTGATCATGCTCATCTACTTTCTTGCCATGCGCTCGGTATTCCGTTTCGAACGGCAGGAAGTGGCCGAGTTCGTCGAAGACGTGGTCGAGCGCTACCCCACGATCACCTTGCGCCAGGCGATCGTTCGCTACGGCCTGGCCGCCGTCGTCGTGGTCGCGGCGGGCATCTGGCTGCCCTTTGTCGGCGAGGAGGTCGCGGCCACCATGGGTTGGCACAAGTCCTTCGTGGGCACACTGCTGATCGCCGCCGCCACCTCGGCCCCGGAAGTGGCGGTGACGGTGGCCGCGGTGCGCATGGGCGCGCTGGACATGGCGGTGGCCAACCTCCTTGGTAGCAATCTGTTCGACATGCTGATTATCGCCATCGATGACATCTTCTATACCAAAGGACCGATACTCGCGCAGGTTTCGGCGGCGCACGCCTTCTCCGCTTTTTCGGCCATGGTGATGACCGGCGCCGCCATCGTTGGTCTGTTCTATCGGCCCAGCGGCAGGCTAGCCCTGGGCATGGGCTGGATCAGCCTGTGTCTTCTGGCGCTTTATCTGCTCAACAGTTACATCCTGTTCCGTTATGGCGCTTGAACGCGGCCGCAAGGCCTGGCACACCGAATCCGCCGCGGCGGCACTCACCGCGCTCGGTGCCGAGTCGCAAGGCCTCGCCGCCACCGAGGCAGCGTCCCGCCTTCTGCGGCATGGCCGCAACGAGTTGCCGGAAGCGGCCGCGCGCGGCCTGGGGCGCATGGTGCTGGATCAGTTCGCCGATTTCATGATTCTGGTGCTGATCGCCGCGGCGGTGGTTTCCGGCATCGTCGGCGAACCCGCCGATACCATCGCCATCGTCGTCATCGTGCTGCTCAACGCCGTGCTCGGCGTGGTCCAGGAGTGGCGAGCCGAGCGTGCCCTGGCGGCGTTGCGCCGTTTGGCGGCGCCCTGGGCGCAGGTGCGGCGTGACGGTGCGTGGTGCGAGTTGCCGGCGGCGGAACTGGTGCCGGGTGACATCGTGCTGCTGGAGGCCGGCAAAGTCGTGCCGGCCGATTTGCGCTTGCTTGAAGCGGCCGAGTTGTGCATTGCCGAGGCAGCGCTCACTGGCGAAGCGCAAGCCGTGGAGAAATCGGTCGCGGTACTGCGCGAAGCGCAAATGCCGCTCGGCGACCGCCTCAACATGGCCTGGAAAGGCACCCTGGTGGTGAAGGGCCGCGGGCTAGGGCTGGTCGTCGCCACCGGCCTCGAAACCGAGCTTGGCCACATCGCGCGTTTGTTGCAGGGCGCCGAAGAGGTCAAGACGCCATTGCAAAAGCGCCTCGCCCGCTTCGGCTCGCGCTTGGCCTGGGCGGTTCTGGCGATCTGCGCGGTGATCTTCGTCGCCGGTCTGGCGCGTGGCGAGCCGCCGGTGTTGATGTTCCTCACCGCGGTGAGCCTCGCCGTGGCGGCGATTCCCGAGGCCCTGCCGGCAGTGGTGGCGATTTCGCTGGCCCTGGGCGCGGCCCGTATGGTCAAGCAGAATGTGCTCATCCGGCGCCTGCCGGCGGTGGAGACCCTGGGTTCGATCACTTACATTTGCACCGACAAGACGGGCACGCTGACCCAGAACCGCATGCATGCGGAGGTGTTCTGGACCGACGGCGCGGAGGAACGCGGCGAGCCCTGGCCCAGCCTGCTGCGTGCCTTGGTGCTGGTCAATGATGCCTGGCCGGGCGCCCAGGGGCGGATCGTCGGCGAGCCTACCGAGGTGGCGCTTTTGGAAGCGGCCCAAGCGCGCGGCCTCGACTCCCAAGCGCTGTTGCGGCGGCTGCCGAGGGTCGCCGAGTTCCCTTTCGATTCCGTCCGCAAGCGCATGAGCACGGTGCATCGCCTGACGCTGGAGTGGGATGACCTCGCCGGAGCTGAGCACCAGGCGCTCGACCTCGGAGTGTTCTCGCGAGAGCTTCCCGCGTTGGCTGGGAACGAGTCGGCCAGCGACGAAACCAATCCAGCGAGTTGGACCGCGTCCGCGCCGGGCAACGCAACGCGGGCAAGCTCGCTGCCACAGAATGCGAGCGAGGTCAGACTGCAAACGTTTATGTCGGCGGCGCCCTACCTGGTCTGCGTCAAAGGTGCGCCGGAAGCGGTGCTTGGACGCTGCGCCTGGCGGCTCACCGCCTCGGGGCGCCTGCCCTTCGACGCCGCGCCGACGTTGGCTCAGGCCGAGCGCCTGGCGGCGCGTGGGTTGCGCGTGCTGGCTTTGGCGCAGGGCGAACTTCTGGCCCTGCCCGGGAACGTTGATGAAGCGGAAGGTGCGCTCACTTTTCTTGGCCTCGTCGGCCTCATGGATCCGCCGCGCGAAGAGGCCGCGCAGGCCGTCGCCCAGTGCCAGGCCGCCGGTATCGTGCCGGTGATGATCACCGGGGATCACCCCGCCACGGCGCGCGCCATCGCCCACCGCTTGGGCATTCTCGACCACGGCGGGCGGGTGGTCACGGGCGCGGAGCTGGCGGCACTGAGCGACCAGGACTTCGCCGCCGAAGTGAAGGACATCCGCGTTTATGCCCGGGTCGATCCCGAACAGAAGATTCGCATCGTGCGTGCCTTGCAAGCCGCTGGAGAATTCGCCGCCATGACCGGCGACGGCGTGAACGATGCCCCGGCGCTCAAGGCCGCCGACATCGGCGTGGCCATGGGCAGGGGCGGCACCGACGTCGCGCGCGAGGCGGCGCCGATGGTGCTGCTCGACGACAACTTCGCCTCCATTGTGCAGGCGGTGCGCGAGGGGCGGCGCATTTTCGACAACATTCGCAAGTTCATCAAATACACCATGACCAGCAATTCGGGCGAGATCTGGGTGATCTTCCTCGCCCCCTTGCTGGGCCTGCCGATTCCGCTGCTTCCCATTCACATTCTGTGGATCAACCTCGTCACCGACGGCCTGCCCGGCTTGGCCCTGGCCGCCGAGCGTGGCGAGCGCGACCTCATGCGGCGCCCGCCGCGGCGGCCGCAGGAGAGCATCTTCGCGCACGGCATGTGGCAGCACATGGTCTGGGTTGGCCTGACCATGGCGGCGGTGTGCCTGGTGTTGCAGTCCTGGGCACTGGGCCGCGAGGGTGCGCACTGGCAGACCATGGTGTTTACCGTCTTGTGCCTGTCGCAGCTCGGCCACGCCCTGGCCATACGTTCGGAGCGCGAATCCACTTTTCGCCTGGGCTTCTGGTCCAACCCGGTGCTTATGGCGGCGGTGCTGTTCACCCTCGTCCTGCAATTGGCGACGATCTACCTGCCGGTGCTCAACCCGATCTTTAAGACCGAGCCGCTCGATTTCGACGAGTTGCTGCTTTGCCTCGCCGCTTCGACCCTGGTGTTTTTTGCCGTGGAGATGGAGAAGTGGGTGCTGCGGCGCGGCTGGATTTACCGGGATCGGTAGCCCTGGTCGGCGCGTCAGTTCGAGCCGGAGTCCTTGGCGAGCCGCAGTTTTTCCTGAAGCCAAATCTTGATCAACGACTGGTAGGGCACGTCGCGCGCATTGGCGGCCGCCTTAATGGCGTCGAGCAGGTGCTGCGGCAGGCGTAGCGAGATGGTCCGCGTCGTCGGCTTGAGATTCGGCAGGACGGCCCGGCGCGCCTTCGACCAGTCGAGGTAGTCCGTGGAATTGTGGTTCTCCCAGAACGCCCTTTCCTCGGCCTCGCTCGCGAACTTGGGGACCTTCTTAGTCGGTTTGTTCATAAAATGCGCGCTCCTTTCGGTGCATGTCGCGGGCGGAGATGACACGGATCAGGCTGCCCGACTTGCGCAGGGTGAAGCTCACATGCAGCAGCCGCCCCTCGCCCGTGCTGCCCAGGGCATGATGCCTGGCCTCCTTCTGGCTGTGCCGCTCGTCTTCCAGAAGCAGCAGCGGTGTATTGAAGAACACCTGTTCCGCCTCCGCCATCGACACGCCATGCTTGTCGTTCTTGCGGATATTGCCGGGGTCCCAGTCGAACCCGGCAATTTCGGACAGATCGATCATGACTGTATATTACTAACATATACATCTCGTTTCAACCGGAAGAGCCGCCTGCCGGCAATCGCTCCAGAATCGCCGGCATCGGCCGTAAACCGGTGATGGGGCGCTGCGGCCGCAGACCGGGTTGGGGCGCAGGCGCCCAAAACAGCACCACTAGGGATAGGAGAGAGCAGGCATGCGCCTCATCGGCTCGCGATCCCCCGTGCATAGGCTCGGGACGCTCAAGTTCCGGCTCACGCTGGCCGGCCTGGTGCTGGTGGCGGTGAGCGCGGCGGGCACCGGCTGGCTGATCGTGCGGGACATGTCGCACCGCGCCGAACTCGCTTCACTCGAAGCCGCGCGCGAAGGCGTCAAGCGCGAGGCCCGGGCGATCACGGCACGGCTCATCCAGTTGCAGGAAGTGCTCGCCAGTGTCGCCGAACGCCTCTCGCGGCCCGCGCTGCGCCAACGCGACCTCGCGACGCTGCGCCGGGAACTCGCCGCGCGCGCGGCGCTCCCGGCGCTATTTGGCGCCACCGCGATGGTGGCACCGGATGGATCGGTGCTCGCCGCCGCCGGCGACGAGCGCAACCTGCGCTTGCCCGCCGCGCTGGCCTTTTTCCGCCAGAGCCTCCAAGAGGCACGTCCACTGATTTCCGCGCCCCTGAGCGAAGCCGCGGTGCTGCTGAGCGTGCCCATACGTGACGGAGCGGGCAAGCCGCTGGCGGTGCTGGCCGCGGAACTGCGACTCGATGCTGCCGGGGTGCTGCGCGAGTGGACCGATCTCGATCCCGATTCGGAAGCCCTGGGGGTGGTGCTCGATGCGCGCGGCAACATCATTGCGCAGGCCAGTGCCTCGCCCGCGCTCGAAGCCGGCGAGCGCGAGGCTCGGGTGAGCGAGGCCATCACCGCCTGGCGCGCCATGGGTGAGCCCGTGGAGCCCATGGGGGTGGCCGAGCGTGTCGGTGAACAACTCGTCGCCCACGCCGGCATTCCGATGGCCGACTGGGTGGTGATGCGCAGCGTCGATGCCGAAATCGCCCTGGGCGGACCACGCGAGGCGCGCCGGCAGGCGCTCAAGCTGGCCATGGGCGTGGCGGTGGCCGCCGGTTTGCTGCTGCTGCTCATCATGGTGGTCCTCTTCGCGCCCTTGCGGCGCCTCGAGGCCCGGGTGCGGCGACTGCACGACGATGGCGGCGACGACGAGCGCGACTGGCCCGAGGCCTGGGGCGAGTTGGGCGCGCTTTCGGCAGCCTTGCGTGACGCCATGCGGCAGAGGCGGGAGCTGGGCGCCGAGCGCGCCACCCTGTTGGCACGGATGCGCGCCGTGCTCGACCATGTACCCCTGGGCATTACCCTCACGCAGCACCGGCGCTTCGTTCTCGTCAGCGCCAATCTGGGGCGCATGTTCGGCTACGAGACCGCTGCCCTCGAAGGACAAAGTACGCGCCTGCTCTACCCCAATCAGGAAATCTACGACGCCCTGGTGGAACGCATTGCCCGGGCCTTCGAGGCCGGCCATCCTTTCGATGAGGAGTTGGAAGTCTTGCGTCGCGATGGCTCCCGTTTTTGGGCCAGGTTATGCGGTGTACCGGTCGATCGGCAATATCCGGACGCCGGAACGATTTGGACCATCGAGGATGTTTCCGCGGTACGCGAGGCGCGCGAGGCGCTTTCCTGGCAATCGACCCATGACCCCTTGACCCAGCTCGCCAATCGCCGCGAGTTCGAGCGTCTGCTCGGCGAAGTTGCGGGAAACCGCCGCCGCGAGGCGGTCTCGGCGCTGTTCATCGACCTCGATGATTTCAAGTCGGTGAACGACCGAGGTGGCCACGCCGCAGGCGATCAGATGTTGATCGCGGTGGCGGAGTTGCTGCATGCGCAGGTGCGCAACACGGACACCGTGGCGCGCCTGGGCGGGGACGAGTTCGCCGTGCTACTCAAAAGCTGCGAGTTGGAAGCTGCGCAACGCATCGCGCACAAAATGGTGGCGGCGGTGCGCGAGCATCGACTGGATTGGGAGGAAGAGGTTTTTGGCTCTTTTGAATTTCGAGTGGGTTAAGAAGCATGCGGATTGATCGTGGCGAAGTCGAGCTTGCCGGCGATGAGGAAGATGACCGTACGGATGGTCGAGAATCTTCCGTAGCCGCGGGCCTTGCGCTTGGCGGCCTGGAA
>JACPUX010000084.1 GCA_016192065.1 Betaproteobacteria bacterium
CAAGAGCTACCGCCTCAAAGAGGCTGCCAGCCGCCTTGCGAAGGGCACCCTTTCCGAGTAACAATCCGTCCACCTCTGTCGACTGCCCTGGGGGATTTTGACCTGGCCACAGATGGAGGAATTTGAAGTGGCCATCGGGGCCATCCGGCGGTCACGCCTTATGCGGGAAGTGTGGCAACGCGGCGCGACGACGATGGGTTCAAGTCCTACACCCTGGTCACCGCGGTCAACGAAAAGGGCAAGTCCGACGAGGAAATACTTCAAACCTTGAACGTTTCGGGTAACCTCATTCGGTTCTCCTACGAGAACCCAAAGAACCGATCGGCGCATGAGATCCACACCAACTATCGCGAAGCGTTCGAAAGGGGCGGTTTTCAGGTTCTTCATTCCTGCGCGGAACAGGAATGTGGACCGAGCTACGCGACCAGCCGCTGGGCTCGCGTAACCGGCCTGCGCTACGTTTCGCCGGAGATGCGCTACATTGCAGCGAAGGGCAGCAAGAACGGACAGGACATTTACGTGGCGGTGCTCGTAGCCAAGCTGCGCCACCAAGTCGAGATCGTGGAAGTCGCACCCATGGAAAAAGGCTTGGTCACCGCCAAGACCATCAGTGAAGGGCTGCGGCTCGACGGACGGGTCGTGCTCGAGGGCATTTACTTTGACACCGACAAAGCCACGATCAAGGCGGAGTCAAAGCCGGCTCTCCAGGCGATCCGATCCTTTCTGACCGAAAATGCCAGTTTGAAGGCCTACATCGTCGGGCATACCGATGGCACCGGCGATCTCGGGCACAACTTGCAACTCTCTAAAGACCGTGCGGCGGCGGTGGTCGCTGCGCTGGTCAGTGAATACAAAATCGCGCCGGAGCGACTTTCTGCGCACGGCCTTGGTCCGCTCTCGCCCGCCCGCACCAACAAGAGCGACGCGGGACGCGCAAAAAACCGGCGGGTCGAGTTAGTGGAACGGTGATCGGCGGCGGGGTGATGTGGCGGCAGAAAGGAACCGCCGGACCTCCCGCTGTGCATCTTCCGCGCACCCTTTTCCCGGGCATCGCTCGTCTCCGCCTCTTCAGAAAAAGGCCCCGGACCCGCAAGGTGTCTCCCGGTGCGCCCTTCCCGCGCCGCATCATCACTCTTGCGGGTCAGGTGGACACTGGGCTGTACCGGTTTGATATTCCCGCGCCCGCCCGCGGCCTCGACATCGATTTTTGCGGCAACGTCACCTTCATTCACTCCCCGATAGAGGCCGTCGCGTGCCAGAAAGTCATTGAAGATTCGGTCCGCATCAGTTCGCTTTGCGGCAAAACTTGCGTCACCAGCGTGGGCGCACGACGCGCTTGCAGCTCGCAGGTAATGGGGGCGTGGAACCAAAAAATGGGCCTCGTAGCGCGCGAGGCTGTCGTCATTCATATTGATGTTCACCCGCCCGTCGAAGCGCTGCGCCGCGGAGTCCCCCACGTAGGAAGCGAAGTAGTCCGCTTTCAAGAGCGCCAGCAAACCGTGACCCAAGCGCTCGCGCACCTCGCGCTCGACCATAGCTTCGGCCAGGAGGCCAAAAAGGCGCGACAGAACGCGGCTTTCCGAGGCGCTCAGGTACATGCGGGCATGTCTAGAACGATTTGCCGCGAAACTCCACCGGCTCGATTTCGCGCCGGCGCCCTATAGGCTCGCCGCCGACCACCCCGCGAAGCGCAGAATCTCCGGTATCTCCCTTTCGAAATCTTGAAACCCGTGATCACCGCCTTCGATCACGCGCTGCTTCACCCCGGCGTAGTAGCGCACGGCTTCGCGATAGTCGAGCACTTCATCGCCGGTCTGCACCAAGAGGTAGTAGCGCTCGGGCCGGGTGATGCGCGGCACGGACAAGGCGCGCATTTCGGCGAGGTGCGCGGGCATGAGCTCGTAGGCTTCATCGGTGTAGAGATTGCGTTGCGGCCCGAGATATTGTTCGAGGTCGCGGTCGGGCAACACGGCGGGGTTGATCAGCACCGCTTTGAGGCCGTGTTTCTCGGCCAAAAAGGTAGCGTAATAACCACCTAGCGAACTGCCGATGAGGGTGATGTCGTCGGCGGCATGTTGCGCCAGCAGCGCTTCGATTCGCGCGATGGCCTCGCCCGGACGATGCGGCAGCGCCGGCAAATCGAAGGCGATGCGGCCGGCCAAGGGCTCTAGCCAGGCGGCAAGCTGTCGGCCTTTGATGGTCTGCGGCGAGCTGTTGAAACCGTGGAGGTAAATGAGGCGAATCACGAAAGCGCGCGCAAGAGTTTGTCGTGGATGCCGCCGAAGCCGCCATTGCTCATGATCAGCAGGTGGTCGCCCGGTTGCGCGCTCCGCGCCAAACGGTGCACCAGACCATCGAGGTCCTGCCAGGTTTCCGCTTTGTCGCCCAGGGGTGTTAAGGCGGCGGCGGCGTCCCAACCGAGGCCACCGGCATAACAGAACACGCGGTCGGCGGCGGCGAGGCTCTCGGGCAACTGGGCTTTCATGGTGCCCAGCTTCATGGTGTTGGAGCGCGGCTCCAGCACGGCGATCAGGCGCGCCTTGCCGATGCGGTCGCGCAACGCGGCCAGCGTCGCCGCGATGGCGGTGGGGTGATGAGCAAAATCGTCGTACACGGTGATGCCGCGCACTTCGCCGCGTTTTTCCAAGCGCCGCTTCACGCCGCCAAAACCGGCCAGCGCTTCCAGACCTTGCGCGAGGGGCACCCCGACATGCCGCGCCGCCAGCAGCGCGGCCAGGGCGTTCAGTTGATTGTGGCGGCCGGGCAAATCAAGCTGCAAGCGTCCCACCACTTGCCCGTGGTGGCGGATGTCGCCTTCGGCGTCGAGGTCCCAAGCGGTGGCCGCCCCAAAGCGCTCGACACTCGACCAGCAACCGCGATCAAGCACCCGCTGCAAACTCGCTTCGCCACCATTGACCACCAGCAAGCCCTCGCCAGGCACGGTGCGCACCAGGTGATGGAACTGGGTTTCGATGGCACCGAGATCGGCGAAGATGTCGGCGTGGTCATATTCCAGATTGTTGAGCACGGCGGTGCGCGGCCGGTAGTGCACGAACTTGGAGCGTTTGTCGAAAAAGGCTGTGTCGTATTCGTCGGCTTCGATCACAAAGAAGTTGCTCGCCGTGAGCCGCGCCGAAAAGTCGAAATCCACTGGCACCCCGCCGATCAGAAAGCCCGGCGCGAGCCCTGCGCGTTCGAGGATAAACGCCAGCATGGCGGTGGTGGTGGTCTTGCCGTGCGTGCCCGCCACGGCGAGCACCCAGCGCCCCTGCAGCACGTTCTCGAACAGCCACTGTGGGCCGGAGGTGTAGGCAAGGCCGCGGTTCAAAATGGCTTCCATCACCGGCTTGCCCCGCGTGACGGCATTGCCGACCACGAAAACGTCGGCGCCACGCGCCACGCCGTCGAGTTGATCGGCTTCCCAGCCTTCCACCAAGCCGATACCCAGCGCGTCGAGCTGCGTGCTCATGGGCGGGTAGACATTGGCGTCGCAGCCGGTGACGGTGTGTCCCGCCGCTTTGGCGATGGCGGCGATGCCGCCCATGAAGGTGCCGCAGATGCCGAGGATATGGAGGTGCATATCTAGAGACTAGAAACTAGAGACAAGAGACTAGAGACAAGAAACAAGGGAATTCTAATCGGGGAGGATTTGTTCGTCACGGCGCAGGCCCTTGCGGCGCAGCGCTTCGAGATAGGCTTCTTCCAGGGCGCGCGTGTAGCGTTTGGTATCGGCCAAGCCGCTGGCGCTGAGCTGCTGCGCGATTTTGCGCGAGATCTCCTGGCGCCAAGCCGGCTCGCATGCCAGGCGGACGGCGATGGCGCGGTACTCCGCTTCATTCATGGCGATCGTCTCCGTGACGCCCAGATGGGTCAGGATGGACAGGCTCATGCGCTCGCCCTGCCGCAGCCCGGTGAGCGTAACCACGGGCACGGCCATGTCCAGCGCGGCCATGGTGGTGTCGCCGCCGGAGTAGGGAAAGGTGTCGAGCACGGCGTCGAGCAAAAGGTAGCGTGCCCGCCCCTCGCTCTGGTCCGCGCCCGGCGGAATCCAGACCACGCGCTCGGCCTTGATGCCAAAGCCGTGCAACTGGCGCAACAGGTTCTCGCGCTCGGTCGCGACATAAGGCGAAAACGCGAGGTAGGCCTGGGGCAGGTCCTCCAGCACTTGTCGCCAAACTTCGAGACAGCGCGGGCTCATCTTGAAATTGCTGACGAAGGTGCCGAAGAGTACCGCCTCGTCGGGCAAGCCCAGCCCGACGCGGCTGATCGGCGGCGTCGCGGCGGCAGCGACGTGCCGAAAGGGCAAGACGCAGCAGTCCATGGGCAGGAGCTTCTCGATCAGAAAACGGTCGTTCTCCGGCAGATCGACGTGCCGATCAGAAAGTTTGAAATCGATCTCTTCCAAGCCGAGCGCACCGTGGTAGCCAAGATGGGTGACCATGAGTCGCGCCGGCCGATGCCCGTATATGCCTGGCCGGGCGAAGGTGGTGTGCGCCATCAGATCGACCAGGACATCGACATCGTCATCGGCGATGGCGCGCGCGGCGGCTTCGTCGCTCAAGTCTTCGAGGCGCAGAAAACGCGCGCTCAGGTCGCGGAAAATGGTGCTCAAGTCATCTTCATTGGCCGCCGGCGCCAATGAATAGCAATAGATTTCGAAGCGCGCGGCATCATGTTCCAACAGAATTTGCGCCATCAAGGGACCCATCACGTGGCGGCGGAAATCGGCCGAGACATAACCGATGCGCCAACGTTTCCCGGGCCGGCGGGTTGCCTGCGCCAAGGCGGGTACCGACTGGCGCATCAGCCGATTGTAGGTTTGATAGAGGCCAAATAGCGCCTCGCGGCTGACATCGAAGTAGTGCAGCACCATCAATGCTTCGGCGACGATAGCGGCGTCGCGCGGCTCATAGGGCCACGCCAGCGCCGCGGCCACGGCGCGGGCTTCGCGCTCCGGGTCTCCCAGACTGCGGCAGGACGAGAGATTGGCGATCATGGTCCAAATCGACGGCTGGCCGACTTTTTCGTATTCCAGAAAGTCGGCCAGCGCCGCGCCGTGTTGACCGGTGAGGCGCAGCGTGTCGCGCAGCGTCATCCACACTTCTTCGTTACCTGGCGCCAGCCGGCGCGCCGCTTGCAAGTGCGGTATGGCCAGGCGCCAGCGCATCAGGGCGATGTGGGTGCGCGCCAGGTTGAAGTGCCCGGCGAGGTTGCTCGGCTCAAGCGCCAACACGCGCTCGAACACGGACTGAGCCTCGGACCAGCGCTCGAGCACAAAGAGCAGGATGCCCTGCTGCACCAGGGGCGATACCCAGCGCGGACGCAATGCCGCGGCGCGTCCGAAGCCCGCCAGCGCGCCCTCAGAATCGTTGAGCGCCCGCAGGGTACAGGCCAAGTTGAAATGCAGCTCGGCCGCTTGGGGCTGGGCCTGCACCAACCGCCCATACACCTCTGCCGCGGCGGCCACTTGACCCGAGGCGAAGAGCTGCGCGGCCTGGGTCGCCTGGGCAGCGAAATCCTTGGGCGCGGCACTCACTGGTGTACCTCCGCTCCCGCATGCCGGCGCCAGCCCCACAGGAACCATAGCCAACTCGCCACCTGCAAGGCCAACAGCAGCCCGAAGCCGGCGCGCAGGCCGTCGGCTTGGGGCCAATGCAAAAGCGCGCCGCTCGCATCGATGACGACACCGATGCCCCATTGGGCGAGAAAACTGCCGGCGAACATCATCAGGTTCATGGCGGTGCTGGCGCGCCCGGCCAAACGGTCGGGGAAACCCTCGGCCAGAAGGTTGAAGCCCAGCACATTGATGGTGACCGACAGGCCATACATCCCCCACAGCAGACCACTCCAGTTCTTGCCGCAGAGGATGATGAGCGCCATGGCGAGCACATGCAAGCTGAAGCCGCCCAGAAAGAGTTGCCGCGGGCGCAGACCCCAAAGCGCCAGGCGCGTCGCCCCCAAGCCCAGGGCGAGGTAGCCGGCGAGTTGCGCCAGGCTCATTACCAGGAGCACTTGCGCCGCGCCCTCCTTGCTATATCCGGCGATTTCGATGAGCCAGGGCATGCACCACAAGCCCTGCACCGCCATGAAGCCACCCATGCCGAGGCCGGCCAGCGGCGCAATCCACCAGAAGCGGGCACTTTGCAGTACTTGTTGGAGACCCGCGAGAAGCTCGGCGCGCCCAGGCGGGTCGTCGCCATGACCAGCAGGCAGATTGCGCCAAAGCAAACCGGCCACCAGCAGTGTCGCCGCCGCCAGAACAAAAAAGACTCCGCGCCAGCTCGTGAACTGCAAGGCGGCTTCCAGCGGCGCCGTGGAGACCAGCGCGCCGCTGCCTCCGGCGACCATGATCCAGCCCGAAAGCGCCGGGCGTTGCGCCACCGGATACCACAGAATGAACCCCTTGAGCGCCGCCATCAGGCAGGCGGCCACACCCAGGCCGATGAGCGCGCGGGCGATGAACAGGGTGGTGAAGTTCTGCCCCAAGGCGAAGAGCAAAGCCCCGGTCGCGGCGATCAACAAGAGCGCGCTTTCCACTCGGCGCGGACCATGGCGATCGAGCAAAAGCCCCAGCGGCAATTGCGCCAGACCAAAGCTGACAAAATAGGCGCTGGTCAACAGCCCCAAATCGCCCGCACTCAGGGAAAACTCCGTGGTGAGCTGCGGCGAGAGCACCGCGTTGGTGGTGCGAAAAAAATAGGAAAGGAAATACGCCGCCGCGAAGCAAAAATAGATGGCGAGCAGCGACGCGCCCCGCGCGTGTGCCCGTCCGCTCACAGTCGGCGCAACACCACGCTGCCGATGGAATATCCGGCGCCGAAGGAGCAGATCACGCCCAAGTCGCCCGGCACGAAATCCGCGTGGTGTTGATGGAAGGCGATGATCGAACCCGCCGAGGCGGTGTTGGCGAAAGTGTCTAGGATCACCGGCGCTTCATCGGCGGTGGCGTCGCGCCCCAGGAGCTTGCGGGAGATCAACTGGTTCATGGCGAGGTTGGCCTGGTGCAGCCAGAAGCGGCGCACTTCGGCGGGTGAAGTGCCCAAGGTCTGCAAATGTTCGGCAATGTGCGCCGCGGCCATGGGACAAACTTCCTTGAACACTTTGCGGCCTTCTTGCATGAAGAGTTTGTCGCGGCCTTCCGGGTCGGCATCTTCGGCGCGATTAAGAAAACCGAAGTTGTTGCGGATGTTGTTGGAGAACGCCGTCGCCAGCCGCGTGCCGAGAATCTCGAATGGCTCCGCCGATTGCGCGGCTTCGGCGCGCTCCACCAGCACCGCGGTGGCCACGTCGCCGAAAATGAAATGGCAATCGCGATCCATCCACGCCAAATGCCCCGAGGTGATTTCCGGGCTCACCACCAGCACCGCCCGCGCCGAACCGGAGCGCACCGCGTTGGCCGCCTGTTCCAGGGCGAAGGTGGCTGACGAGCAGGCCACGTTCATGTCGAAACCATAACCCTTGGCGCCCAGGGCGTTCTGGATTTCGACGGCCATGGCCGGATAGGCGCGCTGCATGTTGGAAGCCGCGCAGATCACTCCGTCGATGTCGGCGCCGCTGCGCCCGGCACGGGCCAAGGCGTCGCGCGCTGCCGCCACGCCGAATTCGGCCAGGAGCGACAATTCTTCATTGGGGCGCGGTGCGAAGCGCGGTCGCATGCGCTTTGGGTCGAGCACGCCGGCTTTGTCCATCACGTAGCGTCGCTTGATGCCCGAGGCTTTCTCGATGAACTCGACGCTCGACTCCGGCAAGGGCTCGCGCCGACCCGCGGCGATGTCCTCGGCGAAACGTGCGTTCTCGAGCGCGACGTATTGATTGAAAGAAGCGACCAACTCTTCGTTGGTGATGGTGTGGGGCGCGAGCGCCAGCCCGCTGCCGCTGATGACCACGCGGTTCATGCCGCCAAGCCTTGTGGGAAAGGGATGCGAGAGGATACCACAGGGGTTGCGGGCGATTAGGCCGGCGTCACCGGCTTGCCGCGCGCTCCGCGGCGGGTTTAGGATTCATCGAGCAGCGAGCGAATCTTGGCCATCGTTTCCGCCAGCGTCTCGGGCAAAGCGCGAGCCTTGAAGGCAGCGCGGCGGGCGACCCAATCCATGCTTTTCACTTGATCGGCAAGCACCACCCCGCTCAGGCCTGGAACGCCACGCACTTCCACTTCAAAGGGGTAGGCCTTCACTTGGTGGGCAATCGGGCAGCACAGCATCAACCCCACCTTGGCGTTGTAGTCCAGCGGCGAAACCACCAGGGCTGGCCGGCGGCCCGCCGGCTCATGCCCAGATTGAGGGTTGAAGTCCACCCAAACGACATCTCCCGGGCTAGGCAGGTAGCGCTTCCCCATCAGAGTGCTTCACGCCCAAGCGCGGCTCCGGCGTCGACTTCGGCATGCAGGTTCTCGGCGGTCACGCCGGCAAGCAGGTCGGCGAGCCGGTAGCGCGTCTTGAGCGGCGTGATCACGATGCGCCCGTCCTCGCTCTTGATTTCGACCCGCTCTCCCGGCGCTAGGTTGACTTCCTTGAGCATGGTCGCAGGCAGCCGCACCGCCGCGCTATTGCCCCACTTCTGAATGACCGCTTCCATGGCTGGTTCCGAACATATCTACAAGGTAGATACACGATAGCAACCCGAAGAGCGCTTGGCAACGCGCTTTTCGTGGCCAGCGATCGCGGGGCGAAAGGCCAGCGTCGGCGCGCCGCCCGGTGCGCTGCCGCGACCCTGCGCCGGGGTCACACTCCAAGTGCCGACACCGCTATGCTTCCATTGGTCTTTGTCTGAGCGGCGAGCGCAGAGATTTCATTCGCTGCTTTCTTCCTCACGGCCCCGGCACCGTCGGCAAGAAGGGATACAAGCCAAAGTGCGCATCGCCCGTCACCGGATCCTGCACGATGAAGATGATCGGCACCGGAATGCCGGTGAGCGCGGCGAAGCCGGGCGGGGGCTGGTATTCGTACACCGACTCGAAGCCATCCAGGCCATAGTGCAACTGCTTGCAGGGCAGACCTGAGGTGAAGACGCAGCTCGTCTCCAGGTATTGCGGTGACTGGTAGAACTGCTTGGCGGCTTTTTTCATCGTGTTGCTGCCCGAGTTGATGACCTCGTCCACCTTCCCCTTGAACTCGTCGTGAATCTTGAAGAGGTCGTCGGCGTCCTTGACCTTGTCTGGGTTGGTGAGCACGTTCTGGCCGTAGCTCAGGGCGTCTTTCATCTTTTCGATGGTTTCGTTGATGCCGGCGTAGGCGTCGGTGAAGAGCGAAGGCCCGATCACCATGACGTTGAAAAGATGGTGGCGCCGCGTGGGACTAAGGATTTCGATGAAGGCATAAGGCGAGTTGAACACGCGGAAAGACAGCGACGCGCCCGAGACGGTTTCCACCAGATCCTTGCCGTAGGCGAACTCCTTCAGATGCGAATAGGCGGCCATCACGGCGGCGCTGTAGGCGGCATAACCCAGGGTGTCGGCGGCGAACTTCTTGGCGTTCTTGTAGGTCTGGGCGGCCTGATCCATGATCTTCTCGACCACCATGTCCACGGCCATGGTCACTACTTGCTCGGCAAGCGTGGATTTGCCGCCGATGCCACGCTTCATGCCCGGGTAATTGCCCGTGCGCCGCGGCAGGCCCACCACCACCGCCAATTCATCGGTGAGCGCCTCATAGAACTCGGGAATGTCGTGGCCGATGAGTTGAATCATCTCCGGGTTGTTCATCGCGCCGCCATATTCACTCAACACCAGGCCGTTGATGCGCCCGGCGCGCAGCGAGAAATTGTCGGCGAGCGTACGCAGCTCGTTCATGCTGGTGCCATCGGCCTTGAGGCCCGTGGTCCAGGCCTGAAGGTCGTCGCTGGCCTCGCGCATGACTTGCTGAATCAAATAGTCCTCAGCGGTGGGCGACAAGCCAAAGCCCAACATCTCGGTTTCGGTCGCGGCAAAGCCCAGCGGCAGCACGATGGGGACGGTGAGCTTCAGGCGCGCCACATCCACACCGCGCCAGGTGTTGACGTACTGGGTGAGGAGGCTCGTCATCAGAGGCACATCGTTGGCGGTGCGGGCGGTCTTCAACTGCCGGGCGATGGCTTCCATGTCCTCCAGCGCGCGCATCATGCCGCCGATCACGGTGCCGTTGCTGCTGCCACTGACCGGCGGCGCCTTGAGCACCGCGAAATCGGCCGAGGCGCTGCGGCTCAAGGCGCTGTCGGTGGCGGTCACGGTGAAACTGCCCAGCGTTGCCGCGACGGTGTTGATTTGTCCCGAGGCCACCGTGGGCAAAGGCCCGAGGTAAGGCGTGGCCCTGGGCGTGATGCTGTAGCTCAAGACCGGCAGGGGCGCGGGGTTGCCGGAGGCGTCATAGGCGAGCGGAAGAAGGGTGATGGCATTGCCGGCGGTAACGGCGGCGCTGCCGAGCTTGAGTTCCAGTCCGCTGCCGCCCGAGATCACCACCCCGATGCTGCCAGGTACCACGCTGCTGCCCGCGGCGAGGCTTTGTGAGATCACCGTGCCTCGCGGCTGTGGACCGAACTGGCGGGTGATGCCGGGCGTGAAGCCGGCGCTCGTCAGCCGGGAGAGCGCCAGGGTTTCCGCGAGACCCACCACATTGGGCACCAGCACGGGGGCTGGGCCTTTCGAAACGGTAAGGCGCACTTCGTCCAGGTCGCCCACCACCGTGCCCGCACCGGCTTCCTGCGCCAGCACCGTGCCCGCGGCGCTACTGTCGTGAAGCTCAGCGAAGACCACACCATTGAGGTTGGCCCCGCGCAAATTGTCGATCGCGGTGCTCAGCGTCAGTCCAAGGACATTGGGCACCGTGGCCGTGGCGGTGGTGAGGTTCACCAGGAAGGCTTGGTCGGTGCTCGCACCATGGTTGTCGGTGGCTGTGACCACCACGAAAGTCCAGCCCCAGGGGCAGGGATAACCGTAGGAACCGCAGGTGGGCTCAAAGCGGATGCGGCCAGTGCCCGAATCGATGGTCACCCAGACCGGCGCCGATTTCAGCGCGAAGCTCACGGTGTCGCCGGCATCAGGGTCGATGGCGGCGGGCTGGTAGTAATGCGTGACCAGGGCGCCCGGCGGGTTGGGGTCGAAGTGCTGCCACAAGCTGCGCGGCGGGATCGAGGTGAATATCGGCGGCCGGTTCTCCGGATCGATGTGGACCACCACACGCGCTGGCGCCGAAGTGGCATTGCCGTCGCTGGCGGTGTAAGTGAAGCTGGTGGCCTGCGCCAGGCGCGGGTCACCCACGCTGCCTTGCTGCTCGGGCGTGCGGAAGACGCGCGCTACGGTGGTGTCGTGCAACACCTGACCGTTGGCGCCAATGGAACTGGCGCGATATTGGAGTTGGTGCCAGGCCTTGGGACCGGGGTTCCAGCTCGTGCCCGCCGCCGCGGACATCACCACCGGGCCGAGTACGGGGTCGCAAGCGCCAGGCGGGAAGCCGGCGAAACCGCAGTTGAAGCGGAAGCCCGCGCTTTGCACGATGTCCACCTGGCCGTCGTTATTCATATCGACCAGCGCCAAGGTGCCGACATCGTTGGACAGGTAGGAGAAAGTCCAGTAGGGGTCGAGCTTGCGTTCGCCGCTGCGGCCATCGAGCACCATGATGCGGCTTTCGGCGGCGAAGATGACTTCCTTGATGCCGTCGCCGTCGAGGTCGTAGACCTGCGGTGCGCTGTTGCTGACGCGAAAACCCTCCGCCGCCTGGGTGTAGAGGGGGCCGAAGATCGGATCGCTGGGCAGATCCTCGGGCACGACGTAAGTCCAGATCACGCGGCCATCGTCGCGCAAGGCCAAAAGTTTGCCCTCGGCGCCGAAAACGATGTCGCTGCGCCCGTCGCCATCGACATCGGCGATGGTCATGGGAGTGAACCAATAAGTCTGCAAGGGGATGCGGCGCAGCAGGGTACCGTCCTGTGCATGGATGAACAGCCCGCTGTTTGTCGAACCCGCGGTGGAGTTGCGCAGGAAGAGGATTTCCGCCTGGCCGTCGCCATCGAGGTCGGCCACCGCGGTGTCGTTCACCGGGGCGGTGCTCTGCCAGGAAAGGTCGAACCCACCCCCGGTGTTTTGTTTCCACACTTCGCCGCCGGAAACCAGATCCACCCGGCCATCGCCATCGATGTCGAAGGCGATGGGCGGCAGTTGCTTGAGCGTCTCCGGCCCACCGGTGATGCGGTTGCCCGTGGGGTTGGGCGCAACCAGCACTTGTTGCACCGAACCGTCGCTGCCGGAAATCAGCAGGGTCACGCGGCAGGGGCGGTTTTCGTCGGCGGGCAAGCCGGTGATGGCTCGGCAGCCGGCGTAATGTTGCACGTTGAACTCATCGACATAGTAGAAATAGCCGTCATTGGTGGTGATTTCCGCGCGCATTAAGAGCGTTGGCGCTCCGGCGGCGGTGAGCCGGGCGACGCTCAAGCCTCGCGGGTAGGTCATGGCGCCGATGTTGAAGCCGCCGGGCGGTACGGGGATGGCGCCGCGGCGGATTTCCGGAATCTGCCTGGATACCGGAGGGGACACCCACTTTACCTTGCCTAGGTGATCGAAAGCGATGATGCGATCGTGGAAGACGGCACCGTCGCGCGTGCAGTGCGTGGTCAGCACATACGATGGGTGGCCGGAGTCATCGATGTCGGCGAGCACGCGATGGTTCATGGCGTAACCGGTCATCACCTGGCAGTCGCTGGCGCCGGTGGTATCGATGGACCACAGCACAGTGCCATCAGCCCCCGAGGAGGCGCGGATGTCGGTGTTGAGGTTGTGCGTGATGATGTCCGGGGCTCCGTCGCCATTGAGGTCGCCAATGACTTCATGGGCGCCGTAGGTCCAGGCCCTGGGGAAATTGCGCTGCTTCTGCCAGTTGAGCGGTGTGCCGGGGACGCTGGCCGGCGCCTGGAAGGTGAAGCCGCCATCGGCGGCGAAACTGCTTAAGTTCCCCACCGCCGGGCCGGCGCCCAGCAGCGCGCTCAGGCCGGAGTTGTCGCCGGTGTCGGGGTCGGTATCGTTGGCCAGCACGCCGCTCAGGGCATCGACCACCAGCGTGCCGTTGATGCTGACGCGGTATTCGTCATCCGCGGCCACCGGGGCGCTGTTGGCCGCCACACGCACCGTGAAGAGCGCCACGTCCATGGCCCCGGCGGCGTCGCTCACCTTCACTTTGACGACGTGTTCACCTAGTTGCGTGGGACCGGGCGTCCAGCTCATGGCGCCGGCGGCGCTGACGGCCATGCCCGCCGGCCCGCCCAGGAGCGAGAAGTTCAAGCTGTCGCCCACATCGGGGTCGGTGGCCTGGAGTTGGCGGCTGAACGCACCCGCGACACTGGCGTTGCCATCCGCTTTGCTGGCGGCGGCAAACACCGGCGGGCGATTGGCGGGCAGCACCGTGATATTGAAGCTTGCCTGCGCGCTCTGGTTCAAAGGGTCGCGCACTTCGATGCTGGTGCCGTGGCTGCCCACCTGCGCCGCGCTGGGCGTGAAGCGCAAGAAGGGCGAACCCAGGGGATTAAGCGTGGCCCCGGCGGGGGCGCTGAGCAGACTGTAGCTCAATGGTCCGGCACCGTTGCCTATGCTTCCGGTGAGTGCCAGCTCCAGGGTTTCACCCAGGCGCAGGGTCTGGTTGGGGATGGGGCCGATTTGCGGCTGCGCGTTGCCCGCGGCCTGGCCCACAGTGATGGTGAGGTCGCGTGTGCTGGTGAGCGCGCCATCGCTGGCGGCAAAGCGCAGGACGTAGTTGCCCGTGGCTAAAGTGTCGAAGAAAGCGGCCGGGTTGCGGAGGGTGCTCGCTTGCGCCGCGGCGGTGGCGGCAGGCGTGCTCAAGTCGGGCGGGCTCGCGGCATCGGTGCCGAAATAGACCGGCGCCGGACCGGACAGGCGCATCCAGGAATAGCTCAGGCTGGCCGGGGCAGGCAGGCCATCGTCGGTGACCGTGGGATCAAAGCTCAAAATGTGATTGGGCAGGCTGAGCGCGCCGTTGGCAAGGTTGCTGATTTGGGGTGCCTGGTTGCCGGTCACGGCATCGAATCGCACATCGACGTCGTAGCGCAGATAGAGCTGGGTCGTATCCTGCTGGTAGAAGACCGCCGCGAGGTCGGCATTGGGCGGTGCATCGCCCAAGGGGTCGGTGAGCGCCGCGGGAACACCCGCCCAGTCGCCGATCTGACCATCGCGTATGGCCGTGGCGGCCAACACCAGGCCTGAGACCAGGCACACCGCCAACACCCCCAAAAACCGCCCGGCGACCGTGCCCCGGCGCAGCGCGTGCGCCGCCAGAAGGGCCAAGGCCGCGGCCAGCGCCAAAAGCAAAGACGGGGACAGCGGCACCGGAACCGCGCCGTTGTCCGCGGCGGCCCAGACGATGTTGAAAGGCGTCGAGGCATCTTCGCCGCCCAGACCGTTGTCGGTACTCACCCGCGCCAGCGGTTGCACGCCGGGGGTGAAGGCGGCGAGCGGTAAGCTCGCCTCGATCACCGCGAAACCTCCCTGGCCGTTGCCCATACCCACCGGCCAAGTGCCGGCGTCATAAATTTCCGGCGCGCCCAACACGCCGCCGGAGCAAATGCGCCGCTCCAGGCGCAAGACCGTGGCGGTGCTGGTGGTGGAGGACGCGAGCGCGCTGTACACCCGCTCGACCCCGGTCATGCTCCCTCCCGCGAGGTTCACGGTGCAACCCGTGGCGCCGTTGCGATCGAGGTCGAGCAGCAGGTTGACGGTGCTCGAACCGGCCCGAGCCAACCCACTGGCGGCCAACACCAGCGCGGTGAAGAGGGCGAGGATACAGCGGCGTGATACAAGCATGACAACCTCGGGGCAAGGAGCAAAAATCGAGGTGCCAGTCTAGCCCGAGGTCTTCGCGCCTCCCGGTAACAACATGTAACATCCCGGTTCTGGATTCGGTCGCGCCCGTTTAGACTGCGTCATGCCCGACTTGCCCGCACCCGCCGCCGCTTTGGTCGAAGAGGAGTTGCGCCGTCTTTTCGACAGCGAAACCCTGCGCCGCGCCCCTTCGCACATGCGTCTGCTGCGCTACCTGGTGGACAAGCGTCTGGCGGGTGACGCGGGAGCGTTGCGCGAAGCCTCGATCGCGCTGGAAGTTTTTCGCCGCGACCCGGCGACCTACGACCCGGCGCGCGACCCCATCGTGCGCGTCACCACGCGGCGTTTGCGCGAGCGCTTGGAAACGCATTACGCCGGTTTCGACGCCCCGCCCAAGCTGCGCATCGTGCTGCCCAAAGGCCGTTATGCGCCCGAATTCCAGGCGGGCTCGCCCAACACCTCGGAGGCTTTGGGTCTGGCGGTTTTGCGGCCCCGCAACCAGAGCGGTGATCCGGGGCTGGACCTGCCTTTGGCGAGCTTCGCCGAAGTGCTCACCGATCAGCTCGCCCGCGCCGGTTTGCCGCGGGTGCTGGCTCGCTCCTCGGTGGATGCCGCTCAGGCCGTGCCCGCGACCAGCACGCAGTTGGCGCAATCCTTGGGCGTGCGCTACCTTCTCGATCCCTCGGTCGTACGTGAGCCGGATGCCACGCTGCGAGCTTCCGTGCGCCTGCTCGATGCCGCCGACGGTAGCGTGCGCTGGGTGGAAACCCTGATCGGCGACACCGCCACCGCCTTGCTCGATCGCCTGCTCAGCCTGGTGGTGGCGCGCACCCTCGATACCTTGCCGACCGGAGCGGGCGCGAACCACGCCGCGCCGGGCGGCTACCTGCCCTTGGCTCACGCGCAGCGCGCCGCCTGCGACCAAATCCGTTTCCTGCTCCTGCGCCGCACCATCCCGGCGACGCAAGAAGCCGTCGATCTCGGTCGCCGGCTGACCGAGGCGCATGCGGAACTCGCCGAAGCCTGGGCCATGTTGGCCGCCGCACTCTACAGCCGGCAGAGTTTCCACGAACTACCGCAAGCGCCTTTGCTGCAAGAACTGCGCGCCGCCAACACAAAAGCGCTGGCCCTCGACCCGGAGCAGCCGATCGCGCTGCGCACTCAAGGTATCGTGCGGGGGCGCGCCGATCACGATGGCGTCTCGGCCGAGCGCGCCTTCCGGCGAGTCTTGCGCGCTTCGCCGCATTACACCTCGGCGCGGCTCAATCTCGCCGAACTCCTCACCCTGATGGGCCGCGACGCTGACAGCCTGGCGGAATTGAACCTCGCGCGACACTACGACCCGCTCTCACCCAGTGTGTTGCTCGCAAAGCTCATGCTTCTCGGTATGCAGCGCCGTTACACCGCCGCCGAAGAAGCCTGGGCGCTTTTGCGCGCCGCGGGCGAAGCCAGTTCTTGGGGCCTATGGAGCGCCGGGCGCAATGCCACGTTTGCCGGTGACACCGCAACGGGCATCGCCAGGTTGGAAATCGCGGTGCAAAAGTTTCCCGATGAACCGGCAGCACCATGCGAATTGGCCTGTGCCCTGGCGCTGGGGAATCAGAAGTTGCGCGCGCGCAAACTACGCGAAGAAATTTTGCGCCGCCATCCGCAGCTGCCGCTCGCACGCCTGGCCAGCATCAGCGCCTGCCTTGGCGAGCGCGACGAAACACTGCGCTTGTTGCGGGCGAGCATGGCGTCACAGGACTTGAGCGTGCTGCACACCGCGATTTCTCCGGCCCTCGATTGGCTTGCCGAGGATGCCGAGCTGCTCGCCCTTCTCCAACGCAGTGCGATTTGGCGCTCCTGGGCCGAGAACCGCAAACGCGCCGCGTCGTAGGATTCAGCCGTCGGCAACCGTCTACCCGTGCCTCGGCAAATCTTTCACGGACGTTTGCGGTAGCGCAGGGGCACGAAATACGCGAGCGCAGCCAAAGTAAGGGCGGCGCCAAGAATCAACGCGCACCCTTGCCTCGATAGTCATAGGGGTCAAATTCGTCGATGGCGATCTTGCCGAATTGTTTGGGCGGCCGGGCCACGGATTTTTTCTGCGTTTTTTCAGGATCACCGGCGTGAAAGCTCGTCTCTTCGGCATAAACCAATTGCCAGGTTTGATCGCGCCGCGAGTAGTTGAATTGATAGCGCGAAGCCCAGCGCCAGGCACTGCCGCCGTAGTGGGTGATGGTGAAGCTGCCCTTTTTCGCCTCGACGCTCTCGAAGGGGTCGCCCATGACGCCACCACACTGACGACAAAGCACCGCTTGCTCGCTTTGTTTGACGAGTTGCAAAGCGCCGGAGGCGTCGCGACGCAGAATGAGAAGCCGTCGCGGCAATTCATCGGGCTCGTTCCCCTTCGTTGCCTCGCGGTCCGCTTCAAGCACCAGCAGAACGTCGTCGCGCCCATCGGCATCCAGATCGGCACGCGCCTGAGCAATCACGATTTGTCCGCCGGGCACGAAGGGCGCCAACTCGGGCAACAGGGCGTCGCGGGCGACCGGCTCGCGGCCGGCCAAGACCACCGCGGGCAGACCCAAAGCGAGCAGCATGAGGCCGGCGCTGAATCGCCGCGCCCGTGGTGGCGTCATTCGCTGCATCGACTTATTGCGGCATGGGACCGAACTCCACCGGCACCCAGGCAAAACCCCGCGGCTCTCGGCGCACATGGCCCATGCCGGGGAAAGGCAGATGCATGCCGGCGACCAGCAACTTCTCTTTGGCGGCCAGGGCGAAAATGCGCTTGCGGGTCGCCACCGCCTGTTTGGCATCGACATCGTATTCAAAGGCGGTCTCGGGTCGCGCGAACTGCACCGCGTGGTTGTGCACCAAATCCCCCAGCACCAAGAGGCGCGCGTCACCGCTCACGAAGAGGTAGCTCGCATGCCCCGGCGTATGGCCGCGGGTATCCAGGGCTTTCACCCCCGGCAGGAGCTCACGTTCGGTATCGAAAGTTCGCCACTTACCGCTGGCGATGTAAGGCGCCGCGGCGTCCCGCGCCATCTTGAAGAAGGCGCGGAATCCTTCGGGCGCTTTGCTAGCAACCTCCTCGCTCAGCCAAAAGTCGGCGTCGGCCTTGGCGGCCCAGACTTCGGCGTTGGGAAAAGCCGCCTTGCCCTCGGGGGTGGCCAGGCCGTTGACGTGATCGGCATGCAAATGGGTAAGCAGCACGAAATCGATTTGCTCCGGCGCATAACCGGAGGCCTTGAGATTCTCTGCGATTTTGCCCAAGGTCGGGCCAAAGCCCTTGGCGGCACCCGCATCGACCAGCACCAGTTTGCTGCCAGTATTCACGAGATAGGCATTGACCGCCGTTTGCACCTTGGGGCCTTGCAAAAATTCGCGTGCCAGAAGACGCTGCAATTCGCGCTTGGGGACGTTCTTCAGAAGCTTTTCTTCGAGCTGAATGGCACCATCGAACAGGGCCGTCACCTCGAATTGGCCCAATAGGTGGCGGTAGTAGCCGGGCACTTGGGTCTTTTGCTGGGGTGCTTCGGCGAGGGCCGGTGCAGCGATCAGCACGAGCGCGATCCAAAAGCAGCGGTGAACAAACGCGTGCATGAAAACCTCCGTGAAATGAATGGCCAGCGGCGCAGTATGGCATGGTTGAGGCAATCGACAAGGGGTGTTCGCCGACTCCCTCGGCTGCGCCACTCGGACACAGGTGTCGAGGCCGCCCACCTCGGAGGGTAAGAGTCACCTCGTACACCAAGGCGCGAATCGGCACCGAAGTGAGGCCGATCGCACCCATGGTATTCTCGGCCGCGCCCCCATCTGAATCCTGAGCACGATGATCGACCAAGGGTGTCTGCCGCGATGAACTACAACCTGCAAGGGCTTCGCGCCTTCGCCGCGCTCGCTGTGCTCGCGTTTCACGCCGGCGAGTTCTATATCGCCAATGGCGGGGAGCTTGGGTTCATGCGGGGAATTTTCGCGGCTGGACACACCGGAGTCGATCTGTTCTTCGTGCTGAGCGGCTTTATCATCGCGCGAAGTGTCGACCAATGGCCGCTACAATTACCGCCAGCGAGGCGCTTCATCGAGCGCCGCTTGTTGCGGATCTACCTTGGCTATTGGCCGATTGCGGCGGTCGCTCTGGCCTATTACGCGACTACCGTGCCGGCGCGCGTGGCCAGCGTGGACCCCTGGGCCTCGGCCTTGCTGCTGAGCGCGCGCATCGATCGGCTGCTCATTGGCCCCTCCTGGTCGCTGGCGCACGAATTGTTCTTCTACGCGAGCTTTGGGCTGCTCGCCATGGCTACACGCAAAACGGCGTTCACGCTCGTTGGGCTCTATCTCGCGGTCATCTTGGTGGCCAATTTGATCGACCCGATGAACGCCGCCCATTTCTTGCTGAGTCCGCATTTGCTCGAACTCTTCGCCGGTATGTTCCTTGGTCAGGCGCGCTTGGGTTTGGCCAGAATAAACAAGCTCAGAATCCTGAGCCTGGTCGCCGTCGGAGTGGTGGTGGTTTGGTATGGGGTGGCGAGCGCCTATCCGTTGCCTAAGGTAATCGCCGTGGGGGCGGCCTCGTTATTGGCGGTGTACATCGCCGATCGGGCCGCCGCGCTGGGGCATAACCCGCGCGGATGGTTCAGCCGGGTGGGTGATGCCTCCTATGGGTTGTATTTGATGCACTATTTGTTGTTGGAAGTCTTCCACTATCAGGTTGCGCCGATGTTCGGCACATCCAGTCTGCGTCTGGTCGCTTTTTGGTGCTGGGTTCTGGGCATCGTGGTCCTGTCCTTGGTACATTATCGCTGGGTGGAGCGGCCTTTGTATCGCTGGGGTTGCCAGCAGCGTGGGCTGGGTTCCGCGCCCGCGCTCACTTGACCGGCCCGGGCCACAGCTCGGTTTGACGGTTACATCGGAAGACTTTTACCTTCCACTTCTCCGGCAACTGAACGAGGATGCCATGATTCGCCGACTGCTCGCCGCTTCCAGTTGGTGGAGTCCCCTGGATTGCGGTTTCCGCCCGGATGAGGGATCCGGGTTTGAGCAGCGTCTCCCTAGGGCAAGAGCAAGGCCGCCAGCAGAAGCATGGCCAAGGCGCCGGCAATGCCGCCGGCAAACCCGGCCAGAATCAACCAAGACCCGGAGCGCGGCCGGGGCGCGTCCCCGGCGTCGCACCGCACCGGCCGACGCGCCAGTTCGGCGAGCAGCCGTGGCAACTGCGGCAGCACCTTGACCCAGTGCGTCGCCTCCTCGCGCATACGCCGTTCGAAGGCGGCGGGGCCAACCTGCTCGCGCATCCAGCGTTCCAGGAAGGGCTGGGCGGTTTCCCAGAGATCGAGTTGCGGATCGAGTTGGCGCCCCAGGCCTTCGATGTTGAGCAGGGTCTTCTGCAAGAGCACGAGCTGAGGTTGAATTTCGATGTTGAAGCGACGCGAGGTCTGAAAGAGCCGCAGCAGTACCTTGCCGAAAGAGATTTCGCTTAAGGGCCGGTCGAACACCGGCTCGCAGACGGCGCGGATGGCGGCCTCGAACTCTTCCACTCGCGTTTCCGGCGGTGCCCAGCCCGACTCGATGTGGGCGATGGCCACGCGCCGGTAGTCACGGCGGAAAAAGGCGAGGAAGTTCTGCGCCAAATACTCCTTGTCGCGATCCGACAAGGTACCCATGATCCCGAAGTCGAGGGCCACATAACGGCCATCCGGCGCCACCAGAATGTTCCCCGGATGCATGTCGGCGTGAAAGAAACCGTCCCGGAACACTTGCGTGAAGAAGATCTCCACCCCAGCGCGGCCCAAGGCCTTCAAGTCGTTGCCCTGACCGCGCAGGCGATCGATCTGACTGATGGGTATGCCGTGCATGCGGCTCATTACCATCACGTCGCGCGCGCACCAGTCCCAATGCACGTCCGGCACCAGCAACAAGGGCGATTTCTCGAAATTGCGCCGCAATTGCGAGCAGTTGGCCGCCTCGCGCATGAGGTCCAGTTCGTCGTCGAGGTGCTTGGCGAACTCCGCCACCACTTCGCGCGGGCGCAGGCGCTTGCCGTCGGACCACAGGCGTTCGAGCAGCGCCGCGCCGGTATCGAGCAGCGCCACGTCATGGGCGATTACTCGCGCAATGCCGGGGCGCAGCACTTTCACCGCTACCGGCGTAGCGTCGGGAAGCGTGGCGAAGTGAACTTGCGCCACCGAGGCGCTGGCGGCGCAATCCTCTTCGAAGCTGCCGAAGACCTGCGCTAGGGGCTTGCCATAAACGCGCTCCAACACGGATATGACCTCTCGCGAGGCGAAGGGAGGCACCTGGTCCTGGAGCTTGGCCAGTTCGTCGGCGATATCGGTGGGTAGAAGATCGCGCCGGGTGGAGAGTACCTGGCCGAACTTGACGAAAATCGGGCCGAGATCCTCCAGCGCCTCGCGCAGCCGCGATGCCCGCGGCGCCCGCAAGGGCCGCCAGAACAGGGCGACGCGCACCACCCAGCGGATGGCGCGGACCCGTTCGTGGCCGAGGAGGAACTCCTCCAGGCCATAGCGCAGCGCAACCTGGAAGATTCGCAGCAGGCGGAAAACTCGCATGGCCGCCATTGTACGGGAAGGGCGGCAGCCGCGGCGCCGCGGGGCAACGCCGGTCGGCTCTCTGCCCGGGCTTGGGGTTCAGGCTTTTCAGTCGGGACCGGAGGGGTTGTTCCGGGAGTAGACCCGATCAGCCTTTTCCAGCCCCCCCGATCCGCTAACGCGGTCCGGCGCAGGTCCGACCAGTCGCACCACAGGCCAAACTCGATCACGTCGTCGATTGCGGCGAGCGTAAAGCGGTCGTGCTCGAGTGGCGCTGCAACGCCGTTTCAGTTGAGCTGCTGGATGCCGGCCAAGAGCCAGCCTTCCTTGGCGGACAAGTCCTTGCGCAGGTTCCAGACTTCGTCGAAAGAACTGGCGGGATCCTCGGGGTTTTCGCGAACCAGGCCGGAGAAGCGCACGCTGGCCCAGGCAACTTCGCCTTCCTGCACGACCTCGACGATTTGCGCCTCTAGTTTGAGCACCTCGGTCTGGTTGCCGGCGCCAGCACGCTCTTCCAAGTCTCGCTTCACTTCGAGGAACATCTCCGGCGTGGTCAAGGTCTTCAGCGCCAGGAAATCGGCGCGGTCAAAGGCCTGCTGCATGGAAGTGAAGTTGAGCTTGGCGTGCTTGAGGAAAGGCTCGACCTCGAACCCCTCGGGCACCGCTGGCGCAAGGTGCGCCTGTGGGCTCGCGCCGAAGCGCTCGGCGGCGCCAAATGCGGGGGCCGGCTGAGTCTCATAGCCATGCGGTGTGTGCAGTCCGTGCGCGGCCGGAGCCGGGCCGGCGTAGGCCATGCCGGTGGCGCGCGCCGGCTGCCTTGCGCGTAGAAAGAGGCGCACCACAAACACCACGCCGACCACTAGCAGCAGGATCAGAAGCATCGAGGCAAAACCTTCGCCCAGGCCAAAGTGCGACAACAGCGCCGCCAGGCCCAGTCCGGCGGCGATTCCGGCGATCGGACCCAGCCAGCGGCGGGCGCCACTGGTCGCGGGGGCCGCCGCGGCCGCCGGTGCGCCGGCGGTGGGCGCGGCCTGCTGCGGGCTGGCCGCCGGAGGCGCCGCTTGTCGCTGGGTGACCGCATCGCGCTGCGTCCCTACACTCTTGCCCCCACCCAGGCGCTTGGCTTCGGCCGGCACTACCAAGACCGCCGCACCTAGGGCCAACGCCGCCACCATCCACAACTTCGCACTCATGATTTACTCCGGTTATTCGCTGCCGCCGTCATCTGCCACTTCGGCGCGCGGCTGCGCCGGAGTGCCACGGGCCCAGAACACCCGCTCAAAACTTCAGGCCGCGATGCAGTGCCACCACCCCGGCCGCCAGATTCCACCATTGGACGCCCTCGAGCCCGGCTCGTTCCATCATCGCCTTGAGCTCTTGCTGATCAGGGTGCATGCGGATCGACTCGGCAAGGTAGCGATAGCTTTCCGCGTCCTGGACCACCGCCTGGCCCAGGCGGGGGAGCACGCTAAAGCTGTACCAATCATAGGCCGGCCGCAGGGGCTCCCAGACCTTTGAGAACTCGAGCACCAGGGCCGCGCCGCCGGGGCGCAGCACACGCCGCATCTCCGCCAGCGCCCGCTCCTTGCGAGTGACGTTGCGCAGCCCAAAGGCGATATTGACGCAGTCGAAATGATGGTCAGGAAAGGGCAGCTTCTCGGCGTCGCACTGAACCACTGGGATCACCCGGCCGGCGTCGAGCAACCGGTCGCGCCCCACGGCGAGCATGGCGGCATTGATGTCGGTGAGCCAGACCTCGCCCTGGGCGCCGACGCGCTCAAGAAAGAGCCGGGTGAGGTCACCGGTGCCGCCTGCCAGATCGAGTACCCGCGCCCCTGGACGAACCCCGCTGGCCTGCACGGCGAAGCGCTTCCAAAGCCGATGCAGGCCGGCGGACATCAGGTCGTTCATCAGGTCGTAGCGCTGGGCCACGGAATCGAACACCTCGCGCACTCGGCCGGCTTTTTCCGGGGCGGGTACCTCCTGGTAGCCGAAGTGGGTGGTCGGCGCGGCGTCTGGCCGCATCAGCGGCTCAGCCATGGCCGCAACTCCGGGCCGGGGTGGGCCGCAGTCCGCCAAAGGGGGAATCACGGCTGGCGCCGGCTTTTTCGAGGCGCTCCAGGTACTGCACCCACAGGGCCTCGTGATCACGGGCCAAGCCGTAGAGATAATCCCAGGAATAGATGCCCGAATCATGCCCGTCGGAAAAACTGGGGCGCACCGCGTAATGGCCGATGGCTTCGAGCGTGCTGATCTCGACTTCGCGCTTGCCGGTTTGCAGCGTCTCCTGCCCTGGGCCGTGCCCGCGCACCTCGGCGGAGGGCGAATACACGCGCAGGAACTCGAAGCTCAGTTCGGCCTTGAGGCCATCGTCAAAGGTGATTTCCATCACCCGTGAGACCTGGTGCAGTTTGATTTCGACGGGGATGGGAGTGTTTTCGTTGAGGCCGGCCATGGTGCGAAGAACCCGCTTGGGGATGCTCGGAATTCTAGCAGCTTTTGACCCCGGACCCGGCCCCCGCGGAACGGCAAGGCCCCTTTGCGGACGTGGCTTCGAGGCGGGGACGAGGTGAAGATCGCGGGCTTACTCGACGATGCCCAGGTGCTCGGTGCCGGAGAGCAGGTTGCGCTCGGCCGCCTCCTTGCCGCGCAGCTTGATGGTGAGCCGCAGGTCGTTCAACGAATCGGCGTTGCGCAGGGCATCTTCGTAGGTGATGAGGCCCGCCTCGTAGAGATCGAACAACGCCTGATCGAAGGTCTGCATGCCCAGCTCGCGCGACTTCTTCATGATCTCCTTGATCTCATGCACATCGCCTTTGAAGACCAAATCGGCGATCAGCGGCGAATTGAGCATGATTTCCACCGCCGGCACCCGGCCGCGGCCGTCCCGCCGCGGCAACAGCCGCTGCGACACGAAGGCGCGCACGTTGAGGGAGAGGTCCATCAGAAGCTGCGAGCGCCGCTCTTCGGGGAAGAAGTTGATGATCCGGTCTAGCGCCTGGTTGGTGTTGTTGGCGTGCAGGGTGGCCAGGCACAGGTGGCCGGTTTCGGCGAAGGCGATGGAGAAATCCATGGTCTCGCGGTCGCGGATTTCGCCGATCAGGATGACATCGGGCGCTTGGCGCAGGGAGTTCTTCAGCGCCATTTCCCAGGAATCGGTGTCCACCCCCACTTCGCGCTGGGTGACGATGCAGTTCTTGTGGTCGTGGACGAATTCAATCGGGTCTTCGATGGTGATGATGTGGCCGTAGCTATTGCGGTTGCGATGCTCCAGCAGTGAGGCCATGGAAGTCGATTTGCCGCAGCCGGTGGCGCCGACGAAAATCACCAGGCCCCGCTTGGTCATGATCACGTCGCGCAGGATCGAGGGCAGGCCAAGTTCCTCGACCTCGGGGATGGTGGTGGTGATGGTCCGCAGCACGATACCCACCCGCCCCTGTTGCAAAAAGGCGTTGCAACGATACCGCCCCAGCCCGGCCGGGCTGATGGCGAAATTGCACTCCTTGGTGGCTTCGAACTGCGAGGCCTGCTTGTCGTTCATGATGCCGTGCGCCAGCGCGATGGTGTGCTGGGGCGACAGCGGTTGCTTGGACACCGGAGTGATGCGACCATCGATTTTGATCGCCGGCGGAAAACCCGCGGTGATGAAGAGGTCCGAGGCGTTCTGCTTGACCACCAGTTCAAGCAGTTCGTGGATGAATTTGGTTGCCTGTTCCCGTTCCATGATCGACCTCTAGATGGGCTGACCCGGCGCCTCGAAGGCGACGCTAGCCGAGGAATGCGTCCTTGTTCACCGCGCGCACCCGCGCTTCGGCGTGAGAAATCACATTGCGGCGCACCAGGTCCGAGAGACACTGGTCCAGGGTCTGCATGCCCAGGGCCTGGCCGGTCTGGATCGAGGAATACATCTGCGCCACCTTGTTCTCGCGGATGAGGTTGCGGATGGCCGGGGTGCCCAGCATGATTTCGTGCGCCGCAACGCGGCCCTGCCCGTCCTTGGTCTTCAACAGGGTCTGCGAGATCACCGCCTGCAGCGATTCGGAGAGCATGGAGCGCACCATGTCTTTTTCCGCGGCCGGAAAGACGTCGATGATCCGGTCGATGGTCTTGGCCGCGGACGAGGTATGCAGGGTGGCGAACACCAAGTGGCCGGTTTCGGCGCCGGTGAGCGCCAGACGGATGGTTTCGAGGTCGCGCATTTCGCCCACCAGAATGTAGTCCGGGTCTTCGCGCAAGGCCGAGCGCAGGGCGTTCGAAAATGACAGGGTCTGCGGCCCGACCTCACGCTGGTTGATCAGGCACTTCTTGCTTTCGTGGACGAATTCGATGGGGTCCTCGATGGTGAGGATGTGGCCATAAACGTTTTCGTTGACGTGGTTGACCATACCCGCCAGGGTGGTGGATTTGCCCGAACCCGTGGGGCCGGTAACCAACACCAGGCCGCGCGGTTTGCCGCAGATCTCGGCGAAGACGCGCGGCGCGTTCAGATCCTCGAGCGAGAGCACTTTCGAGGGAATGGTCCGGAACACCGCCGCTGCGCCCCGGTCCTGTACGAAAGCGTTGACCCGAAAGCGCGCCAGGTTGGGAATGGCGAAGGAGAAGTCGCACTCGAGATTCTCCTCGTACGCCTTGCGCTGCGAATCGGACATGATGTCGTACACCATGCCGTGCACATCCTTGTGCTCCATGGGCGGCAGGTTGATGCGCCGGATGTCGCCATGGACCCGGATCATGGGCGGCAGACCCGAGGAAAGGTGAAGGTCCGATGCTTTGTTCTTGACGCCAAACGCGAGCAGTTCCGCGATATCCATTATAATCCCCGGCAGCAGACAGTCCCCGCCAAGCCTTGCCTGGCTTGATTTCCGAGCACACGATTCCCCTACGGCAGCGGCCCATTATGAGCCCAATCGCACCAGCGGTGCAAGCATGCAGACAGCATATCGATGCCGCCTTGCGGGCTTGCGGGCGGGCGCCCGGAGAAACCTCGCTCTTGGCGGTCAGCAAAACTTTCCCGCCCGAGTCGATCCGCGCCGCCTATGCCGCGGGCCAACGCGCCTTCGGCGAGAACTACCTGCAGGAGGCCCTGCCCAAGATCGCCGCGCTGGCCGACCTTTCCGGTCTCGAGTGGCATTTCATCGGACCCCTGCAAAGCAACAAGACTCGCGCGGTGGCCGAACACTTCGCCTGGGTGCATTCCATCGAACGCCTCAAGATCGCCGAACGACTTGCCGCCGCGCGGCCGCAAGCTCTGCCCCCGCTGTCGGTATGCGTACAAGTGAACATCAGCGGCGAAGGCACCAAGAGCGGCGTGGCTCCCGGCCAGGCCCTGGCCCTGGCGCAAGCCGTGGTGGGGCTGCCCGGTTTGCGGCTGCGCGGCTTCATGGGCATCGCCGAACCCACCCCCGAACCCACCGCGCAGCGCGCCCAGTTCGCCACGCTGCGCCGCCTCTGGGCCGAGGCGCGCGCCCAAGGCCTGGCACTCGATACCCTGTCCATGGGCATGTCCGCCGATCTCGAAGCGGCCATCGCCGAAGGCTCAACCATGGTGCGTCTGGGCACCGCCGTTTTCGGCACCCGAAGCCGCCCACCAGCCACCGAAGGAATCATCGCATGAGCGCCCCCGCCGGGCCGTCCCAAGGGGGCGCACGCCCATCACCGGAGCGGGCGCAGCCCGCGAACCACACTCACCCCCTTCCCCGGGAAGGGGGCCGGGGGGAAGGTTCGTCCACCCCCGCCGGGCCGTCCCAAGG
>JACPUX010000085.1 GCA_016192065.1 Betaproteobacteria bacterium
ACCACTTGCTTGCGCCGCTCGTGCAGTTGCTCCATTGTCGAATATCTTGCGTCGTCTTTTTCCATCCAACCAACATGGGGGCTAATTCAGATAATTCAAGTATTATCGTGCCGAGTCAATAGTGTCTCAACCCATAAGTTTGCGTACATGCCGAGACGCGTCTCCGCGCGCCGAGGGCGCGAAGCGAACCGCAGCCATAGCCGTAGCTATGGCGAGGATGAGCGACCAAGCCATCGGCGATGCGGGACGCGTCGAACATAGCGAAATTTATGGGTTGAGACACTAGGGTCAAGCGCGTCTCCTGCGGCACGATCTCGAGCCACGCCACCCCCGGCGACTCAGTTTCCGGCGAGACTCCACCACGCGCTGATCAGGGTCGCGGCGGCGCGCTCGATTTCCGCCTCGGTGCTGGGCCAACCCACCGAAAGCCGCAGCGCGCCGGCTGCCCTTGAAGCGTCGGCACCGATCGCCGCCATCACGCCGCTCACCGCCTGCTCCAGGCTGTGGCAAGCGGAACCGAGGGAGGCCGCGACATCCTTCTCGGCGGCTTGCAACACCGCGCGCCCGGTGACATGGGGAAAGGAGACGTGCAAGGTATTGGGCAGGCAATGCACGGGATGGCCATTGCGAATCAATCCGGGTATGCCTTGGCCGAGATCCATCAAGAGACGATCGCGCAGGCCGGCAAGCTTCACTCGGGCGCTGCCCAAACGCTCGCGGGCGAGTCGCGCGGCCACGCCGATGGCCACGATGCCGGGCACGTTTTCAGTGCCGGGTCGGACGCCCCGCTCCTGCTCGGCGCCGAATAGTATGGGTGACAGCGGCGTGCCGCTGCGTACATAGAGGGCGCCGATCCCCTTTGGCGCATAGAACTTGTGGCCCGCGAGAGTGAGCAAATCGACGCCGAGATCCGCCACGTCGAGCGGTACTTTCCCCGCCGACTGGGCAGCGTCGGTATGCACCAGAATCCCCCGGGCGCGCGCTTGGCCCGCGATCGCCGCGATCGGCTGCAGGGTGCCGATCTCATTGTTGGCGTGCATGATCGAGAGCAGGGCGGTGTCGGCGGCGAAGGCCTCGGCAACGCGCGCTGGATCGATTCGGCCCCAGGCATCCACCGGAACCACGCTGAGGCGCCAACCCTGTCGTTCCAACTCGCGCGCTGGCGCCGTCACCGCCGGATGCTCGATGGCACTGATGATGAGGTGGCGCTTCCCCGCGGGCGCGGCGCGGGCGGCGCCCAGCAGGGCCAGGTTGTTCGCCTCGGTGGCGCAGGCGGTGAAGACGATTTCCTGCGCCTGCGCTCCGACCAGCCGGGCGAGTTCCCCGCGCGCATCGTGGACCGCCTGCGCCGCCTGCCGCCCATAGACATGTGCGGACGAGGGATTGCCGAAGCGCTCGTGGAAGAACGGCCACACCGCCTCAGCCACTTGCGGGTCAATCGGCGTGGTGGCGTTGTAGTCGAGGTAGACCGGAGGCTTCACTCAGAACACCAGTACCTTGTCGGCGTCCGCCGTCCACGCCGCCAGCTCCGCCAGGGTCGAACGTCGCGCACCCTCAAGGACTTCGCTCTCGGCCAGCCCGCGTGCATCCATGCAGGTGCCGCACAAAGCGAGCTCACCATGGCGCAACACCTTGCCCAACATGAGCTGCACATTGTAATAGCCTTCGGGTACCTTCTGGCCGGACTTGGCACAAGCCACGGCATCGGCCATGAGAAAGACCCGGACGCCTTGACCTTCCTTGCCCGCCAGAGCACCGGCAAGGCGCAAGGCGTTATAAGCCCGCTCACTGCCGTAGGGACCTTCGTTGATGATAAAGAGAATCTGGCCCATCAAACACCTCCTCGACCAACAATCGTTGGCGGACGTCCCGCCTCGCCCACTCCAGAGGCCATATTCTAATCATCATTTGAATATACGACAAGCTTCGGATCGTGGCCCCGCGTCGGGCACCCGCCGACAAGAAAGCGCGAAGCAGAGGCGTCAGATCGGCTAAGCTCGGGGTCCAGTTCGTCGACGACCCCGCTTTCCGGCTTTCCCCGGCGCAGCCAAACCGGCGTGACGAAGCCCGAATGATCAAAACTGAATTGACCGGCATCTCCTTAGCGGTTGGCCGCCACCATTGAGATCAGCGCCACCAGCACGAGCACGATCAGCATCAGCACTGCCGCCGCCAGCCCCCAGGCGAGGGTGCTGCCGGAGGCCGCGGCCACTCGGCGGCAGAAGAGCCAGACCGCCAGCGCGGCGATCAGCAGATCCCCAAACGCCAGCCCCAGCAACACCCGCTCCATGCCCGCCGCACCCAGCCTGGCGGTGGCCCCGGCGACCAGCAGCAAGAGCAGCAGCATGGCCACGGCGGCGGCGCCCACGTGGCTCAGAAGGCTGAGTAGTGTATTCATGATCGCGAGCGCTCGTTCATGCGGTGGATGAGCGGCGAAGACCAGCGATGGTGGTGCCGCGATCGCGCCACCGCGGCGAAGATCGAAAAGCAGCGCTGCTCAAGCCTGCCACAACGGGGAACGCCGGCATTCGGTTCGCTGCGTCTTGCGGAATCCGGCGCTCGCCGCCTCAATGAACTTGGCTGGATCCCTGACTTTCGATGCCTATTCTGGCCAATTGCAGTCGCCCCAAGCCTGGCTCTTGGCGACGAGTTTGGCGTCATCAAGGGTGCGAAACTCGAAGGCCACGCGCTGACCGGGCCTGAGGACCTTCTGGAACATCGCATCGGGGGTCTCCTCGCGGGCGATCACAATCTTGCCATCGGCACGATAGAGCCCGATCACCGCTCGGGGCGAGCGACAGGGACCGGTGCCGACATTCTTGAGCATGCCGCGTACGCGATAAAAACCATCGGCATTGCGATCGGCCTTGACCTCCATCACTTGCATCGCCGTGCGCGCGGCCGGGCACTCGCCAGCGCTGGCCTTGATAAGGTGGCTGGCGGGCGGGGCGCCCTTGACTTTGGTTTGGTCCCGCAGGTAGTGAAAGACCGCGACTTCCCCTGGGGGCACAAAGACGCGCTCGGCGTAAACGCCGTCGCCACCATCGAGACCGGCGTCCTTCTTCGCCTCGGTGAATACTGATTGCACGCCCAGCGGCTTGCCCGAGGCATCGCGCAAGGCGACCTCAATGCGCGGCGAGCAGACCCAGATCGAGCTGGTGTTGCGCACCTCTCCGGCGATATTGATGAACCCGTGCTGGTCGTAATTGACCACTCCCACGGACACCGGTAGGTCAATGCGCTGGCCGGCACTCGCGGTGCCCGCCAGACCCACGAGACAAGCGACCAGAAGGCCCGTGGTGCACCCGAGATTCTTGTTCATGTTCACTCCCCAGTGATTGGTCAGCGGCCGTGAGTTGCAGCCATCGGCTTCGGCGTTCATTTTAGCTTGCCTCGCCCACCGGGCGTCGTCCGCCGCTGCGCAATAGTGCATGAGCGACTTGCAGAATTGTCCCGTTGCCACCACCGGTCCCGCCACGTATCGTCTCGCCCGAGTGACAGCGCGGGGAGCAGCGATGAAGATTCTCGGCATCGATCCAGACAGCCGGCTTGGATCCATCCTCGAACGTCACGCCTTCGCCGCGGGGGCGGACCTGCGCATGTTGCCAGCGCGACGTGTCGGCGAGGCCCTGGCATTGCTGGAATGCGACCGCGACATTTGCTGTTGCCTGCTCGATGCGCGGGTTGCCACGCAGGATCAATACGCACTGCCGCAAATGCTCAGTCGGCGCTTTGCCGCGCTGCCGGTCCTGGTGGTGGTCGATCAGCCCGACGCCGAGACCTTCCGCGCGTGGCTGGCGAGGGGCGTACGCGGCATCGTCTCCGGCGCCATGCCGGCGGAGGAACTACTGCGTGCGCTGCGCGCGGTGGTCGCGGGTGGTTTGTTTTTGCCCCCTGGCGGGCTGGATGGCAGCTTCCTGGCGCCCGCGCTGGAGCGCATCCGGCTCGCCCAACCGGAGCTCACGCCTCGGCAGCGCGAGGTGCTGACGCTGCTCGCCGAAGGCCATGCCACCCGCGATATCTGCCTCCGGCTGGGGCTCACCGAAGGCACGGTCAAGAACCACCTTGGCGCCATCTTTCGCCAACTGCGGGTCCGCAATCGCTTGCAGGCGGTGCTGGCGGCGCGACGCTGCCTCGGGTCGGCGCCAGCGACCACCCCCGCGAAACTCTGAAACCTTCGCCGAATCGCAACCGGGCTGACACGGCCCTGGGCGGCGGCGCCCAGCGACCCGAGATGGGCTAGAATGGCGCCACTTCCAACCTCTCATGATCGACCGTGGGAATCCTGCCCATCATTCTTTCCGGCGGTGCCGGAACCCGGCTCTGGCCGGTGTCGCGCGAGACCTCGCCCAAGCCTTTCATGCATCTTCCCGACGGTCAGAGCCTGCTCGCCAAGACGCTCCTGCGCGCCAATGCCTTGCCGCAGGTCACCAATATCCTCACCGTCACCAATCGCGATTACTTCTTTCGTACGCGCGACGAATACACCACGGTACAGCCGGATCTGGCGAACCATCGCTATCTGCTCGAGCCCTTCGGGCGCAATACCGCCCCGGCCGTAGCCCTGGCGGCACTTTGGGCGGCGCGCGAACACCCGCCCGAAACCGTACTGGCGGTCCTTCCCGCCGACCATTTGATTCAGGACCTGGCCGCCTTCGCCCGCGCCATGAACCACGCCGCGAGCCTGGCCAGCCAAGGCCGCCTGGTGACCTTCGGCATCCGGCCCACCCATCCGGAGACCGGCTTCGGCTATATCGAATGCGGTGAACCGCTGGATGACGCCGGTGACTGCGCGGTTCGGCGTTTTGTCGAGAAGCCCAGCTTGGAGAAGGCCCGCGAGTACCTCGCCAGCGGTCGCTTCCTCTGGAACTCCGGGATGTTCTGCTGCACCGTAGGCGACCTCCTGGCGGCGTTTGCCGCGCATGCCCCAGAGGTTTTGGGACCGGCCCGCCAGGCGCTCGAGGCCAGCACCATGGGACCGCAGGGCATGGTGGAATTGGAGGCCAAGGCTTTCGCCGCCCTGCCGGACATATCGATCGATTACGCCATCATGGAGCGGGCTGCAAACGTCGCCGTGGTGCCGGGCGAATTCGACTGGAGCGACATCGGCTCCTGGGAAGCGGTGGCCGAGTTCGTCGCCGCCGACGCCGCGGGCAACCGTGCTTCCGGCGAGGCCGTACACATCGAATCGCGCAATACCTACACCCAGAGCGACGGCCGCGTGGTCGCCACCGTGGGGGTGGACGATCTGGTGATCGTGGACACCGCCGACGCGGTGCTGGTGGCACATCGCAGCCAGTTGCAGCGCGTCAAGGAGGTGGTGGGCGAGCTCAAGGCGCGCGCCCACGAAGCCTACCGCGAACACCGCACGGTCAGCCGCCCCTGGGGCAGTTACACGGTCTTGCAGGAAGGCCCGCAGTTCAAGATCAAGCGCATCGAAGTGCGGCCCGGTCACGCCTTGTCGCTGCAAATGCACCACCATCGCAGCGAGCACTGGATCGTCGTTTCCGGCACCGCCGAGGTGCTCAACGACGAGCGGCGAATACTGGTGCGAGTGAATGAATCCACCTTCATCCCCGCCGGGCACAAGCACCGGCTCGCCAACCCGGGCATCGTGCCGCTGATCATGATCGAAGTGCAAAGCGGCGAATACCTGGGTGAAGACGATATCGTGCGCTTTGACGATCAGTACGGCCGCGATTGCCGCGCGGTGAGTTAGGGAGACGCTGATCGAAGCAGGATTCGTCATTCCGGCGCAAGCCGGAATCCAGGAACTTCAAACAACCGGACACCGGCCTTCACCGGTGTGACGGCGTCAATCTGCGCTGCCTTGGAACGCAAGCCCGTGGACCATCTCAAGCCGCTTTTTGAAAACAACGAACGCTGGGCGGCCGACACCGCGCGCGCGGATCCGACTTTCTTCGCCCGGCTCTCGCATCTGCAAAGCCCGCAATACTTGTGGATCGGCTGTTCGGACAGCCGCGTGCCGGCGAACCAGATCACCGGCTTGCAGCCGGGCGAAGTGTTCGTGCATCGTAATGTCGCCAATGTCGTGGTGCACACCGACTTCAATTGCCTCTCGGTGATGCAATACGCGGTCGAGGTCTTGCGCACCCGGCATCTCATCGTTTGCGGCCACTATGGCTGCGGCGGCGTGCGCGCCGCGCTGGCGGGCCAGCAATTGGGCCTCATCGACAACTGGCTGCGCCACATCCAGGACGTGCGCGATCGGCACGCCGAACTGCTGGCCGCCCTGCCCGACGATCAGGCGCGCTGGGACTGCCTGTGCGAACTCAACGTCATCGCGCAGGTGCGCAACGTGGTCAACACCACCATCGTGCGCGATGCCTGGTCACGTGGCCAGGAACTGGTGGTTCACGGCTGGATCTACGGTTTGAAAGACGGGCGCCTCAAGGATCTCGATGTCGCCATCGCCGGCGCGCAGGAAAAGGACGCTGTCCACGGCGCGGCCACCGCGGCGCTGCACCGGCGCTGGGGTGGGTCCTAGGACAGCACCGCTTGAGACCGTCGCGCCGGTGCAGGTCGGCGCCTCGCTCAATGGCCGCTGGACCGCGCGGGCCGGGGCCCAGTTCGTTGAATTTCCTGGCGCCTAGGGTCTCAACCCATAAATTTCGCTATGTTCGACGCGTCCCGCATCGCCAATGGCTTGGTCGCTCCTCCGCGCCATAGCTACGGCTATGGCTGCGGTTCGCTTCGCGCCCTCGGCGCGCGGATACGCGTCTGGGCCTGTACGCAAACTTTTGGGTTGAGACACTAGGGCTGCGGATAGCAGGCGAGCCCGTGTTGCAGGCAGTACTGGTGCTTGAGCATACCGAAGGCGACCCACAGCCAGAAAATCACAAAAAAAGCCACCAGCGGCATGTGCTGATCGGCGATGATTTTGGGGGTCACGAAGCGCACCACTTTGACGATCGGATTGGTCACCGCGCGCAAGAGTTGATAGACGAAATTGCGCTCGCGATTCGCTCCCGCGAACAGCGCCAGCACTCCTTGGCCGATGAAGGTGTAGCCGGCCACTTCGGTGATCGCGCGCAGGGCGCTCCAGAGATACAAAATTGGGTGTTCCATGCGCCGCCTTGTCCAGAAACCAAGCCTGGATGATACCTTCATGCGCCCGAAAAATCTCGCCCGGAAGGGGCCTGAAAACCTTGTTCCTGTGGCCTTGAGCCCCCATAATGCGCGCTGCCTCGCCTTCTTTCTGGATTCTCCCGTGAACCTCGTCCACTGGCAGCATTTCTTCCGCGCCTACTTCTTCGAGAAGCTCAAGCAACCCGAACGTGCCATGACCGAATACCGCATGGCGTTGGCGGCGCAACCGAACTTCGCCCGGGCGCATGCCTGCCTGGGCGCCCTATATGCCAAGGACCAGCACCTGGCGCTGGCCATCGAGCACTTTCAGACGGCTGCTCGACTTGCGCCCAAGGATGCCGACATGTTCTACAACCTGGGGTACCTGCTCGACCAGAACGGCCAGCACCAAGCCGCGGTTGAAGCCTTCAATGAAGCGGTGGCGAAGAACCGCAAACTCGATCGCGCCTGGTATGGCCTGGGCCACGCCCACGCCAAGCTCGGGCAACACCGCGAGGCGCTGCAGGCGATTCAGGAAGCGTGCTTGCTGCAGCCGCGCAATGGTCACCTCTGGTACACCGCCGCCATGGCGCACTTCGCCCTGGGCGAGCGGGACAAGGTGGAAAGCGTCATCATGCACCTGCACCGCATCGACCCCATCAATTGCCGGCGCGTCATCCAGGAAGCGGATCGGCCCGATTTGGCGCATCTGGTCAAAGATCTGCGGGTCTAGTACGACAACCCATAAGTTTCGCTATGTTCGACGCGCCCCGCAGCGCCGATTTCTTTGTCGCTCATCCTCGCCAGAGCTACGGCTATGGCTGCGGTTCGCTTCGCGCCCTCGGCGCGCGGATGCGCGTCTCGGCAGGTACGCAAACCTATGGGTTGTCGTACTAGGGAACCGCTGGCCAGGCAGTCACACCGGTGAAGACCGGTGACCCGTTCGTCGGAATCCGGGATGCCGGTCTGTGCCGGAATGACGAACCATCATTTGCTCACCGTCTCCCATGGACCAGCATGCCAGCGCGCTCCAGCGTTCCCCGATCGGGGGAACCGCGCGCGCGCACGCCGCTCGTTTCACCCCGCGCCCCACCCACCGCTTCCAACCCCTAGGGTGGATTAAGGCCCGCAGGGCCGAATCCAACTAGTGCCCGGCATCGCCGCGCACCGCATCCGAATCACCACCGGCGCGGTGGATTCGCGCGCTGCGCGCGCTCAATCCACCCTACCGCTACAGCGTGGCCGTGGCCAGGGAGAGTGCGTCCAGGGCTCACCGATCGAAAAAAAAAGGCCCGGTTGCCCGGGCCTTTGAATCGACTACTAGTGAAACGGAGCTTAAGTTCCTTGCGTATTGATATCGCCTTCCAGGTTCGGGTACCGAACGTGGTCGACCAGTTCCTGGACATCCTTCGAAGGCGCCGGCGAGATCAGGGTACCGATGATCACGCCAAGGAAGCCCGCGGGAATGCCGAAGATGCCTGCGGAAATCGCGCTGATGCCGAACCACTCATTGGCCGCGACCCCGCCGAAGAACGCATAGGTCTTGACCATGTAGTAGATACAAACCCCCAGCCCCAGCGACATGCCGAGAATGGCACCGAGCTTGTTGGCACGCCGCCAGAACACCCCGCAGACCAGCGCCGGGAAGAAGCCCGAGGCCGCCAGCGAGAAGGCCGCGCCCACCAGAAACAGAATGTTGCCCGGTTTCAAGGAGGTCACGTACGCCGCGATCACGGCCACGATCAACAGCAAGGTCTTGGCGATGGCCAGACGGCGAGTGGTCGGAGCATGCGGGTCGATCATCTTGTAATACACGTCGTGCGACAGCGCGTTGGCGATGGTCAGCAAGAGACCGTCGGCGGTGGACAGCGCCGCGGCCAAACCGCCCGCAGCCACCAGACCGGAGATCACATAGGGCAGACCGGCGATTTCCGGTGTGGCCAACACGATCAAGTCGCCGCCGATGACGATTTCCGCAAGCTGGATGATGCCGTCGCCGTTCCAGTCGCTGATGTTCATCAGCGTCGGATCGACCTTGGCCCAGTTCGCAACCCAGCCCGGTAAGGCGGCAAACGAACCGCCCACCACGTTGTGGTAGACCTCGTATTTGACCAGTACCGCCAAAGCAGGCGCAGTAAAGTAAAGCAGGAAGATGAAGAACAGCGACCAGAACACCGACTGCCGCGCCTCTTTCACGCTGGGCGTGGTGTAGTAGCGCATCAGAATGTGTGGCAGCGCCGCGGTACCGACCATCAGACAGAGGATCAGCGCCAGGAAGTTGCGGCGGGACTTGTCGCGAGCGGCGTCATCCGCTCCGGCAAAGGCTTCGGCGTGGGCTTTTACGGGGCCCGCTCGGGCAGCAAGGCCCTTCTCCTTGGTCCACTGCGCCTTGGCGGCGTCAGCATCCTTCGGGAACTTGGCCAGCGCAGCCTCGGCTTTCTTGATGTCGTCGGGCGAAGCGTTGCTCGCCTTGGCGTCCGCGACCCGCTTCTCAGCAGCGGCCTTGCCGTCGGCAAAGGCTTTTGCCGGATCTTTCAGCGCGGCTTCGGCGGCGGCAGCCTTGTCCTTGAGCAATTTCCGGACTTCGGCTTCCTTGGCGCCCGCGGGAGAGGCCGCATCGTTCAGGACCTTTTCGCGATCGGTGATTTTCTGGAGCTGATAGCCATAAACCAATTGCGGAATCGGCGTGCCAGTCTGCTTTACCGCCAACCACACCGGCGGAATCATGTAGGCGACGATCAGAATGATGTATTGCGCCACCTGAGTCCAGGTCACCGCGCGCATGCCACCGAGGAAGGAACAGACCAGAATACCGGCCAGGCCCACATACACCCCGATGCCGAAATCCAGGCCGGTGAACCGGGCGGTGATGATGCCCACGCCGTAGATCTGGGCGATCACGTAGGTGAAGGAACAGATGATTGCCGCAACGACGCCGATGGTGCGGGGGATGTTGCCGCCGTACCGAGCGCCCAGAAAGTCGGGAATGGTGAATTGGCCGAATTTCCTGAGGTAAGGCGCGAGGAACAGCGCCACCAGGCAATATCCGCCGGTCCAGCCCAAGACGAAGGCCAGACCACTATACCCGGTCGCGTACAAAGTACCGGCCATGCCGATGAACGAAGCGGCGCTCATCCAATCCGCACCGGTGGCCATGCCGTTGAAGAAGGCGGGCACCTTGCGGCCGGCGACGTAATACTCCGACACGTCCGCGGTACGGCTCATCACGCCAATGCCGGCGTAAAGGCCGATGGTCGCGACCAGGAAGCAATATCCCAGCACCTTGGGAGTAACTCCCATGGCCTCGAGGATCCCCAGGACGATTACGAAGGCGACGAAGCCCCCAGTGTAGAAACCATAATACTTGGTCAGTTGCTGCTTGAAGGTCTTTTGGGCCGTGGCCATTTCATTCCTCCCCTTCGTGAACACCGTACTCGATGTCGAGACTGTTCATGTACCGGGCGTAGTACCAAATGATGGCGACGTAGACGATCAAAGACCCCTGCGCGGCCATATAGAAGGGCAGTGGAAAGCCCAGAACGGTGACGCCGGCCAATTCGCGCGAGAACCAGCCAACCACGAACGTGACAAAGAACCAGATGAACAGCAGCAAGGCCGTGATCTTGAGGTTCCTTGACCAATACTCCTGATGCTTCTGCGTGAGCTGCATAACTCCTCCTTCATGACTACCAAACCATTTCGACGAAGAACATCCGACGAAGACCTCCGGTCACCCCCTCACGGATTTCCAGAGCATGACTTGCCGCGCGTATGCTACTCCGGGTCAGCTTACAGCAAACTTACACCGCCGCATTTGTCGGCCGCCCGATTCACTGACCGCGCATCGCGCTTGCCAAATCCAAATCAAACTGCCAAGCTACGGCAGCCGCGCGCGGGCGTTTGACGCCAGTTATTGCAGCGCAGCAAATATTGCTCGATCGGGGCTGCGAGCCGCGGCAGCAAAGGAGTTGGGGGATGCGGATACTGGTTGCTGAAGATGATCCGTCGATCGGCGAAGCGTTGTGCGTCGCCTTTCGTGGCCAGGGTTTCGCGGTCGATCTGGCGGAGAGCGGGCGCGACGCCGATGCTGCACTGCAAGATCAGAGTTTCGACCTGGTGATTCTCGATCTGGGGCTGCCCGCGCTCGATGGTTTTCAAGTCTTGCAACGTCTGCGGGGGCGCAGTCGCTCGGTGCCGGTGATCATCTTGTCCGCCAACAGCACCCTCGACTCGCGCGTCAAGGGCCTCGATCTGGGTGCCGATGATTTTGTCTGCAAACCCTTCAATCTCGCCGAGTTGCGCGCCCGGGTGCAGGCACTTTTGCGCCGCGCCGCCGACAGCCTCGATCCACCGGACCCGGGTCCGGTGCACTTCGACACCAGGACCCGGCGCCTGGTCTGCCAGGGCCAGGCGATTGCACTGTCAGCGCGCGAAACTGCCATGATCGAAGTGCTCTGGAAGCAGTTCGGCCGCCCGGTGCGCAAGGATCTCTTGCTCGACCACAGCTACGACTTCGCCGCCGACGCGAGCATCAACGCCGTCGAAGTCTGCATCCACCGCCTGCGCCGCAAGCTCGACGCCACCCCCATCACCGTGCGCACCGTGCCCGGCGTGGGCTACGTGCTGGAGCATCGGCTGCACTGACCAGCCCGTCCATCTAGACCGGAAACCGGTCGCGGTGCAACTGCGGCCTTGGCCGCGAAGCACTGTGGTGTCGTCCTTCCGAAAAAAGGAGTGCGCGGGCAAGCCCGCTCCTTCCGGGATCAATCGTCAAGCCGCGCAGGGTGGATTAAGCTTGCGCCGCGCGCGCGAATCCACCGTTGCTCCTCTTTCGCCCCCTTGCCCCCGGGTCTTCCGCCAATTCCGGTTGAATCGGCCCCGTGGGCCTCAATCCACCCGAGCGGCCTGGACCATGCTGTGCACTGCCCCGAGGCACATTCGCGTCAGTAATCGAGCTTGTAATCCAGTGCCAGGCGCTGCTGAAGTTTGCGCCCCTGCTTGAACGCTTCCTTGAGGATTTGCCGGTCCAGTTCATTCAATTGTTCCGGGTCGATGCGGTTGGGGTGGATTTTGGGGTCGGAGTTGGCCTGGTTGCGCAGGCGCAAGAGCTGAATGAAATAGAAACCCTCGATCATCGCCGCCAGATCGTCGGTGCCCCAGGCAGCCTGGTCGGCGATGGCGCGCAGGCGCTGCGCGGTACTGGTTTCCGCCACCTGGTTGGCCAGGGCGAGAATGCGTGCCGCATCGATGAAGGGCCGCGCGCCGTAGAGTTTGAGCTCCAGGGTGTGCGGGAACTCCTTGGAATCGTCGAAGGTGAAATCTCGAATCAGGCCCAGTGGCGGCCGTGCCGACAACGCGTTCTGGCCCATGTGGCGCAGGAACAGGGGATTGGCCGGCGCATGCTGCGACAACCACTCGCGCAATTGGTCGGCCAGATCGGCGTTGCCGTAGAGGGCACGGAAATCGAAAAAAATCGAAGCCGAAAGCAGCGCTTCGGGCTCGGGGCGATTGATCCAGTCGGCGAACTTTCTTTCCCATTCGGCCAGCGACAGGCACCAGTCGGGGTTGCTCGCCATGATCTTGCCCTTGCACAGCGGGAAACCGCAGGCGTCGAGAATGGTGTTGACCTTGAACGCGAAGGGCAGGAATTTCTCGCGCAGGGCGGGGGCGTCTTCGGGGCGTTCGGCTTCGAAAATGATGCCGTTGTCCTGGTCGGTGCTGAAGGTCTGTTCGAGTCGGCCTTCGGAGCCCAGGGCGATCCAGCACCAGTGCACCGGCGGCAGTTCGTATTCGTCGAGCACCAGTTCCAGCACCCTCGAGGTGAGCACGTCGTTCAGGGTGGAAACGAAATGGGTCAGGGTTTCGGCACCGGTGCCCTGGGCCAGCATGGCCCCCGCCAGGCGCCGGATTTCCCGCGCCGCCGCCTGCAGGGCAGCGACATCGGGAGCGGTGCGGATTTCTTCGCTGAGATTGGTGACCCCGGCCCTTTGCAGGGTGAACAAATCGTTCTGGGAAATGATGCCCAGGAGTTTGCCGCCGGCATCCACCACCAGGAGATGGCGCACACCTCGCCGCGCCATGGTCAGCGCCGCCTGGTAGGCGGTGGCGTTGGGGCGCAGGGTCAACAAGCCGGCGGTCATGACGTAGGCGATGGGCTGGTCGAGGTCGCCATCTTCCAGTACCACCCGGCGCAGCAAATCCTGGAGGGTGAAAATCCCCAGCGGCAACCCGTTGGCCGGATCGACCACGATGATCGAGCCGATGCGCATTTTGTCCATGACCCCCAGCGCTTCGCGCACCGTGGCGGCGATCGGCACCGTCACCGGGCTTCTGCGAATCACCGAACTCACCGGGCTCAGCATCGAGGTGAACCCGGTGCCTGTCCGCTCGCTGATCACTTCGTTGGCCACGCCAGCCCCTTTCCCAGTCTTCGTTCTAGTAGCGCAATTGCGCGAACTGCGTCTGCTGCGACGCCGCCAGTGCCTGCGCGAGCGTAACGATTCCCTGGGCCTTGAGCAAGGGAATCAGGCGCAGCAACACTTCCCCCGTGACCATGGCATCCCCCAGGGCGGTGTGCCGGCCCACAACATTGACCCCCAGCCGTTCGGCGATGACCTCCAGGCGGTGCAGCTCCTGGCCGGGATGGACCACCGCCGAAAGCATCAGGGTGTCGAGCAGCGGCTGGCGAAAACGTACGCCGGTGGAAGCCTCCTTGATCTCCAGGAAGCGCATGTCGAAGGCCGCGTTGTGGGCCACCAGCACGGTGTCGGAACAGAACGCGTGAAAGGCGGGCAGCACCTGCGCGATCTCCGGCTGCCCGCGAAGCAGGTCCGGGGTAATGCCGTGGATGGCGATGGACTCCGCCTTCATGGCGCGCTTGGGATCGACGAGCTGATCGAACACCTCGTCGCGCAAGAGCCGATTGTTGAGGATGCGCACCGCGCCGATCTGAATGATCTCGTCCCCGGCGCTGGGTTCGAGGCCGGTGGTCTCGGTGTCGAAAGCGGTGTAGGCCAGTTCTTCCAGACTGCGCGCTTCGAGCTCCTGCGAGACCTCGCGGTGGCGGAACAAGTCGAAATCGTAATAGGCCGGCCGCGCCTCGACCACCGGCAGCACCTCGGCCGCGGAACTGCCGGCCGGTACCGCGCTGGCCAGCACCAGGCGAAAACTGGTGCGATGGGTGGCCTTGTCGCGTTGAAACCACATTTCCCCGTCGTGCCGGGCCACCACCTCACGCAGCGACAGCGGCGGGAACTCGCCGACGGTGTTCATGGCTTCGGTCTCCCAAAGGGTAAGGGTCTCGCTGCCCATCACCACGCCCGACCAGATCAGATCGATCTCCACCAGGCGTCCGGACTTTTGCAGCGCGAAGCGCACTTCCCGCACTTCGTATTCGTCGCGCAAACGCTGGGCGAGATAGTGAAAAGCCTGGACCACGGTAAAGCTATCCACTTTCACCCAGGCGTGTTCGTCCACGCTTTCGAGTTTCACCGGTACGCCGCAGCGCTCGTCGATGCGCCGCGCCGCCGCCTGCACCAGGTCTATGCCCAGCATCTCTTCCAGTGGCCAGCGGGTACGTATGGCGTCCCCCAGGCCGGCATGAGCGGTGTTGATGCGCGTGCCCAGGCTCGCCACTTCATCGTGAATGATGCGCAAAAAATGCGCGCGCTGCTCGGCGGCGATGTCGGGGTAATCGACCAGCGTCTCTACCGCGGCCTGAATGTTGCCCAGGCTCGCGCGACTGCCCTCGGTCAGAGCGCTGATCAACTGGTCGCGCTGGCCTTCAATTTCCAGGCCCTTGGTGACGTTTTCCAGCAGCAGCACGTAGCCGTCGATGCTGGGCGCACCCTCGCCCGCCGCCTTGCCCAGCACCGGCGCCACTTGCACGCGGATCAGCAGTCCGGCGCGAGTACTGGTGACCAGATGCGTCACCGGCCGCTTTTCGCCTTTGTCGAGGCGCTGGCGAATCTGATCGAGGGCGTGACCCACCAGATCGCGCTCGATGAACGCGAAAATCGAGCGCCCCAGCCCCAGCGTGGCGGTGCCCAATTGCCCGCCCCCCCCAGCGGCGTGTTCAAGCTGCGCCCGCGCGCGCTGATTGTAGAGCAGCACGTTGCCGCCCAAGTTGCACACCACCACGCTCTGCGCCAGTTCCGACATCAGCGCCGCCAGGCGATTGCGCTCGGCTTCCACCGAGGCCTTGGCAACGGCGATCTGGCGGTCCACATCGGCCTGGAGGGCGTCGCGCTGATCGGCCAAGAGGTTGATGCTCGCCGCCAGGGCGAACATTTGCGCGTGTCCCTCGTCGGAGAGCCGCAAGGCGCGGTTGACACTGAGCATGATCTGGATTTTTTCGCTGGCCTTGTGCAAAGCACCCACCCAGATGCGGTAGGTCCAGGCCACCAGCATGCCCGCGCCCACCAGGCCAGCGGCCAGCACCAGGACGATGACACCGGCGCGCTCGATGAGATGCGCCGCCACCAGCTCGCGTTGCGTGGCACCCAGATCGGCCCAGAGCACGGTGAGTACCGCGCCGGGCACGGCCAGCACCACGGCGCAGGCCAGCGCGATGACCAGGGCACGGTGGATTTGCCAATTCATCACAGGAGGATTCTTCCAAGCTCGGCCACAAAAGATACCGCTATGGTCTATCGCCGCTTTGTCATGCGTCAACCATCTTCGGGCGGCGCGCGGCCGCGGGTGGTGAGGGCAATGCCGCCAAGGATGAGAGCGAAGCCAAAAAGGTGGAAACCCAGCAGGACCTCGCCCAAAAACACCCAGGAGAGCAAGGCGCCAAAAACCGGCATGAGATGGGTGAATAGCCCCGCCACGTTGGCGCCCGCCAGGGCCACGCCGCGATTCCACAGCACATAGCCCGCGAAGGAGGGCAGGATGCCGACATAAAGCACCGCGGCCAGGGTTTGCGGCGTAAACCGGGCGCGAAACCCTAAGGCGTACTCCAGCAGCGCCAAGGGCAGGATGGCCACTACGCCCACCAAGGCGATGGCGGCGAGGAAAGACAAGAGATGCAGGGATTGCGAGCGCGCCGTTACCAGGATGGTGTAAAAGGCCCACATGAACATGCCCGCCACCACGATGAGGTCACCCGGATTGAAGGACAGGCCTTGCAGCGTGCGCCAATCGCCGCGGGCGATGATCACCCCCACGCCGGCGAGCGACAGCAACACGCCCAGCCATTGCCTGCCGGCCAGGCGCTCGCGGTAAAGGAGCCACGAGATCGCCACGATCATCACCGGCAGAAAGGAATTGAGCATTAGCCCGTTCATGGCCGTAGTGAAGTTGAGCCCCAGGTAGGTGACGGCATTGTGCAGGGCCGTGCCCAGAAGGCCCAAGAGCAAGAGGTCGCGCCGCTGCGCCAGGAGCTTCACCCAGTCGCGCTTGAGATGCGGCCAGGCAAAGGGCAGCATCACCAGCAAGGCCAGGCTCCAGCGCAAAAGCCCCAGCAGCATGGGCGGCATGTCGCCATGCACAGCGCGACCGACGACCCAATTCCCCGCCCAGAAGAGGGGCGGCAGGGCGAGCATGAGGTAAGGGGACAGGAAGGGCCTCGCAAGTCGTGAGCAAGCCTACCCATTATGGGTGAAGCATCGCCACGCCGCCAAGCCCGGTCAAACCCGACGCCCGGCCGCGGCTAGCACAAACGGTCCAGAACAACAAGAGACTATGCACGATTGCACCATGACATTCGAGTGGCTACACTGCGCCCTGCGTCACTCAGCACGCGGTGTTGGGACTAGCGCTTCTAGGAGCCTGGCCCTGCGACGCGTGCCGCGCGGCCAGGAAGCGAACGACAACATGGGAGAAGAAGATGAAACCAGAATCAAACGTGCTGGGAGCGTTGTTGCTCCTGATCCTACCCTTCGCGGCTAGTGGGGGGGGGGGAGCGTAAAGAAACGCCTGAACCGCGTGTGCCGGCGTTTCATCGTGACATGCCCGAACATGCCATGGCAAGAGCGATCCGGCGCGGCGCCGAAGAAGCGTTCCGCGCGCCTTTCACCGACAGCCATGGGCGCATTCGTTACATCGTAGAACTCGCCGCCGATGCGGCTAACGCCTACCGCGACATCGCCGCACCCCAAGACGGCTTTGCCTCCTGGCACAAGCCCGAAGTCCGCGGTCTGGTCGCGGCGCTGGCAGCGCGACACGGCTTCAAACCAGAGTCCATCACCAGTTGGATTGGTCCCAGCTTCAGCGCATACCTGAGCGAAAAAGATCTCGCGCAACTCAAGACCGACCCGCTGGTGACGCGCATCACCCAGGACCGCCGCCTCGTTTTCAGCGCCCTGTGGAGCGACACAACGTCCGGCAGCGAGACCACCTCCTGGGGTACCCGGGCGCTGGGTGGGCCGGACCTCTCCCCGCCCGGCTCGTCCACGGTTTATGTATTGGACGCCGGCGTTGGCTACCACACCGACTTGACCAGAGTCAGCGAGCGGGTCGCGACCAATCCGTCGCTGAACGCCGTGGGCTGTTACCCCCACGCCACTCATGTCGCGGGCATAGTTGGCGCTGAACCGAACTACGTCGGCTCAGTTGGGGTGCGGCCGTCCACATACATCGTCTCAGTCGCGCTGGTCGGTGAGAACCTTGAAGGGGCAAGCTGTTCGCTGAGTTCTCTTTCCGAGAACAACTATCTCCTCGGCTTGGACCTCATACGCCAGAGGATTACTCAGTCTGGACGCGTGGGCATCGTCAACATCTCCAGCAACAGTAACCCGGGTTGGCCGTCGGTTTTTGCCCAGAGCCAACCGGTTGGCGCGGCGCTGAAATCGCTGGCCACGCCGGCGCCTGGTTACCCGGGCGCCTTCGTCGTCCAGTCCGCGGGGAATTTCTTTGGCGACGCCTGCCTCTACGCTTTTGACGGTCCGCAACGCCCGGGGGCGGAATCGGACGGCATCATGGTCGTGGGCGCGATCGATGCCAACGGCCAGCCGGTCTCGCCACTCAATAGTTTGGAGGGCTTCCGCAACCTCCCGCACGCCAATGATCAACCTGGTTCCAATTTCGGCACCTGCGTCGAAACCTGGGCCCCTGGCAACAGCATCCTTTCCACCTGGGCCAGCGATCCGCAACAGTCTACTTTTCCGCCCGCCCCCTACAGCACCGTGCAAAGGCTTTCCGGGACCTCCATGGCCGCCCCGCATGTTGGCGCGCTTGCCGCTTCACTGGCCGCATCCCAGAACCTCCAAACCCCGGCGCAGATCGAAGCGGCGGTGCGCGCGAGGCTGCGGGACTTGGGTTCCAAGGATGAGTCGAATCGGAGCGTCAAGCTACCGATCTTGAGCGGCAGCCCGGGCACCGCCCAACCCACCGCCGAGTTTCTGATCGGAAGCGACGGCATTCGAGGCATCAACGGCAATATCACCCGCTATAGCGACCAGAGCTTTCCTCTGCGCTACGACACGGTGGGGGCGCAGAATTGCAACCTCACCGGCTACCGCAATGGGGTGGTATGGTATACGGCGCCTAACGCGGGCGCGGAGAAGAACTGGGGCAACATCAAACTCATACCGGCTCGCTACCGTTGGGAAATCGATTGTTTTTCCCCCCAGGGCACTCACAGCTACGCCCAGGCTTCCGCTACCATCCAGCAGCGCACTCCCGGGCCGACGGCGAAGTTCTATGTCAACGGCCAGGATACCGCCACTGGACCCACTCTGGGTTACACCTTCAACTCGAGCACCAGATTCGGCCTAAGGTACGCCAGTTCCGGCGCGGACTACTGCAATCTGGTCGCCAAGGTCAACAACATCGAGTGGTATTCCATCAACCACTTTGTCACCAGCTATGACTGGGGAAACGAGAATCAACTCAATCCCGATAGCTACTACTGGCAGGTCACTTGCTTCGACGCCAACGGCAAATCAGCCGTCGCCGGCGCACGAATCAACGTGTTGCCCTAGCTCGTGGCGCAGGTTCGCTAACCGATCTGTGCAATGTTTTTACCTCGGTTCAACAGCGGTCAATTCACGGAGGTGTCCATGTCAAACAACCGCAAACTCCGCCGACGGCAAGGGCTGGCCGCAACTTTTCTTGTTGCCCTGCTTGGCGCAAGCTCGGTCTGCCTCGCGGGGCCTTACGCCTATGTCTGGGCGCCCGGCGCCCTCTCCAGCTACCATCTTGCCAGCATCGATACTGCCACGAACTCGATCGTTGGAAGCCCGATCGATGTGCCCATTGCCACCATAGGAGGGGCCGTATCCCCATCCGGCCAGCGCATCTATCTGGTGAGCTATGACGAGCGGCACATTGAAAAAGCACGGCTGACAGTGGTCGATGCGCGCAGCAGGAGCGTTGTCGCCAGCCTGGAACTCCCCTTCGACCCGCTGCGGGTGGCGGTGAGTCCTGACGAGAAGACGGTTTATGTTACCTACGTCAACGGCAGCTCGATTGAGGTGATCGACGCCGCCACGCTGACCAGGAGAGCACAGTTAAGCGGCTCCCGCAGCCATAGTGTTGTCTTTTCTCCTGATGGGCGCCGCTTCTATGCGACGGACAGCACCGAGCCCGGCGCAATCGTTGTCTACGATTCCGCAACAAATGCCGTGCTCCAGCGCATCCCGCTTGAACGCTACCCGCAAGAGATCGATGTTTCGCCCGGCGGGCGGTTTCTCTACGTCACCCATGGGCTCGACGACAAGGTCTCTATTGTCGATACCGAGGCGGGTACATTGCTCAAGACGCTTCCGATTCGGGCGAACGCCGTCGCGGCGAGCCCGGATGGAAGAAGAGTTTACTTTGTCGCCGAACTCAGCAGCGCAGTCGTGGTGGTCGATACCAGTTCTCACAATGCGCTGGCCTCGGTCCCTGTTGGACTTGGGCCCGTTGCCGTTTCGGTCACGCCCGACAGTAAGGCGGTTTATGTGCCTAGTTCGAACGCGGGAACCGTTTCGGTCATCGACGCTGCAACCCTCAATGTGTCGACGATCAGCGGCCTAGGCGGATCCTTCAAAGGCCGCTTCATTGGCCCCTCCCCCACCGCCGCGACCCTGGAAAACCCCCAACCCGCGAGCTTCCAGAGCGGCATTGGCCTCATTTCCGGCTGGGCCTGTGCGGGGCCGATCACCGTCTCCTTCGACGGTGCCGCGCCGATTACCGTGCCGCAAGGCTCGCCCCGCGGCGACACCCTAGGAGAATGCGGCGCTTTGAGCGGCACGGCGGGCTTCGGTCTACTCACTAACTTCAATCTGTTGGGCAGCGGCACGCATTCCGTTCAACTGTTCCTCAACGGTACTCCTCTAGGCAACCCACTGAGCTTCACGGTCACCCGGCCGGCGGGCGAATTCCTCCGCGGCGCCAGCAAGGAAACCGTGGTGAACGACTTTCCGTTACCAGGAAAGAGCACCACCCTCATCTGGCAGGAAGCACAGCAGAACTTTGCCATCAAGGCTGTTTCGCCCTGAAAAACGCGGCGATTGCGTTGCGCCCAATTGCCCGCCCAGAAGAGGGGCGGCAGGGCGAGCATGAGGTAAGGGGACAGGAAGAGCCTCGCAGACTCTGGCAACGCCGCGATTATCGCCGAATCGGCGGCGGTGCGGCGTTGCCCGGGGTTCGGCCAAGGAGTAGATTCTCGCCATCACCCCATCAAGGAGACTGCGGCATGGCCTGGAAAACTGGTCTTTGCCTGGGTATCTGCCTCGCGGCGGGCGCCCTAGCGCCGCCGACCTTCGCGGCGGAATGGTTCGTTTCTCCTACCGGCAGCGACGCGCCAGGCTCCGGCAGCCTCGCCCAGCCTTTCAAAACGCTGGGTTATCTGCTCGCGCCCGACCGCGGCGTACTCACCGCCGGGGACACCATCACTCTGCGCGGCCCCAGCGGCAACAACGTCTATCCAGAAACCGAATTGCGCCTGCGCCTGCCGCTGACGCTACAGTCCTACCCGGGTGAATGGGCGGTGATCCAATGTCCACTGAACCTCGAAAACGGCGTCTGCATCCAGATCGACCCGGAAGCTTCGGGCAGCCGCATCTCCCGCCTGGAGGTGACCGGCGGCAACCTCTACGGCATCTTCATGCAGACCGAATGGGATTCGGGCAACAATCGCGGCGGGCGCGGCGCCTCGAACATCGTCATCGAGGATTGCAAAATTCACGACACCGGGCGCGACGCCATCAAGATCACCCCCAAGAGCGACGACATCACCATCCGCCGCTGCGAAATCTACAACACCGGGCGCATCTACCCCGCGGGCACGCCGCTCGACGAAAAAAACGCCGAAGGCATCGACAACGTCAACGGCAGCCGCATGCGCGTGGAGGATTGCTTCATTCACGATATCGCGACCAACGGGCTCTATTTCAAGGGCGGGGCGGCCGACGTGATCGTCGAACGCAATCGTATCGAGCGCACCGGCGAAGGCGGCATCATGGTGGGCTACGACACCAGCCCTGAATATTTCGACACCGCGGTGAACCCCCAATACTACGAAAGCATCCGCGGTACCGTGCGCAACAACGTCATCCGCGACACCGGCTACGCCGGCATCGGGCTTTACGCGGCGCGCGATGCGCTGGTCGCCAACAACACCCTGGTGCACACCGCCACCTCCGGCCATGCGGCCATTTATTTCGGTGTCACGCTGCAAGATTTCGACCCCATTGCCGGGCGGCCCCCCACGGTGAACCCGCTCATCCGCAACAACCTCGTCATCCAGAACGGCGGCGACTGCGTGCGCGTGCGCTGGGCCAACGAAATCACCGAGGCTGGTCTCTACAGTTTGCAAGGCAACCCGGGCACTGACTACAACTGGTTTCACAATGAAAGCGGCGCCTGCAATTTCGCCGACAACCGGCCGGGTAGTCCGCTGGCCGATGGCGGCAGCTTCGCGCAATGGCAAAGCGCCGAAGCCGCCGATGTCCACAGCCAAACCGGCAGCGTCAGCGTCACCGCCGACGGGCATTTGCCGGCCGGGAGTCCGGCCATCGACCAAGGCCAAACCCTCACGCAAGTCACCGACGACATTGACCGCCAACCCCGCAGCGGCGCCTACGACATTGGCGCCGACGAGGCCGGTGGGGGCGGACTGCCGGGACGCTTCACAGTCTGGGAGTTCCACAACAGCATTATTCAGCACTATTTCATCGCCGCCAGCGAAGCCGAAGCAGCAGGCATCGACCAAGGCGCCGCCGGGCCAGGCTGGTCGCGCACCGGGCAGAGTTTTTTGGCCTACCCGCTCAACAGCGAAGTCGCCGGCTTGAGCCCGGTGTGCCGCTTCTATGGCACGCCGGGGATCGGCCCGAATTCGCATTTCTACACCGCCAACGCCGGCGAATGCGAGTGGCTGAAGACCAACCCCGGTTTGTTGTACGAAGGTCTGGCGTTCCGCATCGCCACGCCTTCGGGAGCAAGCTGCGCCAACGGCGGCGCGCCCGTTTACCGCCTCTACAACGGCCGCTGGCGCGAGAATGATTCCAACCACCGCTATACCACCGACGCCGCGCTCTACACTGCCATGCAAGCGCAGGGCTGGACCGGCGAGGGGGTGGTGTTCTGCGCCGCGATCTAGGGTCGTTGTTGAAACACGAGAGGGTGGGACACGATTTGCAACGCTGAGATAACCACTTCGGGCACCAGCTAGAGCACCCAGAACGCAAAGCCCATGGCGCGTTTGGGGCAGGCGATTCTTCGCGCACCGCCGATGACGGACAGGGCAGCCGCTATAATTCGAACTTTTGGATCGCCGCACCTTGTCGTTCCCCAACCTTCTTCCCAAGCTCCCGCCGCCGGGCCAGAAACTTCGCTTGCCCACCCTGGCCGGCTCGGCCGACGCGCTGGCTCTGGCGCAAGCCGGCGAACGCCTGGCGCAAGAGCGGCGCATGTTGGTGGTGATCGCCGCCGACGCGCAGGAAGCCGAGCGTCTGGCCGCCGAAATCCAGGTCTTTGCGCCGGACCTCAAGCTGCAACTGCTGCCCGACTGGGAGACGCTGCCCTACGACCAGTTCTCGCCGCATCAGGATCTGGTGTCGGCTCGCCTGGCCGCGCTTTATGCGGTGTCCGCTCGCCAGAACCAAGTGCTGGTGGTGCCCGCCACCACCGCGCTCTATCGCCTGCCGCCGCCGGCCTATCTGGCCGCCTACACTTTCTTGCTGCAACAAGGGCAGAACCTCGATGTCGAGGCCCTGCGCGCCCAACTGGTGCTGGCCGGCTACGCCCATGTGACCCAGGTGGTGTCGCCGGGCGAATTCAGCGTGCGCGGCGGACTGATCGATCTTTTCCCCATGGGCAGCGTCCTGCCTTATCGCATCGAACTCTTCGACGCTGAAATCGAGACCCTGCGCACCTTTGATGTGGATACCCAGCGCACCGTCTACCCGGTGCGCGAAATCCGCCTGCTGCCGGCGCGTGAATTCCCGCTCGACGAGGCCGCGCGGACGTTGTTCCGCCAGCGCTTTCGCGAGACCTTCGAAGGCGATCCCTCGAAGAGCACGATCTATCGAGATGTCTCCAACGGGCTCGCGCCGGGCGGCATCGAGTATTACCTGCCGCTGTTCTTCGCCGCCACCGCCACCCTGCCCGACTACCTGCCCGACGATGCGGTGGTGGCCCTGCATGGCCCGATCGAGGAAGCCCTGGCGGCGTTCTGGTCCGACACCGAGGGCCGCTATCGCCTGTTGCGCGGCGACCGCGCCCGCCCGCTCTTGCCGCCCCTGGAGATCTTCCTCGCGCCGGATGCCTTGCTGGCGGCCTGCAAGCGCTGGTCACGGCTCCTGCTCGCCGGCCCTGGCGCGCCGCCGAGCACGCTTACCGGTCCCGTACCCGATGTGCGCGTCGATCGGCGCGCCGAGAACCCCTTGCAGGCCTTGCGGCAACTGGTCGAAAGCAATCAGGAGCCGATCTGGGTGTGCGCCGAGACCCTGGGGCGACGCGAAACCATGGCGCAGTATTTCGCCGAGTATGGCCTGCGCCCGGCCTTGTTCGAAAGCCTCGCCGAGCTCTTGGCCGCCGCGCCCCTTTTCGCTTTGGTGAGCGCCCCGCTGGGGCGCGGCTTCCGTCTGGCCAAGCCGGGTCTCACGCTCATCACCGAGAATGAGCTTTATGCCGAGGGTCCGCGCCGCAAGTCGCGGCGCGATGCGGCGCGCAAGAGCAACGTCGAGGCGATGTTGCGCGATCTCTCGGAAATTCGCATCGGCGATCCGGTGGTGCATCAGCAACACGGCGTCGGACGCTACCAGGGTTTGGTGACCCTCGATCTGGGCGACGGCAGCAACGAATTCCTGCACCTGGCCTATGCCAATGAGGCCCAGCTCTACGTTCCGGTCGCCAACCTGCACCTGATCGGGCGCTACAGCGGCGCCGCGCCCGAGGCCGCACCGCTGCATACCCTGGGCAGCCCGCAGTGGGAGAAGGCGCGCCGCAAAGCCGCCCAACAGGCGCGCGACACCGCCGCCGAACTGTTACACCTCTACGCCCAGCGCGCGGCCCGCCAAGGCCACGCGTTCAAGCTCGTGCCCCATGACTACGAAGCCTTTGCCGAGGGGTTTGGTTTCGAAGAGACCCCCGATCAGGCCGAGGCCATCCGCGCCGTGCTCGCCGACCTCAGTTCCGGCAAACCCATGGATCGGCTGGTCTGCGGCGATGTCGGCTTCGGCAAGACCGAAGTCGCCCTGCGCGCCGCGTTCGTGGCGCTCATGGACGGCAAGCAGGTGGCGGTGCTGGTGCCGACCACACTCTTGGCCGAGCAGCATTTCCAGACCTTCTCCGACCGCTTTTCCGATCTGCCGGTAAAGCTCGCCGAACTGTCGCGTTTCCGCAGCGGCAAGGAGATCAAACAGGCTTTGGCGGGGCTGGCCGAAGGGGGCATCGATCTGGTGATCGGCACCCACAAGCTGATTCAGTCCGACGTGAAGTTCAAGCGCCTGGGCCTGGTGATTATCGACGAGGAGCACCGCTTCGGCGTGCGCCAGAAAGAGGCGCTCAAAAAACTGCGCGCCGAAGTCGATGTGCTCACCCTTACCGCCACGCCCATTCCGCGCACCCTGGCGATGTCGCTCGAAGGCCTGCGCGACTTCTCCGTGATTGCCACGGCACCGCAAAAGCGCCTGGCGATCAAGACCTTCGTCAGCCACGATTCCGCCGGGACCATTCGCGAAGCGGCACTGCGCGAGCTCAAGCGCGGCGGCCAAATCTATTTCCTGCACAATGAGATCGACACCATCGAAAGCATGCGCGAGCGCCTCGCCGGGCTGGTGCCCGAGGCACGTATCGCCGTCGCCCACGGCCAAATGCCCGAGCGCGAGCTCGAACAGGTGATGCGCAATTTCTATCAGCAGCGCAGCAACCTGCTGTTGTGCTCCACCATCATCGAAACCGGCATCGACGTGCCCAGCGCCAATACCATTATCATTCAGCGCGCCGACCGCTTCGGCTTGGCGCAACTGCATCAGTTACGCGGCCGGGTGGGGCGCTCGCACCATCAGGCCTACGCTTATCTGCTCACCCCGCCGGAAGAAGCGCTCTCGGCGCAGGCCAAGAAACGCCTGGAGGCGATTCAGATGATGGAGGACCTCGGTTCGGGCTTCTACCTCGCCATGCACGATCTGGAAATTCGCGGCGCCGGCGAGGTGCTGGGGGACCAGCAGAGCGGCGAAATGCAGGAGGTAGGGTTTCAGCTCTATAACGAGCTCTTGAGCGCCGCCGTGCGCGCCCTGCGCTCGGGCCAGGAGCCCGACTTGTCGGGGCCTTTGGCGGTCACCACGGAAATCAAGCTGCATTCGCCCGCCCTGCTGCCCGAGGCCTATTGCAGCGACGTGCATGAGCGCCTGGTGCTCTACAAGCGCCTGGCCAACTGCGAGCGCGAGGAAGATCTGGCCGCCATGCAGGAAGAACTGATCGACCGGTTCGGCCTGCCGCCAGAAGCCACTCGCACGCTGCTCGCCTGCCACCGCCTGCGTATCGTCAGCCGCGATCTGGGCGTGCTCAAGATCGACGCCACGCCCCAGCGCCTGCTGGTGCAATTCGTGGCCAAGCCGGCCTTCGAGCCGATGAAGCTGATCCGCCGCCTGCAAGAGGACCGCCGCTATCAACTGGCCGGTCCGGAAAAGCTGCGTATCGAACAACCCACCCAAAGCGCCGAGGAACGAGCGACTCTGCTCGAAGCTTTGTTCCGCGACTTGCGCTGAAGGAAATGAACCGATGAGTCACAGCACGCCCATCCTGCCGGCCAGCCTCGAAGTGATTGTGCGCGACTGGCTCTCTGCCAACCACATCCTTCTGAAAAGCGCCCTGGGCAACGTACTCATCGACACCGGCTATGTCAGCGACGCCCCGCGGACCCTGCGCCTGGTCGAAGCGGCGCTGGCGGGCGAGACCCTCGCGCGCATCGTCAACACCCATGTGCATAGCGATCATGTGGGCGGCAACGCCGCGCTCCAGCAACGCTACGGCTGCCCCATCGCCGTGCCCGAGGGCGAGACTCGGGCGCTCGCGCAGTGGGATGAACGGGAGTTGCTGCTCGAATATTCCGGGCAGAGCAGCGCGCGCTTCGAATTCACCGAAGTGTTGCACGCCGGGCAACACTACCCCTGGGGCGATCTCGACTGGCTCGCCCTGGCCGCGCCCGGACACGACATGGGCGCGCTGGTCTTTTTCGAGCGCAGCCTGGGCCTGTTGATTTCCGGAGACGCGCTTTGGGAACATGGTTTCGGCTTTGTCATGCCGCCCAGCATCGATCCGCGTTGCCTCAAAGCCACCCGCGCCACCCTGGAGATGCTGGCGCAACTGCCGATCAAAGCGGTGCTTCCGGGCCACGGGCGACCATTCACCGAGCCCGCCGCGGCACTGGAGCGCTGCTTCAAGCGTCTTGAGGCTTTTGAGCAAGATGAAACCCGCCTGGCGCGCCACGCCCTGCGCGTGGTGCTCACCTTCGCGCTGCTGGGCGCCCGCCGCATGACGCTTACGGACCTGCCGAACTATCTCGACCGCATCGGCATCTACCGCGAATTCAACGCCCGGTTTTTCGGCTGGAGCGCCCAAGCATTGGCCGATTGGTTGGTCATGGAGCTGGAGAAATCCGGCGTGGCGCGCCGCGAAGACGGCGAGCTCGTCGCCGTGCAGGGCGACGGCTGAACATTTCGCGCGAACTCAGCGTTCGAGCAGGCCGAACTTGTCCGGCACCTTGGCCCAATCATCGGCGTCGGGCGGCGCCGCTTTCTTTTCGATGATCGGTTTCCAGTCCTTGGCAAGCTCGGCGTTGAGCGCGATGTAGCGCTGCTGCGTGCTGGGCACGTCATCCTCGGCGTAGATCGCCTCCACCGGGCACTCGGCCACGCAAAGCGTGCAATCGATGCACTCGTCGGGATCGATCACCAGGAAATTCGGGCCCTCTCGAAAACAATCGACGGGACAGACATCGACGCAATCGGTGTACTTGCACTTGATGCAGGCTTCGGTGACGACATAGGCCATGGGGGAACCAGAGCGGATTGCAGTGATGCCCGATTTTAGCAGATGGCCCGCGCCGACGCGGCCGGACCGTCGCTGAAACCACTCGCCGCCAGAAGGGCTTCGCTTGCAAGTTCAAAAGCTTTGGGCTAATGTACCGCCATCCGCGACCGACCCCGTTCCAGGAAACTCCGCAAACGCCTCGAAATCGGGCTGCCCAGCAGCCTTGGCGGAGGTCCCCGAAGTGCCGGCGCGGCATCCCACCGCATACCGCTCCCCTGAGGAAATAAATGAGCCAAAACATCGTTCACGTCTCGGACGGGTCGTTCGACGCTGAGGTGTTGCAATCGCAAGTTCCCGTATTGGTCGATTACTGGGCCGAATGGTGCGGGCCCTGCAAAATGATCGCCCCTATTCTCGACGAGGTCGCCAAGGAGTACAGCGGCCGCCTGAAGGTCGCCAAGCTCGACATCGACAGCAATCAGGCCACGCCCACCAAATACGGTATTCGCGGCATCCCCACCCTGATGCTGTTCAAGAATGGCCAGGTCGAGGCTCAGAAGGTCGGCGCGTTGTCCAAGTCGCAGCTCGCCGCTTTTATTGACAGCAATCTCTAAACCGGCTAGTTTGTTTTCCACCCGCGCCGGCCCGCGGTGCTCCAGGCCTCGCCGCCCGGCGCGAAGCTCCGCTCAGGAACCATGAAGGGCCGCGCCGAGTGTTCCTTGCCCCTCGATGGCGGTAGAACCGAGCACCAGGCCGACGACGACGGGACCGCCCAAGCTTGCCCCCGTGCATTGGGATGCGGCATTGCCGCACCGGACGCAGATTTTCGGCATGAACCTTTTCCAAGTACGCGTTTGAGGTTTTTTGCAAGCCCGGGCAGGCGGCACTCGCGGTAGCCTTGGGTTGTTCAAAGCGACCGCGGGTCGCCAGGCTGCTCGAAGATTTAGACGGGCGGCGAGTTAAAACGCAGTAAGCAGGTCGCGCACATGCTGTTCAGCGAAGTGCTGGCGCGAGCACAACTCCAAGATGATCTCCGGCGTCCGAGCCCCCTGGGCCGCGCCGCCACCTCTTAATTCCGGATTCCTCTCATGTACCTTTCCGACCTCAAGAACCAGCACGTCACCGAATTGGTGGACATTGCCAACGCCAACGACATCGAAGGCGCCAACCGCATGCGCAAGCATGACCTGATCTTCGCGCTGCTCAAGAACCAGGCGAAAAAAGGCGAAAGCATTTTCGGCGAGGGCGTACTGGAGGTGCTTCCCGACGGCTTCGGCTTCCTGCGCACCCCCGACACCTCGTATCTCGCCGGCACCGACGATATCTACATCTCGCCCTCGCAGATCCGTCGCTTCAACCTGCACACCGGCGACACCATCGAAGGTGAAATCCGCACCCCGAAAGAGGGTGAACGCTATTTCGCGCTGGTGAAAGTTGATCGGGTCAACGGCGAGCCGCCGGAGAACTCGAAAAACAAGATCCTGTTCGAGAACCTGACGCCGCTTTTCCCCGAACAGCCCTTCACTCTGGAACGCGACATCAAGGCCGAGGAGAACTACACCGGCCGCATCGTCGACATCATCGCCCCGGTCGGCAAAGGCCAGCGTGGCCTCCTGGTGGCGAGCCCAAAATCGGGCAAGACCGTGATGCTGCAACACATCGCCCATTCGATCGCCGCCAATCACCCCGAAGTGACCATGATCGTGCTCCTGATCGACGAGCGCCCCGAGGAAGTCACCGAAATGTCGCGCACGGTGCGGGGCGAGGTCGTGGCCTCTACCTTTGACGAGCCGGCCACGCGCCACGTCCAGGTGGCCGAGATGGTGATCGAAAAGGCCAAGCGGTTGGTCGAGCACAAGCGCGACGTGGTCATACTGCTCGATTCCATCACCCGCCTGGCCCGTGCCTACAATACCGTGGTGCCGGCCTCCGGCAAGGTGCTCACCGGCGGTGTGGACGCCAACGCCCTACAGAAGCCGAAGCGGTTTTTCGGCGCCGCGCGCAACATCGAGGAAGGCGGCTCGCTTACCATCATCGCCACCGCCCTGATCGATACCGGCAGCCGCATGGACGACGTGATCTACGAGGAATTCAAGGGTACCGGCAACATGGAAATTCACCTCGACCGGCGTCTGGCCGAAAAGCGCGTCTACCCCGCGCTCAACGTCAACCGGTCCGGTACCCGCCGCGAGGAACTCCTGCTCAAGCCCGAGATCCTGCAAAAGGTCTGGGTGCTCCGGAAACTCCTCTACAACATGGATGAAATGGAAGCCACCGAGTTTCTCATCGACAAGGTACGCGGCACCAAGAACAATGCCGAGTTCTTCGAGTCCATGCGACGAAGCTGAAGCGGACCATGATTTCCGGCCTTGCCAACCCAGCGGCGCGCGCTAGCGCCCGATACCGGCGTCCGAGGCACTTAGGCCGCGCGCAGGCCCCGAGATGACCGCCTCCTCGCCCAGCGACGCCACGCTAGCGCTGCTGGAGCGTCTGATCGCTTTCGACACCACCAGCCGCGAATCGAACCTCGCCCTCATTCATTGGGTGCAAGATTACCTGGCGCGTTTCGGCATCGACTCGCGCCTCACCTTCGACGACAGCGGCGCCAAAGCCAACCTCTTTGCCACGCTTGGCCCTGCCGGCGACGGCGGCATCGTGCTCTCAGGCCACACCGACGTGGTACCCGCGGAAGGCCAGCCCTGGACCGTAGAGCCCTTCGCGCTCACTCGCGGCAGCGATCGGCTGGTCGGCCGCGGCGTCTGCGACATGAAGAGTTTCATCGCCATAACACTGGCCTTCGTTCCGCAGTGGCTCGAACGCGGCCTGGCCCGCCCGCTGCATTTCGCGTTCTCGTACGACGAAGAGATCGGCTGCATCGGCGTGCGCCGTTTGCTCGCGGATCTGGCGAACTGCGGCGTCAAACCCGCCGGCTGCATCGTCGGCGAACCCACCGGCATGCGTGTCATCGTCGCCCACAAAGGGCGCCAATCTTACCGCTGCCGCGTGCGTGGCAAGGCCGGGCATTCGGCGGTGCCGGAACAAGGCGTCAACGCCGTGCATATCGCTTGCGAACTGGTGACCGAACTGGCGCGCCTCGCGCGCAGGCATCAGACGCAAGGGCCCTTCGATGCCGGCTTCGACGTGCCGTATTCGACCATGCAGGCCGGCGTCATCAAAGGCGGCACCGCCTGTAACATCATCGCACAGGATTGCTATTTCGATTTCGAGTTGCGCAATCTGCCGCTGGACGACCCCGACGCCTTGCTCGCGGCGCTGCAAGATTACGCGCAAAAGAAACTGTTGCCGCATATGCACGCCGTCGACGGTGCCACGGGCATCACCTGGGAGACCTTATCCGACCTGCCCGCCTTCGATGCCGGCGCCTGCAGCGACATCAACCATCTCGCCCAAGAGTGCAGCGCCACTGCGGGGCACGCGAAAGTTTCCTATGCTTCCGAGGCTTCGCTCTTTCACGCGGCCGACATCCCCACCGTGCTCTGCGGACCGGGCCACATCGCCCAAGCGCACCAGCCCGACGAGTGGGTGGCGCTGGAGCAACTGGCGCTGTGCGAAGCCTTCATGCGCCGGTTGGGCGAACGGCTCAGCGGCGCTTGAGCGCGATCGCTTGGCGCGCTTGGCGAACTCCAGGAGACCTGAATGTCGCTCTCGCTTCGCTTCATTTTGCCGCTGCTCCTCGTGCTGACAGCCATCGGCTATGGCATCGTACCCTTGGTCGACAAGCTCACTTTGCGGTGGTTTGTAAGAGATTTGGATATTCGCGCCGAGCTGATCGCCAACTCGCTCCAAGAGCCGCTGAGTGACCAGCTCAAGGCGGCGAAGCCCGCCAAGACCCAGGTCTATCTGACGCGCCTCATCCAGGACGAGCGCTTGTTCGGTCTGATTTTCTGCCCGCAATCGGGCACGGCACCGATCGCTACCAAGGGCGTGCCCGCCCAGGCCAGTTGCGAAAACACTGCCCGTTATGTCGACCCTGAAGCTCGGGTCCTGGAAAGCGCGCAAGGCCTCCTTCACGTCGCTGTCCGGCCCATCGAGCATGAGGGAACGACGCTGGGCAAGCTCATGTTGCTGCACGACATGAGCTTCATCGAGCGGCGTAGCGAAGAGACCAAACGTTATGTGTTCTTCTTTTTCACGGCCCTGGCCTTGGTGGTTTCCTTGCTGACCGTGGCCATCGCTCAGCTCTCTTGGCGCGGCTGGATCAAGGGCATGCGTGCGCTGCTGCGCGGCGAGGGCCTGCTGCGCGAGCCCGGAACACAGGCGCCGGCGCCGGAATTCATGCCCATCGCGCGCGATTTGCGCGCCTTGATTCGCGAAATGGAAAGTGAAGTCCGGCCACGCGACGAGGCGCAAATCACCTGGACCCCGGAAGCGCTGCGCACCATTCTCCACAGCGAGCTGAGCGGCGAGGAGGTACTGGTAGTCTCCAACCGCGAGCCCTATATTCATGTCCGACGCGGCCAGCGCATCGACGTGCAAAGACCCGCCAGCGGTTTGGTGACCGCGCTAGAGCCGATCATGCGCGCCTGCTCGGGAACCTGGATCGCACACGGCAGCGGCAACGCCGATCGCGAAGCAGTGGATGGCAATGATCGCGTTGCTGTCCCGCCCGAACACCCCGCCTATCAACTTCGCCGGGTGTGGCTTAGCGCGGCGCAAGAGGCGGGCTACTACTACGGCTTTGCCAACGAAGGTTTATGGCCGCTGTGCCACATCGCGCATGTTCGACCCATTTTCCGCACCGCCGATTGGCAGCAGTACCGGGAGGTAAACGCGCTTTTCGCCGACGCCGTGGTGCAAGAAGCGAAGAAGCCCAACCCTATCGTTCTGGTACAGGATTATCACTTGGCCTTGCTGCCACGCATGATCCGGGAGCGACTGCCGGAGGCGATCGTCATTACCTTCTGGCATATCCCCTGGCCCAACCCCGAGGCCTTCTCCATCTGCCCCTGGCGGCGCGAAATCCTGGACGGTTTGTTGGGCAGCAGCATTCTGGGTTTTCACACCCAGTTCCATTGCAACAATTTTGTCGACACCGTCGATCGAGAGTTGGAGGCGCGGGTCAATCGGGAGGCATTCACGGTCACTCGCGGCGGCAAAGCCACCTCAGTGAAGCGTTATCCAATCTCGATCGATTGGCCACCCCAAGCGGAACTGACTGAGCAGAGTGTGGATGTCTGCCGCGAGACGGTGCGACGGCGCCACGGTCAGAGCCCAGACCACTTGCTGGGTGTCGGTGTCGATCGGCTGGATTACACCAAGGGCGTAATCGAGCGCCTGCGCGCCGTCGAGCGTTTGCTGGAGCTCGAACCGAGCTGGATCGGGCGGTTCAGTTTCGTGCAGATCGCGGCGCCGACACGGACCAGCATCGGCGAATACCAAAACTATGAAGCCCATGTCCGCGCGCTGGCCGACGAAATCAACCAGCGCTTTGGCCGCGGAGCCTATACACCGATCATTCTCAAAATCGAGCACCATGAGCCGCCGGATGTCTACGAGTACTACCGCGCTGCGGATCTTTGTTTTGTCAGCAGCCTGCACGATGGAATGAACCTCGTGGCTAAAGAGTTCGTGGCGGCGCGGGACGATGGCCGCGGTGTGCTGATTCTGAGCCAATTCACCGGCGCCGCCCGAGAACTTCCCGAGGCCTTGATCGTCAACCCTTATAATGCCGATCAATGCGCCGCCGCCCTCCACCTGGCGCTGACCATGCCCAGGGTGGAGCAGCGCGATCGCATGCGCCTGATGCGGGGGCTCATTGGCGAATTCAATGTCTATCGCTGGGCCGGGAGAATGTTGCTCGACGCCGCCGGAATGCGGCGCCGGGAAAAAGTGCTCGAACAAGGTGGAACATGGCTGGTCGGCGAACGCTAGAGAGTGACGGCGCGGCACCCCCGCTGCCGGATGCGGAAAGTGCGTGGTTTCTAGATATCGACGGCACCCTGCTGGAAATTGCGCCGACACCTTCGACGGTGAGGGTCGAGGACGGACTGCCTGAACTCATTCGGCATCTGCACCAGCGTTGCGGCGGCGCCCTGGCCTTGATCACTGGCCGCCCGGTCAGCGATGTCGATCGACTTTTCCCCGGTTTGCTGCTGCCAGTAGCCGGCCAGCATGGATTGGAACGGCGGGACGCCACCGGCGCCGTGCATCGTCATCCGCCCGAGGATGCAGATCTGCCTTGGCTGTCGGCCTTGGTCAAGGCCACCGTGGCGCGCCTGGAAGGCGTTTGGGTCGAAGACAAAGGACTGAGTATCGCAGTTCATTACCGCGCCAATCCCGCCGCACAGGCGGCCGTGGACGCCGCGCTGCGCGGCGTGTTGATCGACGCCGGTGCCGCGCTGAGCTTGCAGCCGGGCAAATGCGTGCTGGAAATCAAACCTGCCGGCCGCGACAAAGGCTCGGCGATCCGAGAGTTCATGGCGGAGCAACCATTCGCCGGGCGCCGTCCAATATTTGTCGGCGACGACGTGACCGACGAGTTCGGCTTTGCCGTGGTCAATGGGCTGGGCGGATTGGCAGTGAAGGTCGGTGAGGGCGAAACCGCTGCGCCATGGCGCCTGCGCGATGTCGGCGAAGTACACGGCTGGCTGGCGAAAACGCTGGCAGATGCGCCGGCAGGTTGGCTTCAGGAGGAACACTAAGATGCGCTCACTGGATCTCGCGCTCATCGGTAATTGCAGCATCGGCGCCCTGATCGATGGTCGCGCAGAAGTCGTTTGGGCGTGTTTTCCCCGCTTCGACGGCGATGCCATGTTTTGTTCTCTGCTGCGCGGCGACGATGTGCAGAACGATTTCGGCTACATGGCGGTCGATCTGATCGACTTTTCGCATGCCGAGCAGGAATATCTGACCAATACCGCCATATTGCAAACCCGCCTTTACGACGCCCAAGGCGGTGCCGTCGAGATCACGGACTTTGCGCCACGCTTTCGGCAATACGGACGCATGTTCGCGCCCATGACACTGGTGCGGCAGTTGCGGCGCTTGAGTGGCAGCCCACGCATCCGCCTGCGGGTGCGACCGGCGATCGACTATGGAAGGAGCCGCCCCACCATCACCTGGGGCAGCAACCACGTTCGTTATGTCGCGCCGGAGCTTACCCTGCGCCTGACCACCAACGCCTCGGTCACCGCGATCGTGGAAGAAACGGCATTTTTTCTGGAAGACACCGCCACCGTGCTCCTCGGGCCGGACGAAACCCTGCAGGGAGGAGTCGGCGAGACCGGGCGGCGCTTCGCCGAAGAAACCGCCGCCTATTGGCGCGAATGGGTGCGGTATCTGTCGATTCCCTTCGAATGGCAGGACGCCGTCATCCGCGCCGCCATCACCCTCAAACTCAACGCCTATGACGACACCGGCGCCATCGTCGCCGCCATGACCACGTCGATACCGGAAGCCCCGAACAGCGGGCGGAACTGGGATTACCGTTACTGCTGGCTGCGCGACGGCTATTTCGTGGTGAACGCCTTGAACCGATTGGGCACGACGCGGACCATGGAGCGGTACTTAGGTTACGTGGTGAACATCGCCGCGGGCACCAAAGACGCAACGCTTCAGCCGGTGTACCGCATCGACGGCCGCTCGCTCATCGAAGAACACCTCATCGACCCTCTGCCGGGTTACCGCGGCATGGGACCGGTGCGCGTGGGCAACCAGGCCTACCAGCAAGTACAACACGATGTCTATGGCTCAGCCATCCTCACCGCAACGCACGTTTTTTTCGACCGCCGCCTGGTGCGCTGCGGCGATGAAGCCCTGTTTCATCGCCTTGAAGTACTCGGCGAGCGCGCCGTCCAGTTGCACGACCAACCCGACGCGGGCTTGTGGGAGTTGCGCGGCGCGGCGCGCGTGCATACTTTTTCCGCGGTCATGTGCTGGGCCGCCTGCGACCGCCTCGCCAAAGTCGCCCAACGGCTCGAGCTCGCCCCGCGCCAGGTTTACTGGCAGGCGCGGGCCGAGAGCATCCACCGTGTCGTTTGCGAACGCGCCTGGAGCGAGCAACTCGACAGCTTCGTCGCCACCTTCGACGGCAACTCGATGGATGCAAGCCTGCTTTTGCTCCATGAGGTCGGATTCCTTGCGGTGGATGATCCGCGCTTCGCCGGCACCGTCGCCGCGGTCGAGCGCGAGTTGCGGCGCGGTGACTTCATTTTCCGCTATGTCGAGAAAGACGACTTCGGCACGCCCGAGAACGCCTTTCTGATTTGTACGTTCTGGTATATCAATGCCCTTGCCGCGCTGGGTCGGCGAGACGAAGCCCGGGCGCTGTTCGAGCGGCTGCTCGCCAACCGCAACCGCCACGGTTTGTTGGCGGAGCATATCGATCCGAGAAGTGGCGAGCAATGGGGTAATTTCGTGCAAACCTACAGCATGGTTGGCCTGATCAACTCCGCCATCCGACTGAGCATGCGCTGGGACCAGGCCTTCTGATGAAACAACTGCTCGATCCGATTGCGGCCGAGTTACCGGCCTACCTCGCCACTCCCGCGCGAGTGCTGCTGATTCTGCTCCTCGCTTTCCTCGCCTTGCGCATCGTGCCGCGGCTTCTGGCCAAGCTGCGCGAGGCGGTCGAGAAGCATCAGGACAGCGCCGAAGACGGCCGGCGCCTGCAAACCCTCACCCGTGTGGTGCGTTACGCTTTCAACGTGGCGGTGGCGGTGGTCACGGTGCTGCTCATCCTCGGCGAGTTCGGGGTGTCCGTCGCACCCATGCTGGGTGCCGCGGGCATCGTCGGCATCGCCTTGGGGTTTGGCGCCCAGACTCTGGTCAAGGATTATTTCAGCGGTTTTTTTCTATTGTTGGAAAACCAGATTCGCGTCGGTGATATCGTCGAGGCCGGCGGCAAATCGGGCGTGGTCGAAGAACTGACTTTGCGTTACCTACGCTTGCGGGATTACTCCGGCAACGTGCATTACATCCCCAACGGCACCATCAGCGTGGTGACCAACATGAGCCTGGGCTACGCCAACGCGGTGTTCGACCTCGGCGTCGCCTACGGCGAGAACTTGGACCGGGTGGTCGCGGTCATTGAAGAGGTGGGTCGTGGCTTGCGTGGGGACGCGCACTTCGCGCCGCTTATCCTGGACGACTTGGAAATTGCCGGAGTGGAACAGCTCGCGGAGTCGTCGGTGGTCATCCGCGGCCGCATACGCACCGTGCCTCTGGAGCAGTTCAACGTGCGTCGCGAGTTCCTGCGCCGCATCAAACTGGCTTTCGATCGGGAAGGTATCGAGATCCCCTTCCCGCATCGCAAGCTGGTGTACGAAGCCCAGGAAAGGAAATCCGCTTGATGCCGGAGTTATCGCTCGAACTGCTGCGTGACATCGCCTGGCCCTTTGCGCTCATTCTGGCCTGGGTGGCCGGTGAAATGGGGCATCGCTGGCTGCGTCTGCCGCGCATCAGTTGTTACGGCATCGTTGGCTTCGCGCTCGCCGCAGGCCAGGCGGGGCTGCTGCCCGTCACCCGCGGCGGACCGATGGCGCTCTTGGCCTACGTCGCCTTTGGTTTGATTCTGTTCGAGCTGGGCTACCGCATCAACCTTTCCTGGCTGCGCGCCAACCCTTGGATCGCCCTGACCAGCGTATTGGAATCCGGCGGCAGCTTTGCCGCCACACTGGCGGTTGCGCTGGCCTTCGGCATGACCACGCTGCCGGCGCTGATGCTGGCGGCCTTGTCGATGTCCACTTCTCCGGCGGCGGTGCTGCGCGTGGCCAACGAGCTGAGGAGCTCCGGCCAGGTCACCGAACGCACCCTGCATTTGTCGGCCTTGAGCTGTGGCCTGGCAGTGATCGTTTTCAAGAGCGTGGTCGGCTACGGATTGCTGGTGAGCATCGGCAGCGTGTTGCAAGCGCTGTGGAGCAGCATCGTGGTGCTGGCCATCTCCGCGGGCCTGGGCGCGTTGTTTGGTGTCGTCGTGCCCGGACTCTTGCGCCTCTTTGGCCGCCTCGAACGCGATTCGACCCTCGCTTTCGCGCTGGGTGTCATTGCCCTCACCGCACTCACCGAAGCGCTGAAGTTTTCGCCCCTGCTGGCCGCCCTGGCTTTTGGCATCGTGGCGCGGCATCGTCGCGTGGTGCTTTCCCAAGCGCAACGCAATTTTGGCGCCTTGGGCGATATGCTGACCGTGCTGCTGTTCGTTTTCGTGGCCGCCACCATCGACTGGCGCCACGCCGCGGCGGGCGCGGTACTGGCTTTATGGATCATGCTCGCCCGCATCGCCGTGAAAATCGCCGCCAGCACGCTTTTGGCGCGGGTGAGTGGCGTCACCTGGCGCAAGGGCGCGCTCACCGGGCTCGCGCTCACGCCGCTGTCGGTGTTCGCCATCCTTTTGCTGGAACAAAGCCGGCACCTGGGCCTCGCCCTGCTCGATGAAATGACCGCCATTATGGCCATGGTGCTGGCTCTCGAAGTGATCGGCCCGGTGATCACCCAACGCGCCTTGATCTGGGCCGGCGAAGCCGCGCCGCAAGCGGAGCGCTGACCATGCCGCTCGAACCATTCAAAGCCTCGGCCTCGCTCACTCTGGGCGTGGAATTGGAACTGCAGCTCGTGAGCCCCGGCGACTTCGATCTGTGCGATGCCGCCAACGACATGCTCGATCTTCTGGCCCGCAAACCCTTCCCCGGCGACGTAAAGCCGGAGATGACCCAGAGCATGATCGAAGTCTCCACCGACGTGTTTACCCGCTACGAACCCCTGCTGGCGCAACTGCGCGCCATTCGCGATCAGTTGATCAAAGCGGGCGACCGCTTGAACGTCGGTCTTTGCGGCGGTGGCACCCACCCTTTTCAACGCTGGTTTCATCAACGCATTTTCGCCAAGCCACGCTTTCACGAACTGTCCGCGCTCTACGGCTATCTCGCCAAGCAATTCACGGTGTTCGGCCAGCACGTGCACGTGGGCTGCGACAACGCCGACCAGGCGCTTTACCTCTTGCACGCGCTCAACCGCTATTTGCCGCATTTCATTGCGCTGTCGGCCTCGTCGCCCTACTCGCAAGGCGTCGATACGCTGTTCGACTCGGCGCGCCTCAATTCGGTCTTCGCTTTCCCGCTCTCCGGCCGAGCGCCTTTCGTCTTGCATTGGGATGAGTTTGAATCGGGCTATTTCGCGAAGATGGAGAAAACCGGTGTCGTCAAGAGCATGAAGGATTTTTACTGGGACATCCGGCCCAAGCCCGAATACGGCACCATCGAGCTTCGAGTCTGCGACACCCCGCTCACCGTCGAGCGCGCGGCCGCCTTGGCCTGTTACCTCCAGGCCTTGTGCCGGCACTTGCTCGAAGACCACGAAAGCGCGCCCGCCGAAGATGATTATCTGGTCTACAACTACAACCGCTTTCAGGCCTGCCGCTTCGGGCTGGAAGGGGTCATCGTGCATCCGCGCAGCCACGAGAGTTTGTCTTTGCGCGAAGACATCCTCGCCACTTTGCGACTGATCGACCCCCATGCCCAGGCCTTGGAATGCGGTGGCGCGTTGGAAGAGATCCACCGCGTTGCCGCTTACTCCGGAAACCACGCCTGGGCCCTGCGCCGCCAGCGTGAAGTCCACGGGAGCATCGAAGGGGTGGTCGATACCGCGGTAAGGCTGTTTCGGGGCGAACCCGAGGCGCTGGTCTAAACGTCAGAAGGCTTGTAAACCGAGACAGTGCGCGCTAGGATTTCTTCGCGCTTTTTGAGGGAGCAACGATCGAGCGGAGACCAGCGGTTTGAGCCACAACCCGAGGCGCGCCCGCTGCCCATGAGCCGAGCGCGTTTGCCAACCCGGGCAATTTGCCCATTCGCCGGCTTTATTACAGCAATTCAGTCCCTTGAAGAAATTTTGGGGAACTCCCGTCTTTCGAAAATATCGAAGTATCGCTACATAAAATGCGACTTTATTTGAACTGTTTTTGTGCGTAAACTTGTCCGGCATTCCCTGGAGAGGAGAACATTGAAATGAGCAACGAACGGTTTGGATCAACACTAGCCACTTCCCGCCCCGTCGGCGAAGCCTCGCTGCTGTCCACCCATAAGGTCTTACGCAACACTTACGCCCTGCTGGCGATGACGCTGCTCTTCAGCGGCCTCACCGCTGGCGCTGCGGCGGCCCTCAAATTGCCCCACCCGGGCCTGATCATCACCTTGGTGGGCTACTTTGGCCTCTTGTTCCTCACCATGAAGCTGCGCGAAAGCAGCTGGGGCGTGCTGTCCGTTTTTGCCCTGACCGGTTTCATGGGCTACACCTTGGGCCCCATCATCAGCATGTATTTGGCCATGCCCAATGGGCACCAAACCGTGATGCTGGCTCTGGGTGGCACCGGCGCGATCTTCCTGGGCCTGTCGGCCTTTGTGCTGGCTACCCGCAAGGACTTCAGCTTCATGGGTGGTTTTCTGGTGGTCGGTGCGCTGGTGGCTTTCGTGGCCGGTCTGGCGGCCATCTTCTTCCAGCTGCCCGCACTGTCCCTGGCGGTTTCCGCCGCCTTCATGCTGATCGCGTCGGGCCTCATCCTGTATGAGACCTCGGCCATCATCCACGGCGGTGAAACCAACTATGTCATGGCCACGGTGAGCTTGTACGTTTCGATCTACAACCTCTTCGTCAGCCTGCTGTCCCTCTTGGGTATCGGCGGCAACGACTGAGGAGTTACTCCTAAGCCGGACATGCCGGAACCAAAGACGATCGCAGGGAGGCGCGGGCGGCGACAACCGGCGAGCAAACCCTTGTACCAACAAGGGGAGAAACCCCTTGTATATCCCCCGCCAGGAACAAGGGGCGACCCCCCTTGTAAATCCCCCAAATTCGTCTCTTCGACGCTTTATTCTCCGGAAACGTGAAGGCTTCAGGCCTTTGTGACTAAAGCAAAGCCGCCGGTGAAATCCCGGCGGCTTTTTTTATCGCCAACCCCCCTTTGGAAACCCGATCATGAAACGCATCTTTTTGTTCCTGCTGACCAACGTCGCGGTGCTCTTCGTGCTGAGCCTGGTGGTAAAGCTCTTTGGGCTCGAACCCATGCTCGCCGACGGTGGACTCAACCTAGGCAGCCTGTTGGTTTTTGCGGCGATCATGGGCATGGGCGGCGCCTTCATTTCGCTGGCGATGTCGAAATGGAGCGCCAAGCGCATGGTCGGCGCCGAGGTGATCGAACAACCGCAAAGCGAAGTCGAGCGTTGGCTGGTCGGCACGGTGCAGCGACAGGCGCAGGCCGCGGGCATCGGCATGCCCGAGGTGGCGATCTATCAGGCGCCCGATGTCAACGCCTTTGCCACCGGCATGAACCGCAACAATGCCTTGGTCGCCGTCTCCACGGGTCTTTTGCAATCGATGAGCCGCGACGAAGCCGAAGCGGTGTTGGCGCATGAGGTCTCGCACGTCGCCAATGGCGACATGGTCACACTCACCCTGATTCAAGGCGTGGTCAACACCTTCGTCATCTTCCTCTCGCGGGTGATCGGTCAGATCGTCGATCGCGTGGTCTTCAAGACCGAGCGCGGCCAAGGCCCGGCCTATTACATCACCATGATCGTCGCCCAGCTCGTGCTGGGAGTGCTGGCCTCGGTGATCGTCATGTGGTTCTCCCGCCAACGCGAATTCCGCGCCGATGCCGGCGGCGCAAAACTCGCCGGTCGGGGCAAAATGATCGCCGCGCTGGAACGCTTGCGCGCCGCGCACGAACCCGCCGCCCTGCCCGACAAAATGGCGGCCTTCGGCATCAGCGGCGGCGCCAAAGGCTTCACTCGACTCTTCATGACCCACCCGCCGCTCGAGGAACGCATCGCCACGCTGCGGGCGGGTGGCTGAGGCGGTTGGCGGGAGCGAGGGCGTCGTTCAGCGTGCGCAGCAGCCGCTTGCGGTCGCCCTGCGCGATAGCCTCGCACACCCAGTTCGCGAACGCGCTCAGGGAACCACCGTTACCGGCACAGGTGAGGCATGCACAACTTTTTGGGTAACTGAGCCGAAGAGTAGTCCTTCGATGGCGCTGAGGCCGCGCCTGCCCATGACGATACGCGCCGCGTGCTGATGCGCGGCCCGCTCCAAGATTCGTTCGGCAGGTTCACCCATCGATACATGCAGGCGCCAGGGTAAGCCGCGGGCCTCGATCAGCTCGCGCGCGCTCGCCGTGGCCGCCAGGCCGCGGGCGGCAAGTTCTGCTTCGGCCGCTTCTTTGGAAAGCCAGGGCTGCACATTCAACAGCAGCAGAGCGCCCCCATGACCGCTCGCGGCATCGGCTGCTGCTTGGGCGACGGCGCGCAGGGCATTTTCCGATCCATCGACCGCGATCACCATCCCATTGTCCGCGATGCCACCCCTCATTGTGCTAGCGAAATCCAGTCCGACGATGCGGCCTGCGGCATCGCGTTCGAGCGCACTGTTTGTGGGTTGCGGTGTATCGCATGGTGCAGACCCGGCCTGGCAAACTTCTCCTCGGGGCTTTTCGACTTCGGCGATCATGTCTCTTCTCCGGCAACGGCAGGCTTGGGTTTCGAAGTTGCGAGGCTCGCCACCACCGAAATCAGGATGATGCTGGCGACGATCGACAGCGACCACTGGATGGGCAGGTGAAACCAGGGCATGGCGAGCATTTTGCCGCCGATGAACACCAGCACGATGGCTAGGCCGTATTTAAGCAAATGGAAGCGCTCGGCCATGTCGGCAAGCAGAAAGTAGAGAGCGCGCAGACCCATGATGGCGAAAATGTTCGAGGTGAAGACGATGAAGGGGTCGGTGGTCACCGCGAAGATGGCCGGAATGCTATCCACCGCGAAAACCAGGTCGCTCGCTTCGATGAGCACCAGCACCAGAAACATCGGCGTGGCCCAAAGCAAACCCTTGTGAGTCACCCCGCCCTGGAAGGACGGGGCTTCCTCGCCACGAGCTTGAGCGGGGCCTGCGGCCCCTGGTTCACGTTTTGTCGCGCTCGACCCGCCATGAATGGCCGGGCTTGCGCTCGACCTGTGGTCACGAACGAAGAATTTTTCACCATGAAACTGCGGCGTGATGCGCAAATGCCCGCGCAGCCAGCGCAGAAGCGGGTTCTTTTCCAAATCGGGGTGGGCTTCGGCGAAAATTAGCATCTTGATGCCGGTGATGACCAGGAATGCGCCAAAGACATAAAGCACCCAGGCGAACTGCTGCACCAGCCACACACCGGCGAGGATCATACCGGCGCGCATGACGATGGCGCCCAGCACGCCGTAGAGCAGCACGCGGCGCTGCAGCTCGGGCGGCACCGCGAAGTAAGTGAAGATCATCACGAAGACGAACATGTTGTCGACAGACAACGACTGCTCGATCAAATAGCCAGCAAGAAACTCCAAGGTCTTGGTGCGCGCCACCGCGGTGCCCTGGGTGTCGTTCAAGTGCCACCAGAGCAGCGCGGCAAAGGCCAAGGCGAGCGAGACCCAAACCGCCACCCAGGTCGCGGCCTCCCTTGCCCCGACGCGATGCGCCTTGCGCCCGCCGAAGACAAAGAGATCCAGCGCCAGCATGACGAGCACGAAAGCGATGAAGCTACCCCACATCCAGGGCGTCGCAAAACTCACGACATTGGGTTCATTCATGCGCGTCTCTGCGGTTGCGCCGGCGGGGTGAAGATCTTGCCGATGTCGTGCTTCATGCCAAAGGCCCCAAAATCCTTGGATGACGCGGTGCATGCAAGGCGACCGCCTGCCGGCGCGCGAGGCGGCGCAAGAAGGCGCGGCCGACGCGCTCGGCGGCGCGGTCGATGGCAACATAGAGAGCGCTTTGCCCGTCTTTGACCACCAGGGGCGGCGCATTCTTGAGCTGCACTTCGATGCCGCAACACTTGTCGATACCGCCGCGCGGCCCGTTGAGATCCGAGAGCCGAACGACCACCCGCGAGACATCATTTTCCGCATGGCTCAAGGAGAAAGCCAAGCGGCGTTCGACATGCGCGCTCAGGCCGTCGGTGAGATCAAAACCTTGGGTGAAAACTTGCAGCTTCATGGCTACTCCCAAAAGCCAGTGGCGAGGGCCAAATTCTGGATCGGTTGAATGTTCGTGGCAAACAGATAATAATTCGTCCATCATTCGAAAAACGCGAAGTATTGGCGCCGCCCGACATGCTCAATTTCAAACACCTCCTCTATTTCGCCACGGTGGCGCGAGCCGGCGGCGTCACCCGGGCGGCGGAGCGCCTGCATCTGACGCCGCAGACGCTTTCGGGCCAGATCGCGCAGTTCGAGGAGCGCAACGGCGTGCGTCTTTTTCAGCGCCAAGGCCGCCGCCTCGAACTCACCGAAGCGGGGCGGCTCGCCCTGTCCTACGCCGAAGAGATCTTCCAAACCGGCAGCGAACTCGAAGAACTTCTGAAAAGCGGCGCCCAGAAGCGCTTCGTCACTTTTCGGGTGGGCATCGTCGATGTCATCCCCAAGTTCATCGCTCACCGCCTGCTCGCCCCCGTCTTGGCCTTGCCGGAAGCGGTGCGCCTGGTGTGCGAAGAGGACCGCTTGGAGCGGCTGCTGGGCGAAATGGCTATGCATCGGCTCGATCTGGTGTTGGCCGATAGACCAATGCCGCCAGGGGCGGAAATCAAAGGGTACAGCCATCCCTTGGGCGAAACCGGGGTGGCCTTCATGGCCGAGCCGAAGCTCGCACGGCAGCTCACGGGGCGTTTCCCGGAACGGCTCGATGGTGCGCCGCTCTTACTGCCCGGTGCCGACACCGCGCTGCACGCCGCACTGCCCCGCTGGCTGGAACGCAAGGGTTTGTCCATGCGTGTCGTAGGCGAATTTCACGACAGCGCGCTCTTGAAAGCTTTCGGCGAGGCCGGCGCCGGCGTCTTCCCCGCACCGGCGGCAATCGTGCACGACGTAAGAGCGCACTACAAGGTCGAGACCCTGGGTGAAACCGATGAGTTGAAGGAGCGGTTCTTTTTGATCTCGGCCGAAAGGCGGCTCACCCATCCCGCCGCTGCCGCGGTGAGCGAGCATGCGCGCGAAGGAGCCTTCGCTCCGAAAAAGGCTTAGCACCCAGGCCTGACCCGACCCTTTACTGGCGATTCCTTTCCTTGACTCGGGTTCATTGCACCAGTATATTACCGACCAGTCAGTTATTTATTTTCTAGGCACCTGCCCTCATGCCCCCACCCCGCTCGCCCACGCGCTGGCAGCGTCGCAAGGAAGCGCGTCCGCAAGAGCTCACCGCGGCGGCGCTGGCGCTGTTCGTGGAAAAGGGTTTTGCCGCTACCCGTTTGGAAGAAGTGGCGGCGCGGGCAGGGGTGTCCAAAGGCACGCTCTACCTCTACTTCGACAGCAAAGAAGATCTTTTCAAAGCGGTGGTGCGCGAAGGTTTGGTGCCTTTGCTGGCCGCGGGCGAATCGATGATCGCGCAGTCCACCCTGCCTGCCGAAGATCTGTTTCGTGCCATCGTGCTGCGCTGGTGGGACTTAGTGGGCAGCACACCTTTGGGCGGTTTGCCCAAGTTGGTGTTCTCCGAAGCGCGCAACTTTCCCGAATTAGCGCGTTTTTATGCCGATGAAGTGATCGAGCGCGCCAAGCGCCTGCTGGCGCAAGCCCTGCAACGCGGCGTGGCGAGCGGTGCATTTCGCTCCTTCGATGCCGAGGACCTGGTGCTGGTGGTGTTCTCTCCGCTGATGATGCGCTTGGTGTGGAAACATTCCTTGGGCTGCTGCGGTGTCCCCAGCCCGTCGGACGAGGTATTCCTGCGCGAGTACATCGAATTGATGCTGCGTGGTTTGCGCGCCGACCCTAAACCCGCAAGCCGCACAAGCCGGAACCAAAGCGGATCGCCAGGAGGCCCGGGCGGCGGCAAAGAGCCGACGAAGCCTTCTACCAACAAGGGGAGAAGCCCCTTGTTTATCCCCCGACAGGAACAAGAGGGCAAGCCCCCTTGTAAATCCCCCCAATTCATCTCTTCCGCTCAATTCTTCTCCGGAAATGTGAAGACTTCAGCCCTTAGTGACTTAAGCGGAGATCTTGCATGAGTACCCGTATGCGCTGGACATTGATCGTCCTGTTCCTCTTCCTTACCCTGGGCGGCAGCGCCATCGCCTTGCGCCGCGCCAAAGCGCCCGCCCCCGGCCCAGCGGCGGCGCCCGCCGAAGTGGTGCTGGAACTGGCAGCGGAGGACCTCACCCGCGCCGAAGCTGGCGAAATCCAACGCCTGCTGCCGCTTACCGGGGTGCTGCGCGCCGCTTCGCAAGCGGTGGTCAAGGCCAAGGTCGCCGGAGAACTCGCCGAGGTACTGGTCAAAGAAGGTGATGCCGTCAAAGCCGGGCAAGTAGTGGCCCGAATCGACGACACCGAATTCCGCGCTCGCCTTGCCGAACGCGAAGCCGCGCTGCAAGCGGCGCGCGCGCAAGCGACCTTTGCCGAGCAATCGCGCCGGAAGTACGAAGATCTCTTGGCCAAGAAGTTCATCTCCGAAACCGCTTACGAAAGTTATCAGACCAACGCCAAGGTGGCGCTGGATCAGGTGCGCGTGTCCGAAGCGCAACTTGCGCTGGCGAAGAAGTCGATGGACGACACGCTGGTGCGCGCCACCATCACCGGTAGCGTTTCCGAGCGGGCGGTGCAGCGCGGCGACAAGGCCTCGGTGGATACTCGCCTCTTCACCATCGTCGATGTCTCGCGTCTGGAATTCGAAGCGGCCGTGCCCGCCGCCGAGGTGCCCAGCATTGCCCTCGGGCAGCAAGTTCGCATTCAAGTGGAAGGATTCACCGCGCAAGATTTCACTGGTTCGATCGTGCGCATCAACCCCGCCACGCAGGCCGGCACGCGCTCGATTTTGATTTACGTGGAAATCCCCAACCCCAGCCTCGCGCTCAAGGCGGGCATGTTCGCCAAGGGCCATCTGGTGCTTGCCGCGCACCGCGCCGAAGTGCTGGTGCCGATCACCGCGCTACGCAAAGATGGCGCCGCAAACAGCGTTTTCGTTTTGGCCGAAGGCAAGCTGGCGCGCCAGGAAGTGAGCCTGGGGCTGATCAACGAAACGACGGGGCGCGCCGAAGTCACCAAAGGTTTGAGTGCCGGCGCCTCCATCGTGCGAACGAACTTGGGCAATCTGCCCTTGGGTGTGCCGGTAAAGATCAAGTCCGCCACAGCGACGAAATAAGAAAGGCGCGCCCTCATGTGGTTCACCCGCGTTTCGATCCAGAACCCGGTTTTCGCCACCATGGTGATGCTCGCCTTCGTGGTCCTGGGCATCTTCTCTTATCAGCGCCTGCAAGTCGATCAATGGCCGGACATCGAGTTTCCGGTCGTGGTGGTCACCACCGATTACCCCGGCGCCTCGCCGGAAACGATCGAGTCGGAGATTTCGCGCAAGCTCGAAGAAGCATTAAATTCCATCAACGGCATCAAGGCCCTGATCTCGCGCTCTTACGAGGGCAGCTCGCTGGTGATGGCGGAGTTCGAGCTTTACGTCGATGCCGAACAAGCCGCGCAGGACGTGCGCGACAAAGTGGCGGCGGTGAAGACGCAGTTCCGCAAGGAAGTGAAAGAACCAAAGGTCTTGCGCTTCGATCCCTCGGATCGTCCGATCATTTCGCTTTCGGTGAGCGGCGAAGGCTACAGCCTGCGCGAATTGACCACTCTAGCCGACCACATCATCAAGCGGCGGCTGGAAAACGCTCGCGGCGTGGGGTCGGTCACGCTGGTCGGCGGCGTGAAGCGGCAAGTGCTGATCTATCTGAAACTCGCGCCCATGGAAGCGCTGGGAGTTTCCGCCGATCAAATCATCAATGCGGTGAAGGCCGAAAACCAGGAATTGCCCACCGGCGCGATTCGCTCGCTGGAGCGCGAGCGCGTGGTGCGGCTCGAAGGCCGGCTCAAGGCGGTAAATGACTTCAAGCGCATCATCGTGGCGCGCCGCGGCGGCCAGGCGGTGTATCTGGAACAAGTGGCTGAAGTCGTCGATGGCCAAGAAGAGCAAGAAAGCTTGGCGCTCAAAGACGGCCAGCGCATCCTCGCCCTGGACATTCTCAAGGCGCGCGGCCAGAACACCATCGAAGTGAGCAAAACCGTTACCGAAGCTGCGGCGGCCCTGACGCGCGAACTCCCCCCCGGTGTCAGGGTGGAGGTCCTGAAAGACGCCTCCAAACCCATCCGCACCGGAGTCGGCAACACCCAGCAGACCATGATCGAAGGGGCGCTGCTCACTATTGCCATCGTCTTCTTATTCCTGGGCTCCTGGCGCAGCACGGTGATCACCGGCCTGACGCTGCCGATCGCCATTCTGGGCACTTTCCTGGCGCTCTACGCCTTCGGCTTCACCATCAACATGCTCACCTTGATGGCGATGTCGCTTTGTATCGGCCTATTGATCGACGACGCCATCGTGGTGCGCGAAAACATCGTGCGCCACGCCGCGCTCGGTGCCGACCACCACACCGCGGCACTGGAAGGCACAAGGGAAATCGGCCTCGCGGTATTCGCCACCACGCTCACCATCGTCGCGGTGTTTTTGCCCGTGGGTTTCATGGGCGGCATCATCGGCCGCTTTTTCCATCAGTTCGGCATCACCGTCGCCGCCGCGGTGCTTTTGTCGATGTTCATCTCCTTCACCCTCGACCCCATGCTGTCCTCGATTTGGCGCGATCCCGCGGTGCATGGCCATTTCCCGCGCGGCCCGCTGGGCGCGGTCTTGCGCTGGTTCGAGCACTTGGTGAAACTGAGTTCCGACTTCTATCAGACGATGCTGAAGTGGTCGCTCCAACACCGCGGCAAAACGCTCTTCGCGGCATTGGGCATTTTCATCGGCAGCCTCTTTCTGGTGCCTTTGCTGGGCACAGAATTCGTGCCCCAAGCGGATTTCGCCGAAACGCAGGTAAATTTCCAAACACCGGTGGGTTCTTCACTGGAGTTCACCGAAGGCAAGCTCAGGCAAGTCGATGCCGCGCTCCGTGACTTTCCCGAAGTGAAATACACCTATGCCACGATCAACACCAGCAACACCGGCAAACACTCCGCGTCAATTTACATCAAGCTGGTGGAACGCAAGGAAAGGGCGCGCAGCCAGCTGCTACTCACCAAACCGATCCGCGAGCGCTTGCAACAAATCGGCGGCATCACCGTCACCCACGTGGGAGTGATGAACCCGGTGTCGGGCGCGAAACTCTTGGTCCTGAGCCTGCAAGGCACCGATCTCGGCGAGCTGGAGCGCATTTCTGCAGTAACACAAAGCCGCCTGCGGGCCATTCCGGGTCTCGTCGATCTCGACAGCAGCCTGAAGCCCGCCAAGCCCAGCATCGCCGTCGAAATGCGCCGCGAGCTGGCCTCCGATTTGGGCATTACCCTGGCCCAAGTGGGCGCCACGCTGCGACCTCTGCTGGCCGGCGAAGATGCCGGCACTTGGCGCGGCCCCGACGACGAAAACTACGACGTGGTGGTGCGCTTGGCCCCCAGCGACCGCAGTACCGGCGCCGATCTCGACCGGGTGATGATCCCCACCGCGCAACTGCAAGCCGATGGCACACCGCGCGCCGTGCCTTTGCGCCAAGTGGCCGCACTCAAGGATTCGTTGGGTGTGTCGCAGATCAACCGGCGCGACCTCACGCGCGAAGTGGAGCTTACCGCCAACGTTTACGGGCGTTCTGCGGGCGAGGTGTCCAAAGACATCCAGGCCGTGCTCCGCGGCATGGAGTGGAAGCCGGGCTACCGCTGGGTGATGGGCGGTTCCACCAAGGACATGCAAGAAGCCTTCGGCTACGCGATGTCGGCCTTGTTGCTGGCGATCATTTTCATTTACATGATTCTCGCCTCGCAGTTCAGGAGCTTTCTGCAACCGCTGGCGATCATGTCTTCGCTACCGCTCACGTTGATCGGCGTGATCGCCGCCTTGATGATTTTCCACAGCACCTTGAACATCTTTTCGATCATCGGCTTCATTCTGTTAATGGGTCTGGTCACCAAAAACGCCATTCTGCTGGTGGACTTCGCGAACCAGACGCGCGCCGCCGGCACCGCGCGCGAAGCGGCGATTCTCGAAGCCGCGCGGGTGCGTCTGCGGCCCATTTTGATGACCACGCTGGCCATGGTCTTTGGCATGCTGCCACTGGCCTTGGGATTTTCGGAGGGCGCCGAGCAGCGCGCACCCATGGGCCAGGCGGTGATCGGCGGAGTGATCACCTCCTCCATTCTCACCTTGGTGGTGGTGCCGGTGGTTTACACCTTTCTCGATGACCTGGCGGCGTGGTTCAAGCGCCATGCATTCCCGAGGCGGGTGTCCGAGCAATGAGCGCAGGGCTTTTGGCATTCCGCGCCAGCCGCGCTCGCAACCAAGCGCCGCTTCGCGGCTGCCGCCGCTCCTACCCCAGCGCGCGCCCTCCTCACGCCCCCGGTAGGGGCGCCGAAAGGCACGAGCCCTTGGCCTTCAATCCTTGACAGAAGGAAAGCATGAAAGCGCAAGCATGACCGACACCCGCCTCGCCCTCGACGGTCGCGCCATGGGTCTAATGCTGGTGCTCTGCCTCGTCTGGGGCTTTCAGCAGGTGCTGCTCAAAGCAGCGGCCGCCGACATCACGCCTTTGTTTCAAATCGCTCTGCGCACCGCAGTGGCGACGCTCCTGGTGGGTATGGTGATGTACCGGCAAGGCATCACCTTCATCGGCGACGATGGCACTTGGCGGGCTGGCCTCGTGGTGGGCGTACTGTTCGCCTTGGAATTTTTTCTCATCGGCGAAAGCCTGCGCTTCACTCTGGCGTCGCATCTGGTGGTGTTTCTCTACACCGCGCCGATTTTTGTGGCCTTGGCGCTGCATTGGCGGCTGCCCGCCGAGCGCCTCGCGCCCCTGCAATGGGTGGGGGTGCTCGGTGCTTTCGCCGGCATCATCATCGCCTTTGCCGGGCGCGGCACACCCACGGGCGACCTGGCCAGCATGCTCTGGGGTGATTTTCTGGCCCTGCTCGCGGGGCTGGCCTGGGGCGCGACCACGGTAGCGGTACGCCTCACCCGTCTGGCGCAGGCGCCAGCCACAAAAACGCTTTTCTATCAACTCGCCGTCGGCGCGGTCCTGCTGCTTCTGGCCGTCGCCGTCTTGGGGCAGACCGGCTTCAAACCCACGCCGATCGCTTGGACGAGCTTGGTGTTTCAATCATTGATCGTGTCCTTCGCGAGCTACCTCGCCTGGTTTTGGCTTTTGCGGCATTACCTCGCCTCGCGCCTGGGCGTGTTTTCTTTCCTCACGCCTATTTTCGGCGTGGCCTTTAGTGTGTGGCTACTCGACGAACCGCTGGAAAGCAGTTTCCTGATCGGCACCGCGCTCGTGTGCGCGGGCATCGTGCTGGTGAGCGGTTATCGCGGGTCCAAGCCGGGAAGCTGAACTAATCGAGGGCCTCTGCGCCGATCCTCCCGAAGTCGCCGCAGGAAGCGAGATCGGATTCGCCCGTCGCCGGCAACTGCGCTGCCAGTTCGCGCAAAGCGCTGCGCAAACCCTCCTCCAAGACCGGGTGATAAAACGGCAGGCGCAGGAAATCGCGCACGTTGAGGTTGCGATCGATCGCCAGGGCGATCAGATGCGCCATATGTTCGCCCGCGGGGGCGAACAGTTCGGCTCCGAGCAGACGCCCTTCGGTGCGATCGGCGTAGATCCGCAGCAGTCCCTCGTTGCGCTGTCCCGCGCGAGCGCGACCCTGGCGCGAAAAGTCGATCTCGCCCTCGATGAAGGAGTCGGAGACGAGCTCGGCGCGACGCCGACCCACCACCGCGATGTTGGGCTCGGAAAACACGATCGCTAAAGGCGTGCGCCGCGCGTAGCAAGTGGGCCGTTCGCCAGCGCCGACGCGCAGCGCATTCAAGCCGGCGATGTGGCCCTCATCGGCAGCTTCGTGCAGAAGCGGCCGCCGCCCAGTGGCATCACCGGCCAGAAAAATTGGCCAATCGCCGATCTGCTGGGTGTTCGGATCGACGGGCGGCAGGCCGCCCGCGTCGAGCGCGATGCCCAGGTTTTCCAGTCCCAAGTCTCCGAGATTGGGCCGCCTCCCCAGAGCCGCCAGCACCGCGTCGACCTCGCTGGCATGGCTTCCGGCCCGGACTTCGATGCCCCTGTCACCGTTGGCGAACTCGGCCGCCTCGCCCAAGTGCAGGGTGAACTCCCTCGCCAAGCTCTGGGCTGCGACCGCACTCACGCGCGCGTCGCTCAGCCCGCCGATGTGGCCCCGGCCAAACGCGGTCACCGCCAGACCGAGGCGCGCCAACGCCTGTGCCATCTCTACCCCGATCGCCCCGAGACCCACCACGGCAATGCGCGACGGCAAGTCTTCTTGCTCGAACAAATCGTCGGTGGTCAGCAACCTCTTGCCCAGCACACGCCAGGCGGGCGGCACTACCGGACTCGATCCGGGGGCCAGCACGATCGCCTTTGCGCTGATTTCCCGATCGTTCACGACCAGCCGTCCCGGCCCTAAAAGACGCGCGCGACCGGCGAGCGCCTGCTCGCCCAAACCCTCGGTGGCCGAGAGCGTGCCTTTGACGAACCCGTCGCGCAGGCGCCGCACCCGCCGCAACACCGCGGGCAGATCGACGCTCAGCGACGCCGCGCCGCGAATGCCGAACTCCTCGAAGTGATGGCGCCGATGAAAGGCATTGGCCGCTTCGATCAGCACCTTGGACGGCATGCAACCCACGCGCGCGCAGGTCGTACCCCAGGGACCGTCGTTGATCAGCAGAAAATTCGTGGTGCGCTTTCGGACTTCGCGCAAAGCCGCCAGGCCGGCACTGCCCGCGCCGACGATCACCACTTCATAAGAGGCGGGCATCAGGGCTTGTCACCGACCGAGCGGCCGCCCGTGAGCAGCGTCTTGAGACCCACGTAGGGCTTAGTCTCCGCGGCGGGCACGGGCGCGGCGGCAATCATTTCGTTCAGGCGCTTTTCCAATTGTGCATTGCGCTCTTCCAGCATCGCCACCTGGCGGCGCAGGCGCGCCGCGTTCCATTGGACGCGCAGTGCGCGCGGCGTGGTAACCAGGGCGGCGATCAGCACCCCGATACCAAGAGTCAAGAGCAGCACCACGGCAAGCGTGCTCTCAAAACTCCAGAAAGCCAGTGTGACCATGACCGTCACGTTGTTCTGCAAGGCGAAGATCACCGCTCCGACCGCGAAGATGATTCCAAGGATGAGCAGAAGCTGCATGGTCGATTCTCCACTGGTGAAGCCGGACACGCACCGACAAGTGAAGCAGCATACCAGTTTCGGCGCGGCGGTTATCGCCCGTTCCGCCAAGCCTGAATCCCCTCAGGGCTTGGGCGTCGACGAAAACTCGGGCAGCGCCAAGGCGATCGCGGGCGCGACGATGCGCAGGCCCGCGGGTAACAAACGATCCGAAAGCACTAGCAGATCTTGGTCACCGGTGACCAGCAACGACGCCTCACCGGCCAGTGCGGCATGAATGAACTTGTCGTCGGCCTGATCGCGACAGAATTTCGCCGCCGAAATCGCCGCAGGGATTTCCACCCAATGCGCAATCGCTTCGAGATCGAGCAAGAGAGCCTTGCGCTGCTCCATGGCGACATAGCGGTCGAATTTTGGACGCCAAAGACGCTCGCGCAACTCCGCGAAGCTTGCCTCGGAAAAGACCGGCTGGGCATGCCGCACAACCAGCCGCGTGAGCACGGCCGGAGCGCCCCCTTGGGTGAGCATTCCGCTGATCCAGACATTGCTGTCGATGACCAGACGCAGAACGGGTGGACGCACGCTCAGCTCAAGCGGCGTCGGCGAGAAGGTCGGCGAGTTTCTCTGGCGTCAAACCGGCTTGCGACGCCGCAGCGGCGGTTTCGTCCATGGCCCGCAACAGCCGATCGGCGTAGAACCGGCGCATCGCTTCATAGTCTTCGGCGCTCACCAACACACCCACCACGCGATCGTGACGCATCACGCGAACCGGCTCGCGTTGCGCGCGGTCGAGGAACTCGCCGAAACGGGTCTTGGCGGCGTTGGCGGTGTAGGTCTGCATGGTTCGAACTCGTTCAGAGTATAGAGAGCATCTCAATATAGCCGAATCGCCCGATTTGATCAAATCGAACGAATCGAACAAATTGTTCCTTCGACCTCTTCTACCGCCAATCGCGCTGCCCTTTTGGGGCGAAGGACAGACCGGCCGCTCAAACACTCAGACCGGGGGCGAACTCGCACGTGGCGGGACCTCGCCGTGCCGGCCTTGCGCCTCCCGTGACAGTTCCGACAGCGCCCTCGCCGCCTTCGCCATCTGCTGCGCGGCGCGGTGAAGGGCACTGGCGGAACGCAGCCGGGCATCCATCACCACCACCGGGACCGTGCCCGCGGCGCCAGCCTCCAGCAACTCGGCCTTAAGCAACTGGTAGCGCTGCTCCATCTCTGCGAGCCGGCCTTCGAGCACCTGCGGTTCGATCGGCTGACCTAGCGGATCGGCACCGACAAACACTTCGCTGGCGAGCCCATGAAAGTCGGCGCTGCTGGCGGTGTAGACGGCATGATCGACCTCGCAGGCGGCGGTGGTCGCTTCCAGGGCGAGGTCGGCGGCGGTTTCGTAATAACGCGCCACCCGCAGGATGCGCGGCAGTCGGGCGGCGCTCGCCGGGGCCATGCCACCGCGATTGAGCCGGGTGATGAACTCGGCGATCGCCAGGTTCAGGCGCTCGACGATGCGTTCATCGCGCTCAAGCGCCTCGCGCTTGCCGCAGGCGACCGCCGTGGCGCCGCGCGCCAGGCGCAATGTAATGGCGCCCATGCGGCGCACTTCCCGATCGAGCGCATCGAGGGCCAGCACCGGCACGGTCGCCACGGTTTGATCCAGGAAACGCGGGCGCGCTTCATCTTCCTCGGCATCGCGAAACCGACTTTCCAGAAAGTTGGTGAAGCGCCCGGTCACCGGCCAGATCAGCACCACACCCAGGAGATTGAATAGGGTGTGGAAGAGCGCCAGTTCCGCCGCCGGAACGGACTCGAAGCCCAGCGCCGCGCGCCCCGCGGCGATGCCGGCAAGCAGCCAGGGCAGCAGCGCCAGTGCCGCCACCGCGGCGACGAGGTTGAACATCACCTGCGCCGCCGCGGCACGTTTGGCGTTGGCCGTGGCGTTGATCACCACCAGCACCGCGGTGACGGTGGTGCCGATATTGGCGCCGATGACCACCGCCGCCGCCCCTTGCTGGCTGAGCAAGCCGCCCTGCGCCGCAGTGAGCGCCACGGCGAGCGTCGCGCTCGAAGATTGCACCAGCATCGCCACCCCTATGCCCACCAGTACCAGGAGCAGGACATCGGCCGCGGTGTCGCCCTGAGGCAAAGCGAAATCGAGGTGCAGACCCGAAAAGGTCTTGATGAACAGATCGAGCCCCAGAAACAGGAGCCCCAGCCCGGCCAGGGCCAAGCCTAAAGCGGCACGGCGCGTACCCGGCCCGGTGAGCCGCAAGAGCATGCCCACGCCGACCATGGGCAACGCGAATGCATCGATTTCAAAGCGCATCCCCACCAGGGCGACCAACCAACCCGTCATGCTCGAACCTACGTTGGCGCCGAAGAGCACCCACATGATCTGCCCCAGACTCAGCAGGCCGGCATTGATGAAGCCGATAGCCGCCATGGTGACCGCACTGGACGACTGTACGAAGGCGGTGATCAAAACCCCTGAGAGCAAGGCGCGTAGGCGAGTCTCGGTGGATTTGGCGAGGATGCGTTCCAGAGCGCTGCCGGCGGCGAGTTTCAAGCCATCGGTCATGAGGCTCATACCCAGCAGGAATAGCCCCATTCCGCCGACGACGCCGCCGACCAGGCTCCAATCGATACCCGGAGCATTCATCGCCGGCTCCGCCGCTCGCCGCAGCTATACTGTGCCGCATGACAGAGCCAGCAAACCCCACCGCCGCGCTGGAGCAAAGCCGAGGCTTTGAAACCGGCACCGGTGCGCATCTGGCCTACCGCCTGCGCCGCGCCTCCGGCGGAGCGGCTCCCGGCGCATGCCGCGCCGTGGTGCTGCTGCACGGCATGGCCAGCAACAGCACCCGTTGGACTGAATTCGCGCGCGAAACTTCGCTCACAGAGCAGTGGGATGTGCTGCGTATCGATTTGCGCGGACATGGGGATTCGTCGTTTCGAGGGCGGGTCGGGCTATCGGTGTGGTGTGATGATCTCGCCGCCGTTCTGGCGCAAGAGGGCATTGCTCAGGCGGTGCTGGTGGGTCACTGCCTGGGGGCCAATCTAGCTTTGCATTTTGCCTGGCATCATCCAAATGAGGTAGTGGCACTGGTGCTCATCGAGCCGATGTTGGGTCCCAGTCTGCGGGGCGCCTTGGCCTGGGCCGCGCGCTTGCGCCCGGTGCTTGCCGCCGCCGTGCCCTTGCTGCTGGCACTGGCCGCTTGCGGGCTGCATCGGCGCACTTTGCTGCCCCTGGACCTCGAGAAGCTCGATGGCGCTGCGCGGGAGACCCTTGCTGTGACCGGCAAGTTCCCCGAGGCGCGCTTCGCCAGCGTGCGCGAAGACTTGAAGAGTTTCCCTCTGGTCATCTACCTGCAGGACCTCCTTGCGGTGACGGCAGTGCTGCCGCCCTTGACCGAAATCGTCGCCCCGACGCTGGTTCTTTTGGCGCGCGGCAGCGGTTTCAGTACGCTAGAACAAACTCGGCGCCACCTTGCCGCATTGCCGCAAGGCGAATTGACCGTCCTCGATGCGCAACACTGGATTCCCACCGAGCAGCCCGTGGCGATGCGCTTGGCCATCGAGCGCTGGTGTGCTCGCTTCAAGCTCGATAACCCGGCTTGACGCGCGGTTTTGCGCGGAGTAGCTTGCGCTCGAATGTCGCACTAAATAGAGGGTGGTCATGCCAAAAGCTTGGCGAGCTTGGGCGTATCGTGTCTCCCGGCTCGCGGGCGGCATCGGGCTCTTGGCGCTGGCAGTTTCGATGCCCGCTTGGAGCGCCCAAACGCTGCGCGTCGGCGTCTATGAAAACAGCCCCAAAATCGGGCTCTCGGGTACGGGACAGCCGGAAGGTTTTTTTGTCGATTTGATCGAAGCCATCGCCCAGCGCGAGCAGTGGCAGATCGAGTATGTCCACGGCGACTGGAACGAGGGTTTGCAGCGGCTCGCAGCGGGCGAAATCGACCTCATGCCGGATGTCGCCCTCACCGGAGAGCGGCAACGCCTCTACAATTTTCATCGCGAGCCCGCGCTCTCGAGCTGGGCGCAGGTCTATGCGCGGCGGGGCAGTGGCATCCGCGCCCTGCCCGATCTCGATGGGCGTCGCGTGGCGGTGTTGCAAGGCTCCATCCAGGAAGCGCAGTTTCAGTCCTTGGCGCAGAGTTTTGCGCTACGCGTTGAATTGGTGGCGCACAAAGATTTTGCGCAAGCCTTTACTGCCGTGAAAATTGGCTCCGCCGATGCCGTGGTCACCAATCGCTTCTATGGCGTGAAGCATGCCGCGTCTTTCAATCTGGAAGATACTGCCATCGTCTTCGCACCTTCGACGCTTTTTTTCGCCGCCCCCAGAAGTGGCAGCCCGGCGACACTCGCCACCATCGATCGCCATCTGCAAGCTTTCAAGCAAGACCCGAGCTCGCCTTATTATCGCTCGCTCAAACGCTGGACCATCGATGAAGTTCAGCCTGCCATTCCATCTTGGCTGCTTTATGTCGGCCTGGGTTTCGTCGCACTACTGCTGGCCGCCGCGGTCGGGCTCGGATTGCTGCGGCGCGAGGTCGCCGCACGCACCGCGGTCATCCGTCGTCGCAACGAGCAGATGGCGACCGTCAATCACACCCTGAGCGCCATGGGTGCGAGCCTCGACCTCAATGTCGTGCTGGAGGAGGCGATACGCGGCGCATTGCAACTCAGCGGCTGCGAAGGCGGCGTGTTGTGCGTGCGCGGTGCCAAACCGGGGCACTTGGCGGTGGGCGCTCGCATCAACGCGGCGGGCATCACCGATCTTGCCCCCGGCGGTGGCCCGATGTGCGACGCAGTCTGCCCCGCGGTGCTGGAAACGACGGTGAAAGGCAAGGCGTACGCGGTGGTCTCCGCCAATGACCCACAGGCGTCGCCGGCTTGCTCCAATGTCCGCGATCCGAAGGTCCGATGGAACATCTATTTCCCGGTGGAGATTCAGGGACGCATGGTCGGCTTATTGTGCATTTTCTCGCGCGCGAAAGTCCCGCCCTCGGAACACAGCCTTGAACTGGTGCGCGAGCTTTGCATCCCCGTTGCTTTGGCGATGGAAAACGCCCGACTCTACGCCGAAACGTGTAGTCACGCTGCGGAGCTAGAAGAAAAGGTGACCAGGCGCACTCAGGATCTCGCGGAGGCCAATCACTTCCTCGACGCCTTGATCGACCGCATCAGCAGTCCGATCTTCTACAAAGGGCCCGACTTGCGTTTTCGCGGCTGCAATTATGCCTATACCCATGCTTTCGGCATCAGCCGCGAAGAGTTTATCGGCAAAACGGTGCTGGAGTTGCCCTATTTGCCGCTTGCCGACCGCGAAGCCTATCAAGCCGAGGACGCCGCGGTGGTGGAAGCGGGCAGTACGCTGGTGCGCGAAGCCGACATTCCGTTTGCCGACGGCAAAGTGCATCACACGCTCTATTCGGTGGCTGGGTTTCGCACCCGCGACGGCGCGCCCGCCGGGTTGGTGGGGGTCATCGTCGACATCACCGCGCTCAAACAGGTGGAGGCCGAGCTGCGCGAAGCCAAACATGCGGCCGAAGCGGCCGACCGCATCAAGTCAGCGTTTCTGGCCACCATGTCCCATGAGTTGCGCACTCCGCTCAATTCCATCATCGGTTTCACCGGTTTGGTGCTGCAAGAGTTGCCCGGCCCCTTGAACGAAGAACAAAAGAAGCAGCTCTCCATGGTGCGCGACAGTTCCCGACACTTGCTCGCGCTCATCAATGACGTGCTCGACATCTCCAAGATCGAGGCCGGTGAACTCAAAGTCGCTGATGAACCCTACGAGTTGGGTCGCTCGATCGACAAAGTGCTGGGCATCGTCAGACCACTGGCCGAACAAAAAGGTCTCAGCCTGCAGGTGAGCGGTCGGGAACTTGCTCCCAGCTTGCGCGGCGACGCCCGTCGACTGGAACAAATACTGCTCAACCTTCTTGGGAATGCCATCAAGTTTACCGATCGGGGGTCGATAAACCTTCTGTTGGAGCAGGTGAAATCCGATGCGGAAGGGTTCAATACCAACATGGGAGAGGTTATTCGTTTGAAGGTGCAAGACACCGGGCCTGGCATCAAGCCGGAAGATTTGGCCGAGCTATTTCAGCCTTTCCGCCAAATAGACTCGGCACTTTCGCGTCAGCACGAAGGCACCGGCCTCGGCTTGGCCATTTGCCGACGCTTGGCCGGGTTGATGGGCGGCCAGATCGAAGCGCAGAGCGTCTGGGGCGAAGGCAGCGTATTCACCCTGACCCTGCCCGTGGCAAGTTTGATGGCGGAGAAAACGACATGAACAAGCGCATTCTGCTGATCGAAGACAACGAGCAGAACCGCTACCTCGTCACTTATCTCTTGCAGGCTCGCGGATGGGAGGTGAGCCACGCTGTCGATGGCGCCGCCGGACTCGCCATGGCGGACGAAATCGATCCGGCACTGATCCTGCTCGACATTCAGTTGCCCGGCATGGACGGCTATGCCGTGGCGCGGGCGTTGCGCGAGAATACCAAGCTCGACGGCATTCCCGTGGTGGCGGTGACCTCGTATGCCATGGCCGGGGACCGCGAACGCTGCATCGAATCGGGCTGCGACGGTTATCTCGAAAAACCCATCGATCCCCAAACCTTTGCCGCCCAGGTTGAGCAATTCGTGAGGACCCAATGACCCACCACGCCTTGGTTGTCGACGACAAACTGGAGAACCGCTACCTGCTGCGCGCCCTATTGACGGGCAACGGTTTTGAAGTCACCGAGGCCAACGACGGCCAGGCTGCACTCGAAGAAGCGCGAAAGCGGCTTCCCGATATTTTGATCAGCGATTTGCTCATGCCGGTGATGGACGGCTACACCTTGCTGCGCGAATGGAAGGCGGACGAACATTTGCGGCGCATTCCGTTCATCGTGTACACCGCCACCTATACTGAACCCAAGGACGAAAAACTCGCTCTCGATCTGGGGGCCGACGCCTTCATCGTCAAGCCCTCGGAACCGGAGCTATTTCTCGCTCGGGTGCGGGAAGTGCTTGCGCGTGCTGAAACCGGCCAAATGGGAGCGCATGCCCCGCGCATCGAAGAAGAGGAAGCCTACAAGACCTACAGCGAAGTGCTGGTCAAAAAGGTCGAAAAGAAGAACCGCGAACTCGAACAACGTGCGCTCGAACTGGAGGTATCGGAAGAACATATCCGGCGCTTGAACCGTCTTTATCTCGCTCTGAGCGAAACCAACCAGTCGATCGTGCACCTTCACGATCGCGAGGAGCTTTTTCGGGCCATTTGTCGCATCGCGGTGGAGCGCGGCGGGTTTGCGCTCGCCTGGATCGGTTGGCTCAACACCGGCAACGGGGACATCGACTTGCTGGCTTGGGCCGGCGAGTCGCGGGTCTGGTTCGACCGCCTGCCGCGCTTCAATATTCGCGGCGCGCGGGCGGCGCCGGTGGAAATTGCCCTGAGCGAGGAACAAATCTACCTCTGCAACGATTTGCTCGCCTCACCCCGCCATGCGCCGCTGCACGCCATCATGCGGGAAGCGGGATTGCGCGCAGGCGCGTCGTTGCCCTTGCGCCTGGGCGGCCATATCGTGGGCGCCTTGACCCTGTTTTCCGATGAGCCGGAGTTTTTCGACGATCAACTGATGTCGCTGGTCATCGAAATGGCCTCGGATGTTTCTTTCGCTTTGGAGAACTTCGAACGCGAAGAACTGCGCCGGCAAGCCGAAGAAGAATTGCGGCAGGCTTATCTCGACTTGGAGCAGAAGGTCGCCGCGCGTACACGCGAGCTTGCCAGCGCCAACAAAGATCTCGAAGCCTATGCCTATACCGTTTCGCACGATCTGCGCGCTCCGCTGCGCGGCATCGACGGCTTCACACGTATGGTGCTGGAAAGAAACCGCAATCGCCTCGACGCCGCTGATCAGGAGCTGCTGCAGCGGGTGCTCGCGTCTGCCGGGCGGATGGGCGCATTGATCGACGATTTGCTGCAATTGTCCACCTTGAGCCGCCAGACCATGCAGATCGAAACCGTGGATTTGAGCCATCTGGCCGAAGACATCCTGGGCGAGCTGCGCGGCGGCAAGCCGCAGGCGCGCTTCGCCGCGCGCATCACCCCAGGGTGCTGCGCCCGTGGTGATGCGCGTCTGTTGCGGATGCTACTGGCTAACTTGATCGAGAATGCGGTCAAGTATTCCGCGCGGGTTGCGGAACCCTGCGTCGAATTCGGCCAGGAGCAACAGGGCGGCAGCACCGTCTTCCTGGTACGGGACAACGGTGCAGGCTTCGATATGAATCTCGCCGATAAACTCTTTCAGCCCTTCCAGCGCTACCACCACCCCGACGACTTTGAAGGCACGGGCATAGGGCTCGCCACGGTGGCGCGCATCGTCGAGCGTCATGGCGGCCGCATTTGGGCCGAATCCGCAACGGGCCAAGGCGCGGTCTTCCGCTTCACGCTGGCCGCCTGAAAGCCCCTCACTCAGCCCGCGGCACACTGCGACGGTTTTGGCGCGTCGGTCGTGTGGCTACAAACGCGGCCCTTGCCGGCCCGTTTGGCGGCATAACAAGCGGCGTCGACCGCAGCCAGAATATCTTTGAGCTGGGGTAAAGCGGGCGTGATTTCCACGACGCCGATGCTGGCCCCAACCTGAAAAACCTGCCTCTTTTGAAAACCGAGTGGGTTAAGGTCAGCCCGAGGTCAGGGGTCAAGGGCGGGCGCAGCCCGGCGCAGCGAACCCTTGACGCCTGGGATCGGGAGGTACGCTGGTCCATGGCAGGACGCGGCGCACTACCGCGT
>JACPUX010000080.1 GCA_016192065.1 Betaproteobacteria bacterium
TTCACTCCTTGCCCCTCCTCAGTTCGAGGGGCGATGATGTCCTGTCGCTGCCAGAACCCGCCGACTATGTCATCGGCTTAGGCTCTGCTGGGGGATTTTGAAGTGGCCATCACTGGGGGAATTTGGGTGGCCGCCGGGGCCGGATGGTTCTTGAGCTCGGCGGCGCCCGTAGGCGACGCCACCAGCACGCACAACGCGGCAAAGCCGATGACTATGGGGTGCATCTCGTTCTCCTCGCTGATGAAAATGTGACCTGCTGCAACGGGCGCAGCCAGGCGACTGGGTCGCCATGATAACCCCGCTGGGCGCTGCGCGGCCAGCGGCGGGTTTTGCGGCGCTCCCGGCTCAGGAATTGCCCGATCCGACTGCCCATCGGCCGAATGATCCCATTGCGCGGCCAGCGCGCTGCGGTGAAGGCCGGCTGCCGTTGACGATGGCTTGCGGGAGCGAGATACTGCCAGCAGAACGCCGGATTTCCGGTCTTTCGAATGTCCTGTGCCGTAAGCCCCAAAGCATGGAATCGCGAGGAGAACAATACGATGGCTGCCGCCACCCCAACCAGCTTGCGCAGTCGGGTTCTCATCGTCCTCATTGCCGTACTGGCGGCAACTGGTGCGATCGCCCAGGAAAAGGTCTGGCGCATCGGTGTGGCGAAGATCGTTTCCCACGCGGCGCTGGATGCAAGCGAGAAAGGCTTCGAGGCGGGCCTGGCCAGTGCCGGCTTCAAAGAAGGTGTCAACATTGTTTTTGATCGGCGCAACGCCAACGGCGATATGGCCCGGGCCGAGGCAATCGCCCGCGAGTTCAAATCGAACGGCGTTCATCTCGTGCACAGCATCGCCACGCCAACCACCCAGGCCGTGCTCAAGGTGATCGGGCGCGATACGCCGGTGGTCTTTTCCGCCGTCACCGATCCCGTCGCCGCGGGCATCGTTCCGGCCGATAGTGCACCGGGTCGCAAGACGGGCACGCAGGTCACCGGCATTTCCGACGCCTGGCCGGTGCATCTGCAAATGTCGACCTATGCGCGTTTCGTGCCCGCGGTAAAGGTGTGGGGCACGATCTACAACCCCACTGAAGTGAATTCGGTGTCGCACATCGCCGCGATGCGTGAGGCGGCCACGAAGCTGGGGCTTACCCTGATCGAGACCCATGCGACCAGCGCGGCGCAGGTGGGCAGTGCGGCGCAATCGCTGGTGGGGCGTGTTGATGCTATCGCGATCACTTCCGACAACACCTCGGTGGCGCATTTTGAAACCATTGCCGAGGTCTGCAACAAGCACAAGATCGCGCTCTTCGCGGGCGATGTCGACAGTGTGCCGCGCGGTGCCATTGCCGCCTATGGCATGGACTACTACCTGATCGGCTACGCGGCCGGCAAGAAGGCCGCCCTCGTGCTCAAAGGCACCCGCGCTGGCGACATTCCCTGGGGGTTGATGGAGCTATTCAGCCTAGTCGTCAACCGCAAGGCGGCGGCGTTGCAGGGTGTGACCATCGCACCCGATTTGCTGAAGAAGGCCGACAAGATCATCGACTGACCCGGCGCCGGAGCCTGTCCCAATGCGCCTGCCGCTCAGCATACTTCTGGCAACTTTGCTGCTGGTCGCGACCATGGCGGGCGGCTGGTGGGTAGACCAGCGCATTGCCCAAATGCATGCTCGCCACGTCGAGGTCGCCTCCGGTCTCGAGCGCATGGTGCGCTTGAATCAGGCGCTGGCCGGTATGGCCATGGTCGCCGTGCTCGAAGAGAATGCGCTGCGTAGTGCGAGCTACGAGACGGTGCACGCCGAGCTCGAAGCCACCGCCAAAACGATCGAAACGCTGACGCGCGAGCTGGCGCTTTCCGATGAAGTCGCGCCGCTGGCCGAGCCTCGGCGGACGCTTCGAAGCGTTGAATTCGCCGCCCTCACCGCATTGCGCGCGGACGACTGGTCGAGCGCCAGAGGGCGACTGTTCTCCGAGGACTACGTGCTGGCGAAGAAAATCTACGAGATCGAAGCGGACGCCGCCGTTGGCACCCTGAGCCGAGAGATGGCCGACGCCGCGCGACGCTTCGACCGTCTGCGCGCCGGCTCTTTGGCGGCCCGCGCGGCCGCCGTGCTGCTCCTCTTGTGGGCCGGGTTTTCGTTTTCGCGCCGGTTGGCCGCCGACCTGGCGGAGCAGGCGCGGCTGCGTGAGGCCGTAGCGGCAGCAAACCGCCAGCTCGAAGACAAAGTGAGAGAGCGCACGGCCGCGCTCGAAGAAGCCAACCGACAACTCGAAGCACTCAGCACCACCGACGCCCTCACCGGACTCGCCAATCGCCGTTGCTTCGACCAAGCCTGGGATGCGGAGTGGCAGCGCGCGACACGCCAGGGTCTGCCGCTGGCGGTGGCCATGCTCGACGTCGACGAATTCAAAGCCTATAACGACACCCTCGGCCACCAAGCGGGCGACCACTGCCTGCAGCGCGTGGCCCAGGTGCTGCGCGCCACGGCACAGCGTGCGGGCGAACTGGCCGCGCGCTACGGTGGTGAGGAGTTCGTGGTCATCCTGCCCGGCCTCGGCCCAGAAGAAGCCGGCCCGCTGGCCGAACGCATGCGCCAGATCGTGCAGGACCTGGGCATCGTTCACCCCAAGAGCGGCGCCCCCGGAGTCGTCACCGTCAGCATCGGCGTCGCCACCGGCCTGCCCCAGCCAGGCGATTTCAACCGCCACCTCGTCGAGGCCGCCGACTCGGCGCTCTACGAAGCCAAACGCCAAGGGCGTAACCGCGTCGTCATCGCCGGGGCGGCCTGCTAAAGCGAGAAACGCGATCCGGCGCGAGAGCGCAGGAATATGCTAGGGGTGCACCGAGAAATCGCCGATGCGCGTGCCCAAGGCGCCCTTGGAAGGCTTGGCGCCAATGGTGCCAAGGCGCGTGGTCGGGCAGGCTCATCGCGCGCTTGGTCCCTATAGCCCGTGCGTTTCACCCGGGCTTCTGATTCACTCGCTGTTGGGGCTTCCGGATTCGCCTTTCGTCACTCGTCGTCAACCTTAGCCTGTCTATAGCCGCGTAATCGACTCCCGACCCCTTATCGCTCTATCGCTCCGCGCGACCCCTTATCGCTCCGCGACCCCTTATCGCTCGACCCCTATCCGGCGCGACCCCTTATCTGGCGACCCCTTATCCGGTCTCGATTCCACCGACCCCGATTCCATTCGATTCCCATGGCGCACCTGGCTGGTGATGGCCGTGTTGCTTGGGCGGCGCGGATTGAACGACACCTCGGCCTAGTCCGCGAAAACACCGCCGCCCCGCAGCCACGCACGTGATCGAGAAGCATGGACTGAAGACGACGAAGGGGGTAGGATTTAATCCTATTTAAACCGAGAACCGCATCATGCGAACCACTCAACAACTGAGCATTACCCTGCCAAGGGAAATGGCGGAGGTCGTCAAGGCAAAGGTGCGCGCGGGCGAGTACGCCAGCGAAAGCGAAGTGATCCGCGACGGACTGCGGGCCCTGTTGGCGCGGGATCGTGCCGTCGAAGACTGGCTCAAAAACGAAGTCGGCCCCGCCTATGACGCCTTGAGGGCCGATCCATCTCGCGCCATCACCATTGAGGAGGTACGCGCACGATTGGCTGACGAACACGCCAAGAAGCGATGAGCCATCGCATTGTCTTCAGCCCGGAATTCGTTACGCAGCTTACGGAGCTCTTTCGTTACATCGCCGAGCAGGCATCGCCAGAGGTTGCGGCAGGGTACACCGACGCCATCGTGAGCTATTGCGAGAGCCTGCGTACGTTTCCACTTCGCGGTACCCGGCGCGACGACGTCCGGCCCGGCCTGCGCATCACCCACTACAAGAAGCGTGCAGTGATCGCTTATCATGTTGACGCCGAGGTGGTTTCCATTCTGGGCGTCTTCTACGGTGGCCGGGACTACGAGACCATCCTGCGAGACGAATCGGATGGCGTATGACTTTCGGCAAGCCTAAAGTGGCCTTTATACGGTCGCGCCGAGCGTGTTCAGCGCCAAGGTGTGGCGGCAAAGAGCGGCGAAGGGCTGCGTCAACGCACAATGAGGGAGAAACAAGAGGTTCCAGGGTCGCACATAATTTCCGATCTCGCGGGAGAATCGACCATGGCCCGTACTTCCCTTTCCAATTTTGCCGAACTCGGCGACAAGCGGGGCGCCTAGCTCAAGCGAGTCGGAGGTAGGCGCGCCAATATCGACTCCCGACCCCGTTTACGCCCGTTTACGCGTTCGACCCCGTTTACGCGATTATCCCGCCGTTTATCCCGCCCGTTTATCCGTTTACGACCCCGTTTATCCGTTTATCGCCCGTTTATCGCCGACCCCGTTTACCGACCCAAGATGGTCGAAAACGGGGCAGGCTTTTCCATCGTCGCCGATCTGGCTGCGCCCGACCAAATCATGGCGCTACGCCCGGGGTTTGCCAAGAAACCACTGACGCCCAAGGTGAAGAGATCGGTCGGCTTGGAGGTTCTGAAACGAGAGCATGCGAGTCCTGCGGTCGAAGCCTTCTTGAAGGTGGTGGCGAAGAGCGTTGCAGCCTCGTCACGCTTAGCCAGATCTGAAATCACTTTCGCACACAGGGTTCGGAGTCGTGCCTGAATCACGCTCGATGTAACAAGTGTGATCAAATGGACGCTCTTTGCCGCTGGCGAAACTCCGCTGGTGTACAGCCCGCTTCACGCTTGAAGAACTTGCTGAAATTGGTGGCTTCTTCGAAGCCCAGCTTCTCGGCAATGCTGGCAACGGTCAAGTCCGTATGCACCAGCAGGCGCTTCGCCTCCAGATTGACCCGTGCTGCGATGAAGGCTTTGGCGGTCATGCCCCTAGCCGCTTCCACTGCACGCGCCAGGCTCTTTTCCGTGTAGCCGAGCTGGCTGGCATAGTCGGCCACCTGGTGCCACCGCGCAAAGCGTTCCTCCACGAGTTGCTGGAAGCGTTTGAAGCGCTGCAGTGCCGGCGAAATTACGGGCTCGTATGCCCGCTGCCGACCTTGCAGGATGGCCAGTCGCGTCAGGAGCGCATGGAGTTGGTGGCGTAGCAACGCGTGCACATCGTTGATTGGCGCATCAACCAGCGTGTCCTCCTGCATCTGCTGAATAGAGTCCGTTACCGTCCGCAGATCACTACCGCTCAAGACGATGTGCTCCGGCAGCCTGTCCAGGTCGACGGCGAGCTTGTAGTCGCGCGACGGCGTCGCAACGGGCAAGACAAATTCCGGGCGGAACAAGACGTTCAAACCGTCCCAGTCTTCATCCTGTCCGTAGTTGTGGGCCTGCCCCGGCCGCAACACGAGCAGCGCTCCGGGCACACACGAGATCGGCTTGAAATCGACCACCTGGATGCATACACCTCGTGTGATGCATACCAAAGCGTGGAAGTCATACCGATGTGTGGCCTGCACCTTTTCCTTGCTGCCTCGTCGCCTCAAATCAGCCATGCGAAAGACCTCGAGGTCTAGCTGGTAAGGCGCTCGCGGCTGATAGCCTAAATGGTGAATATCGATGCTTCTCGTGGCGCTCTTTGATACCGGTTGGGCTCCCGCGGCTTGGCGTCGCCCCATATCAACCTCATTTGTCTCAAAAGTATCTTCCATGGTCCGCCTTTCACCGTTCAATTTGGCGACCGATGTCCAATAATAACCGCACCAAGGCCATTTACAAAGGACAAGTAATGAAAGCAGACACCAGCCAGATTTCCCAGACCATCCTTGCTTTGGAGCTAGGGATCAACGAACGCTGGAACAGAGGCGATGTTGATGGTGCGCTGGCGCCAAACAGCGAGGATGTGACCTATTTCGACCCGCTCACCGAAACGCGACTGGAGGGGCGCAAGGTCGTGGAGGCGTATTTCCCCCAGTTCTTCGAGGGCAAGCGCAATATCCTGCGCAACGAGATTCCCAACCCCCAGGTGATCGTCAGCGATGACGGCGGATTCGCAGTGCTGAGCGACAACCTGGTCAACATCATTCCGGACGGGCAAAGCCGGAGAGAAGCCGGGAACCGCCTGGAACTCCACTCAGGTCTATCGCCTCATCGACGGCCAATGGCGCGTGGTGCATGTGAACTGGTCGTCCACGCGTGATCCGGCAGCCATGCAGGGCTTGATGGCCTGATTTGGCACGACGAGAGCCATCGTCTCCGGGAACTTACTCGCCTTCTTCGCCACTCGCCTTGCCGGGGCTAAGCCCCGGCGCTGGCGGAACCTTCGTCCGCAATCGCAACCACACAGGAGCACACAATGAACCACATCGACATCGCCAGAACCTACATCAAGGCAGTCCAGACCGGCGACCAAACTACGCTGGGCGCCATCATTTCGCCCGACGTGATTTGGCACCAGCCGGGCAACAACCAGTTTTCTGGCACGCATCGGAGCATGGCCAATGTCGGCCCGATGCTGGGCAGGATGATGGAAGTCTCAAAGGGGACGTTCGCGATTACTCGCGCCGACCACTACATGGCCAATGGCCATTGGGTCGCCATCGCCATTGAATTTGCCGGTGAGCGCGACGGCATCAAACTGAAGCAACCGGGCGTGGACCTCATCCGCATTGAGGGAGGCAAAATCGTCGAGGTCCGGCTGTTCTCCAGCGATCAAGCGCAAGAAGATACTTTTTGGGGGTGAGTTAGCCACTGTATATGATGTCGCATGGCGCACCTTGCGCCGTGCGTCTGACACAAGAGTAGGAGAGGCTGGCCTGCGTTGCAGGCCGCACAGGCCTAGCTTAAGCGAGTCGGAGGTAGCGCGCCACATCGACTCCCGACCCCGTTTACCGTTTACGCCCCGTTTACGCCCCCGTTTACGCCGTTTACGCCAACAAACGAATTGGGTCGCGGCTTCGCGCGACCTATCCCTATTCGTTGGGCATCGCGTGGGCACAGTAGCCCTACACCTAGAGTCGAAGTGAGAGTTGCCAGTTCATTGATATCGTCTGTGCCAAGATATCGGGTGACATGCTATACGCGCCTAAAGCGGTACCGGAAGTCACAGTAGGCCGCGCCTTTCATTATGGTTTGCGTCCGCGTGAGTTCGACAGTAGGAGCTCCGACCTCAGCGACGTAATAGTCAAAATCACAGACCAAGAGCGCGCCTAACTCGGGCTCGCCCAGTGCTTTGAAGAATTCCGCAAATCCGCATCGGTTGACGTTGTAGTCGCGAACGTCATTGTCGTCTCGAAGCAACTCGCGCTCGACTACGCCGCCGATTCTTGGTCGCAACTCGTTCCACACCCCCTGCCACTTCTCGCGAGGGCTGCCTGACTGTTTCTCCCCAATTCGCAAATACACGGAGCGCACCCAGTCACTCAAAGCCCTGGCGACCAACTCGTCGGCCTTGTCCTTTCCCATTTCCATGCGCAAGGTGCGCAGGATTGGTACGAGGACTTGTGCCTGTAGTTTGACCTCGTCGAGGAGGGAAATCGGACCTTCAACCTGTGTACTCAAGCATTTCTCCAATCCAAAATGGCTCAAAAAGCGATTCCTGCCCAACCTCAAAATAAGGCGTGGAAAAGACGCAAAAGAACCGTCATAGCTGAGTAAGACGGGCCACTGCTTCCAATAGAATCATCGTCCCGTCCGGTCTTGGTACGTCCGAATGAAATACCGAAAACCATCGTTCCCAGCCCTCCCGATTTCTTGCCTCGATAGCCTCATCGGCTCCGCCGCCTCGGCACGCTCGTTCCGGTCCAAATGATTGCCGCACATGATGCTCCAATCGACCGCCCCGCTCAAGCGTGACTGCGTGGTTTGCCGCCGGGCAAACAAACAAGCGCGCGGCGCCGCCGGGGGAGCGGCCTGAGCGCCTTAACGCCAGCGCATCACCGACGCCCCCACACATGACCGATGCTGGCGATGATGACCATGACCTCGCCGGCGGAGCGGTCACGTACGGTCCGCATCTGTTGATTGCGGCGGAAGCGGAGCCGGAGTAGGCAGTCCATTTGAGCTTTGACGATGATCGACTCGCCAGCATCGATACCACCGTGCTCGATGCGCTATTGGACGCGCATTCCCGGTCCTATCCCCGTCTGCGCAGCAAGGCAACGGTGCACTGGTTCCTCGACGAGATACAGCTTTTGGCCGGGTGGGAGCGCTTCGTGCGTCGCATCCTGGACACCGAGCGGGTCGAAATTGTGGTGTCGGGGGCTTCCGCGCGCATGCTCTCGCGCAAGGCTGGTTTTCCGCAAGCCCAGGGCTTGTCGCCGAGCCTGCGAGTTGAACTGCTGCAGAGCTACGTCGATACGGTGCTCTTTCGCGACCTGGTCGAGCGCCATGGCATCACGCAGGTGGCGTCTGGCGAGAGCTAGCTTCGGACGTGTGGCTGCCGCTGGTTGCAGACGGCGAAGACGAGCCGAGAACGATAATGAGGAAACGCCCCGTAAGCATCCGCGCGAGAGAAAAAAGAAGGCGCCCCCCCCGGCCTCGTTCCGGCTTTGCCAGCCTAGGAGCGCCGCGACTCGATGTGTTCGTAACTGGCCCGGCGTTTGGAGTAAGATGCCTTGACCAACGCAAGACGGAGGCAATCATGTCCACCGAACCCTCAGAATTCATTGATGGCCGCATCACCATCGACCCGGCCATTTGCAATGGCAGGCCAACCATCCGAGGCAAACGAATTGCCGCCCAGACCATTCTTGAATTTCTTGGGGCAGGGGAAACGCCCGAGGAAATCCTCAGGAAGTATCCGAGCCTCGAGGCCGAAGACATGCGCGCTTGCCTGCGCTTTGCCGCACTGCTGATGGACAAGCGATACGAACTGGCGCGGGTGGCCTGACCACGCCTACCCCCAGCGCACCACCGTCGCGCCCCACACATAACCGATGCCGGCGGCGATCATCACCATCACTTGGCCCTCGCGCAGGCGGCCGCTGGCGAGCCCCAAATGCGTCGAGAGCATGGCATCGACTTGGCCGAGGTGGCCATAATCGGCGAGGTAAAACGACTGCTCTTCGCGCAAGCCCAACTCAGCGAGCATTTGTTGATGCCCTGAAGGTTTGAAGTGCAGGGCGTTCAAATAGCCGATGTCTTGGCGGGTGTAGCCGCTCTTTTGCAGGGCGCGGTCGATGCAGGTGTACCAGTTGGCCATGGACACTTCGTTGAGCCGTGCTTTCATGTGCGGGGCGTCGAACACTTTGAGGCTCTTGTTGCCGCGCCTGCGCAGGGCTTGGAGCTCCGCTTCGGGCAGGGCTTCGATGGGGTGTTCGGTGCCGCCGTACCACAGGCCGCAATCCCGCGCGAGGCTGCCGTCGGTGATGATGTGAGTGCCCAGCACTTCGTTTTTGGCCTGGCCGCGCTTCAAGATGAAAGCGCCGGCGCCGGCGGCGAGGTTGAACATGAAAGACACATCCGAATCGGCGTAGTCGATGAGGTCGCCGTTGCGATAACCGCCCACGATCAGGGCGGTCTGAATGTCCGGATCGGCGCGCATCATGTCTTTGGCGATTTTTAATGCCGCCACCGTGGTGTTGCAGCGCTGCTGCACGTCGATGCCCCAAGCGCGCTGGGCGCCAATGCGCTCTTGAATGTAGATCGCCGATGTGGTGAGCGGATACTCCTTCCATTCTTCGCCCATGCAGAGAATGAGATCGATCTCTTTGGCGTCGATGCCGCTTCTTTGCAAAGCGTCGAGCGCGGCGCGCGCGCCCATTTCTTGGGTGCCGTCACCGGGGCCGGCAACCGTCTTGCGATTCAAGCCGAGTTTCTCGCGCACCGCGGCGGCGGACCAGCGGCCGGCCGTGGCGGCGGCGATGTCTTCCGCGCTCACCGTGGCGCTGGGCAGGTAGATGCCATAGCCGGCAATGCCAACCGGAGTTTCGAGCGACATGATCAGCGCGGGAGTTTGTGTTCGAGATTACGCACCAGCACCAGCGCTTCACCATCGACGACCAGGCGTTGCCCAGGGCCGAGAATCTGGGTGCGCAGATTGACCAGTTCCTTGGCGGCGCGCAGGCGGGTGATTTCCACCCGCGCCAGAAGCGCCTCATCCGGCCTCGCGGGGGAGAGAAACTGCAGGCGCTGTTTCATCCAGCCCGTGCCGCGGCCGGGCAGGCGCGTGCCCAAGAGGTCGGAGAACATGCCAGCCAATAGCGGGCCCGGTACCTCGGCGCTTGCACCGCGGAAGAGCGGATTGCGGTCGCCCACCAGGTCGCCGTATTCCGCGAGATCGCGGTCGGTGAAGCGGCGCGTGGCTTCGGCTTGCATTCCCAGGCGCAAGCCGTAGAGTTCGGTGTCGCTTTCACCGTCGCCTCCGGGCGCGCCCCCGATTGCGGTAGTGTTGGGGATGCCCTGCGGCAACACCCGCGTGCGGCCCTCGGCGGTGATGGCCCCCTCGCTCTTGATGACGCGAGTGAGTAGGTCCAGCGCGCCAACGGCAACGCGGTCTTGGCAGGCCAACTCGATGCGAATTTCTTCGCCGGTGTAAGTGGGGTTCGGAAACATCAGCTCTTGGCTGAGCTGACGCACGCCGGGGCCGGGGATCAGTTCACTCAAAGCCTTGGCAATCAGGCCATAGAGCAGCATGCCGTGCGACACCGTGGCGCCGAAGTGCGTGTGTTGGGCGTAAGCAGGATCGCAGTGAATGGGGTTGTCGTCGCCGGTCAGTTGGGCGAAGCGATCGAAATCTTCTTGCAACAGAACGCGGCGAAATGACGCGCGCTGTGGAAAATCGCCGCTCATCCCGCGCTTCCGTACAAGCTACGCAGGCGCGGTTTTTCCACCTTGCCGGCGGCGTTGCGCGGCAGGGCCTCGACAAACAAGACATGCCGCGGCACTTTGTAGCCGGCCAGGCGCTCGCGACAAAAGGCGAGCACCGCCGCGGCTTCGATCGCGGCGCCGGGTTTCAAGGCGACGATGGCTTTGCCCACCTCACCCCAGCGTTCGTCGGGAAAGCCGATCACCGCGGCTTCGGCCACTTCCGGCATTTGGAAGAGCACGTTTTCCACTTCGGCGGGATAAACGTTTTCGCCGCCGGAGATGTACATATCCTTGGCGCGATCGACCACGTAATAGTCGCCCTCGGTATCGAAGTAGGCGATGTCGCCGGAACACAACCAGCCGTCTTCGAAGGCTTTGGCGGTGGCCGCGGCATTGTTCCAATAGCCGGGCGTGACCCCAGGGCCTTTGATCAACAACTCGCCGCGTTCGTTGGGGCCCAGACGCCGGCGCGTCGCCACATCCACCACTTGGGTGAGCATGTAGGTCACCGGGCGGCCGACGGTGCCGATTTTGTTGCGCGCCGTGGCTTCGTCGGTGAGGAAGACGGTGGGTCCGGTTTCGGTCATGCCAAAGCCAAAGCAAATGGTCACACCCTTGGCGAGATATTGCTCCAGCAAACTTTTTGGTATGGGTGCGCCGCCGCAGGCCCAGCTGCGTACGCGCGAAAAGTCCGCGCCCGCGAAGGTCGGCTGCTGCGACAGAAAGAGGTAAATCGCCGGCACACCGAACATCACCGAGATGCTCTGTTGCAAAAGTTCGATGGTGCGCAGTGGGTCGAACTGTTTCATCACCACCACCGTGCCGCCGCATTGCAAAAGCGGATTGGCGTAGAGGTTCAAGCCCCCGGTGTGAAAAAATGGCAGCACCGACAAGAGCACGTCGTCGCGCGACAATTTCGCCGCGTGCATGGCGTTCACGCCGTTAAAATGCGCCATGCCGTAGGTCTGCAATACCCCCTTGGGTTTGCCCGTCGTGCCCGAGGTGTAGAGGAGGTACCACACTTCGTCCAAACCGCGGCAAGGCATTTCCAGGGTGTCGCCGGAAGCGGCGGCAAGGCAGGACTCGTAGTCGGACCAGGCCGCAATTTCGCCGCCCAGACTCATCGCGTGTTCGATGGCGGAATGCGCGCGCAACTCCAGGCCCGCGGCAGCGTACTCGGCGCTCACGACCAGCGCGCGCGGGCCGGCATCGTCGAGCACGGCGAGGTTTTCGCGCGCTGACAGGCGCCAATTGAGGCAGACCATCACGGCGCCGAGTTTGGCGCAGCCGTAGAGCATTTCGAAGTAATCCGAGCTATTGCTCGCCAGCACGGCGACCCGGTCGCCGGGCCGTATGCCCCAAGCGCCGCGCAAGTGCCAGGCAAAGCGGCTGGCGCGGTCGTTGAAAGCGCGGTAGCTCAGCTCGCGCCCCGTGGCTAAATCGATTAGCGCGGTTTTGTCGGGATAATTGGCAGCCCCTTTGGCCGCCCAGTCGATGACATACATGGCTTACTCCCCGTCCGGATAGGTCGCGAAGTTCTTCAGAAATTGCTCGACGCCGGCGCGCGCCGCGGCGACTTGTGCGACGAAAGCGGCGCGCTCGGCTTCGAGGGCCGCGGCAATGGCGGGCCGATCGGCTGCCAGCAGGCGCTTGGCGGTCAAGAGGGTGCCCGCGGGCGCTGCGGCAATGCGCCCGGCGAGGGCTTGCGCCCCGGCGCGCACAGCAAGACCGGGGCGTACTTCGCAGACCAATCCGCGGGCGAGCGCTTCATCGGCGCGAATCGCTTCGTTGGCATAGAGGCAGGCGGCCACGCGCGGCATACCGATGCGCCGCGGCAGCATGGCCGTCCAGCCGCCATCCGGCGCGAACCCGGCGCTCACGTAATGCGCCTTGAACACCGCCGTTTCCGCCATAACCACCAAGTCGCTGGCGAGCACCAGACCGATCGATCCGCCGGTGACATGTCCGTGCACCGCGGCGACGACGACCTGCGGCAGATCGATGAGGGCGAGGATGGTCTCGTTCAAGAGGCCGACCAAACGCGCGCTGTAAGCTTCGATGTCTTGGGCGTATTCGCGCTGAAAGCGGCGCATGTCGCCGCCCAAGGAAAAGGCTTCGCCTTCGGCGCCGAGCACCAGCACGCGTAACTCGGGGTCGGCGGCCACTTCACGCAGGCGCGAGAGCAGCGCTTCCAGGAGTTCCGGCACCAGGGCATTGCCCATCCGCGGGCGGGCGAGCACCAGGGTGGCGATCGCCCCTGTCCGTGCCAGGCGGATCATCGCTTGAGGGCGCGCAGCTTGCCGACGATGCCCGTCGGAAAGAAGTACACCGACAGCACGAAGAAGACACCCAGCCACAACAACCAGCGGTCGGGGTGCAAGAGATTGGCGAGCACCGGCACGGCGGTGAGGGCATCGCTGGCTTGCTTCATTAGGGCCTGCAAATAGTTTTGTGCCAGAATGAAAAGCGCCGAGCCGATCATCGCGCCATACAAGGTGCCCATGCCGCCGATCACCACGATGAGCAAAATGTCCATCATGATGGTGAAAGACAGCGTCGTCTGCGGGCCGGCGTAACGCAGCCACAGCGCCATCAAGGCACCGGCGAGCGTGGCGGTGGCGGCGGCGAGGCAATTGGCCAGCGTGCGATAGACCACGGTGCGATAACCCAGGGCCTCGGCGCGGAAGTCGTTTTCTCGAATCGCTTGCAATACCCGGCCAAAAGGTGAATTCACCACCCTCAACAAAAAGAGAAAAATTGCCAGCGCGCCAAAAAACAGCAAGTAGTAGGTGATGAGTTTGCCATTGATGGCGGTGCCGAAGACTTCCGCTTCGATCAGCCGAAAGCCCGGCCGCAGCATTTCCGGCACGCTGAAGGTGCGCCCGTCTTCGCCGCCGGTGAAGTCCGAGAGTTGCGAGGCGAGAATGGCGAAGGCCGAAGCCACGGCCAGAGTGATCATGGCGTAGAAAATCGCCTTCACCCGCAAGGAAAAGAGGCCGATCACCAAGGCGAGCGCCAGCGAGAGCAGCAGCGCGATTCCCAAGCCCAGCGCCATGGCGCCCCAGGTGGGCCCGATGCTGTAGAGCGCCAGGCCCACGCCATAGGCGCCAATGCCGTAAAACATGGTATGGGCGAAAGAGACGATGCCGGTGTAACCGAGCAAAAGGTCGTACGAGGCCACCAGCACGATGAAGACACAGATCGTCGCCGCCACGTTCATGGCGCGCGCACCGGTGAATAGAAAAGGCGCCAGCGCAAGCACGAGGACAAGAAGCGCCAGCGCCCCCGAGAGCCAGAGGCTCCGCGGAAAGTCGCCAGAAAGAAGTCGATGCAACATGTGCGAACCCTATCGCTTGGCCACGGGGTAGAGGCCCTGCGGCCGCCATAACAGAATGGCCACCATGAGCAGAATGTTCGAGGCCAGCGCGATCTTGGGCACCAGAAAACCCGCGTAATTGGCCACCAGCGCCACCAGCAGCGCGCCGATGAAACAGCCGCCCACCGAACCCAAACCGCCGATGATGATGACGATGAACACCAGCACCATGATTTCCGATCCCATGGCGGCGGTGAGCATTTCTTTGTAGAGGCCCCAAAGCACGCCGCCCAAGCCCGCCAGCGCCGAACCGGCGATGAACACGCCGACGAAGAGGCGCCGGATGCGGTACCCCAGGGCTTCGACCATTTCGCCGTTTTCCACGCCGGCGCGTATCAAGAGCCCCACTTTGGTCCGGTTGAGCACCAGGAACATGGCCACGAAGACGATGAGCCCCACGGCCACGGCGATGAGGCGATACTTTTCGATCGCCGCGTCGCCGAAAATGATGGCACCGCGAAAGGAGGCGGGCAGCGGCAATGGAATTTGGTCGGGGCCCCAGACGACGTGAATCATCTGTTCGGCGACGATCATGCCGCCCATGGTGATGAGGATTTGCTTCAAGTGCTGGCCATAGACCGGCATGATGATCACGCGCTCGAAGGCCCAGCCCAAAAGGCCGGTCACCCCCATCGCCAAGGCGACGGCAAGGCTTAAGGCGGTGAGATTCATCAGCACGGAATCGGCCTGCATCCAGCCTTGCATGGGCAAGAGCACCAGCGTCGCGGTGAAGGCCCCGACGGTGACAAAAGCGCCATGGCCGAAGTTGAGCACGTCCATCAAGCCAAAAACGAGCGTGAGGCCCGAGGCCATGATAAAAATCATCATGCCCATGGCGAGGCCGGCGATGGTGAGCGTCACCCAAGTGGGGGCGCTGCCGATCAAGGGCAGGGCCGCCAACGCCAGCGCGGGCAGCACCAAGAGGGGCGCCCAGTCGAGCTTGAGTTTGGGTAGCTCGGCGTCGGTGGGAGTGGCAATCGGGGTCATTGGTGCGCGTCCAGGGAAAGGCCCAACAAAGACTGCTGCAAATCGCGATCCTCGGCCAGTTCGGCCATGCGGCCCTTGTGCACGATGCGCCCGTCGTCCATGACGGCGACCGAATCGCCCAGGGAGCGCACGAACCCGAAGTTCTGCTCGACCAGCAAGATGGTGGTCTCCATCCCTTTGAGTTCGCGAAAAGCGGTGATGAGGCTTTGAATGATCGCCGGCGCCAGCCCTTTGGTGGGCTCATCGACCAACAGAAGTTTTCTCGGCTCGACGATGGCGCGCGCGATGGCGAGCATCTGCTTCTGTCCGCCGGAAAGGGTGCCCGCGGCTTGGTTCCAAAATTTCTTGAGCGCCGGGAAGAAGCCGAAAATCCATTCCAGGCGTTGGGCGTCGGGTTCTCCGGCGCGCGCGGCGAGGAGCAAGTTCTCGCGCACCGTGAGGTCGGAGAAGATGCCCATGTTTTCGGGCACGTAGGCGATGCCGGCGGTGGCGATGTCCGGGGTCGAGGCGCGGGTGATGTCTTGCCCGTCGAAGACGAGGCCACCGCGCGACGCCTTCCACAGGCCCATGATGGTGCGCAAGGTAGTGGTCTTGCCGGCACCGTTGCGCCCCAGAAGCACGGTCAACTCGCCGCGCCGCACGGTGAGGTCCACGCCCTGCAGAATGTGGTATTGCCCGATGTGCGTGTGTACGCCGGTGAGCGTGAGCAAGGCTTCAGACACTTTCCGCCACTCCCATGCCCAGATAGGCTTCCTGCACGATGGGCGAAGCCATCACTTCGGCCGGATCGCCGTCGGCCACCAAAAAGCCGTTGTGCAAAACGATGATGCGATCGGCGAGCGAACGCACTACGTCCATTTTGTGTTCCACCAGCAGCACGGTCTTGTCGCCCTGCGCCTTGATGTGCTGGATGAGATCCAGCACCACCGGCACTTCGTCGACGCTCATGCCTGCGGTGGGTTCGTCGAACATGAAGATGTCGGGCTCCAGGGCGAGCAGAATCGCCACTTCGAGCTTGCGTTTGTCGCCGTGCGACAAAGCCGATGCGGTTTCGAAACGTCGTTCCGCGAGGGTGACGCGATGCAGGAAATGTTCCGCTTTTTCGGTGGTCTCGACATGATCCGACCACAGCGACAAGAGGTTCAAGCCCAAACCGGCGCGGCTTTGCACCGCCAAGCGCACATTTTCGAGCACGCTGAGATTGGGAAACAGGTTGGTGAGCTGGAATGCCCGCCCCACCCCGCGCTTGGCGCGCTGCGCGGCCCCCAGGGCAGTGACATCTTCGCCGTAGAGCAGCACTTTGCCAGCGCTGGCCGGCAACTGCCCGGAGATGAGATTGAAATACGTGGTCTTGCCCGCGCCGTTGGGGCCCACGATGGCGGTGAGCGTGCCCGGCCGGAATTCTGCCGAGACATTGTTCACCGCCACGTGACCGCCAAAGCGGATGGTGAGACCTTGCGTGGCGAGGACCGGTGCTTCGCTCATGGTCTAGCGGCTTTCATGGGTCCGTGTGGAGCCAGCGCAGGGTTTGGTTTTGGGCCCGCACCCTGTCCCCCGCTGGCGCGGGTGAGGGGACGCCGCACCGGCCAGAGTGTGCACGAAGGGGCGTCGTATGTGGCAGGGCGCGGGAGAGGCGACCACGGCTCTTGAGGGCGAGGCTCGATGGGTGTTCGCGCCGAGCATTACAGCCTGTAGCCTCGGCACGCTCACGCGAGCACGCCCCCTCCCCCCTCGCGGGGGAGGGCTGGGGTGGGGGGCAAACGCTGACGAACCCGCGCAGCATCTGCCCCAGCCGGTGCCGAGACCCACGAACACCATCACCTCAACGCTTGTTGCGCACCGGAATGGGCAACTCGGCGGCGGGAATTTCACGCACCAGTTCCAGAAGATCCCACTCACCCGACTGAGCTTTCTTGATGCGGAAGTGATACATGTCCTGCATGGCTTGATGATCGTCCTTGCGGAACGTCATTTTGCCCTTGGGCGTGTCGAAAGACAGGCCTTCCATGGCGGCGATGAGCTTTTCGGTGTCGCCGCTCTTGGCGGTTTTCAGTGCATTGAAAGCGGCGCTGGCAGCGGCGAAGCCTCCGGCGGTGAAAAAGTCGGGCGGCGAGTTGTGGCGCTTTTGGTGCTCGGCCACCAGCCACTCGTTCATCTTGTTCTTGGGGAAGCCATAGTAGTAATAGATGCTGCCTTCCGCACCGCCGAACTGCTTCCAGTTCTTCATGGCGGGCAGGATGTTGCCGCCGGGGGCCAGTTCAATGCCAAAGCGCTCGGGTTTCAGATCGGCAATTTTGGTCATGGGGTGCGGGCCGGCCCAGATCATCACGATCACTTTGCGGCCGGGCTTGTCCTTGAGCGCGTCGAAGAGGCGCTGCGCCGACGCGGTGAAGTCAGTGGTGGCTTGGGGCGCGTATTCCTCGTGGATGATCTTGGCCTTGGGGTTGATCTTGGCCAGCGCATCTTTGTAGGCCTTGATACCGTCGCGGCCGAAAGCGTAGTCCTGGGCCAAGGTGGCGATGTTCACTTCACCGGGATAAGTGGCGGCGGCGGCCACGGCATCTTGCGTGGAGCTGCGGCCGGTGCGGAAGATATAGCGATTCCATTTTTCGCCGGTGATGGCATCGGCCACCGCGGGTTCGACGATCAGCACCTTCTTGTATTCCTCGGCCACCGGCAGCATCGCCAGGGCGACGCCGGAGTTGGTGGTGCCCACCGCCAGATCGACCTTTTCGTCGCCGAAGGCTTCGGCCAGGGCGGTTTTGCCGAGGTCGGGTTTGTTCTGGTCATCCTTGACGATGACTTTGATCTTGCGGCCGTCCAGGGACATGGTGCCGCCAGTGAGGTACTCCAAGCCCATCATGAAACCGGTTTCGGTTTGTTTGGCATAGGCTTCGAGCGGGCCGGTCTTGCCGGCGATAAGGGCGATTTTCCAGTCCTGCGCGGCGGCGGCGCCGCCAAAAGCCAGGGCCAGGGCGGCCAGGCCCGCGCCTAGGGTTCGATGCAACATGGTCGAGATCCTCCGTGTAAGGTCGAGGCCAAGGCGGGAGACCCCGGCCATCCGCCTGCTCTTTGCAGGAGCTGTGCCAACGATGCCAAACCCTTGATTTTGAGAGAACGACCTGACTAGGCGGCTCAAGGCCGGCGCCGTACGCCGAGGCGCGCGTCAGGAATTCCGGACAGTCGAGGCGGGGCATTGAGGTCAACCCGCTGATTACTCAAGCTTATGCCTTCTGTCCGGGGAATCAGACAGCCTGTCTCTTGTCTGCGGCATCGGCCAGAAGGCCGTGGGTAGCGAGCTTTTCGTAGAGCTGCGCGCGGCTGATGTGCAAGAGCTTCGCCGCGTTGAGTTTCACGCCCCCTGCGGCCGCGATGGCCCGGAGGATTTCGGCCTTCTCGGCTTCCGCCAGCACCTCGCGCAAGGGGCGCACCCCGGGTTCGGGTGCGAGGCTGGCCTCCTCGGCCGGCGCGGTCTGGGGTAGGTCGGCAAAATGCTCCGGGCCGAAGACCCGCGTATCGAAACGCGCCGCCGCCAGTTGCAAGGCATTGGAGAGCTCGCGCACATTGCCCGGCCAGTGGTACGCCATGAGGCGCGCCAGGCCCGCGGCCGATACCGAACGCAAGGGCTCATTGCCGCGCGCGGCAAGCTGTTCGAGCAAGGCTTCGCACAATGCCGGCAAGTCTTCGCTGCGTTCCCGCAAAGGCGCCAGACGAATGGGCAAAACATTCAAGCGATAAAAGAGGTCGGCGCGGAAAGTGCCCGAGGCCACCATACCCTTGAGGTCGCGACTGGTGGCAGCGATCACGCGCACGTCGATACTCTTCAGCCGATTGGAACCGACGGGCTCCACTTCACCCTCTTGCAGCACGCGCAGGAGTTTGGCTTGGAGGGTGAGCGGCATATCACCCACTTCATCGAGAAACAGTGTGCCGCCATCGGCCAACTGGAATTTTCCGGGCCGGGGTTTATTGCCCGCCCCGGTGTAGGCGCCCGGCTCGACGCCGAAAAGTTCGGCCTCCAGCAGGTTCTCGGGAATGGCGGCGGCGTTGAGGCTCACCAATGGTTTGGCCTGGCGCTTGCTGGCGGCATGGATGGCATGCGCCATCAGCTCCTTGCCGGTACCGGTTTCGCCCAGCAGGAGCACCGTGGCATCGCGCTCCGCGGCGCGGCGCCCTTGTTCCTTGACCTCACGCATGGCCACCGAATGGCCCACGATCTGGCTGAAGCGGTACTTCGCCTGCCGGGTTTCGGCAAGCTCCTTGCGGGCGTGGGCCAACTCGGTTTGCAGGTGCTGCACCTTGGAGACGATGGGCTTCAGCGCCTGAACGCGGTCGTAGAGAATGACCCCCAGGGCGCCGATGATCTCCCCAGCGTCGTTGGCGAGCGGAATGCGCGACACCACCACTTGGCGCGCACCCAGGCCCAATACGTCGATCAGTTCGGCACGCCCGGTTTCCATCACCTCGCGCAGCCGGCTATGGGGGATGACCTCTTCCACCGGCCGCCCCTCGATCGGGTCGGTGCCGTTCCAGCCCAAGAGCGCGCGGTATTTATCGTTGATCCAGGTGATGCGTCCGGCGCGGTCGATCACCAGCGCCCCTTCGTAGAGGCTATCGAAAAGCCGCAGCAGCGTATTCGCCGCGAGGCTTTTGGCATCGGCATCGCTGGTGAGGCCGGGAAGGGAGGGTGCTTTCATGGCGGACGGGGTGGCTCAGCGACATGATAAGGGCAGGGAGGCGGCTTGGCCATGGACTGACTCAGCGCCAAACCCGAGCGCGGATGGGCCGGCCGCCGAATGACCGCGCTATGGCTTGACAACGATTCGTTTAAGAACGAACATGCCCCATGTTTGAAGTCCGCCACTATCTCAGTGCGGAGTCCGGTCGCGATGTCTTCCTGGATTGGCTCAAAGCGCTCCGTGATCCCCTTGCGAAAGTGCAAATCGTTCGCCGGGTCAACCGCATGGAGTTGGGCAATTTCGGAGACCATCGTTTCTGCCGGGATGGTGTATGGGAGTTGCGCATCGACCTTGGTCCCGGTTACCGCGTCTATTACGCGAAGTTGGATCGAGCGGTGATCCTGCTGCTTTGCGGCGGTGACAAGCGAACCCAAGCCGACGATATCGACCGCGCCGTCCAGTATTGGCGGGAATGGCAGAGGAGATCCAGCAGTGATGCGCGATAGAGCACACGATGAAGCCATGGCGGAACTTTTCCGCGAGGACGTGGCGTTTGCGAGCCAATACTTGAACGAGGTTTTGGCAGACGGTGATCAGGCTGAGCTGCTGGTCGCCTTGAGGCAAATGGCAAAGGCCTTTGGCGGCGTCCAAAAGATCGCCGAAAAGTCGCAGCTCAACCCGACTCAGCTCTATCGAACGCTATCACCGGACGGCAATCCCGAATTGCGTAGCCTGCGTGCCGTCTTGCGCGCGATGGGTCTGCGACTCGCAGTCCAGCCCTTGCATCCCACCTGAACCCGACGAGCCACAACCCAATCGGAAACCTCGGTCATCTTCTCGACTGCACGCTCCCGCCGCGCTAGCATTGCCTCATGCCCAAGCCTACTCTTACAGACAAACTGGTCGTCGCCATTTCTTCGCGGGCGCTCTTCGATCTAGACGAAAGCCATCGCGTGTTCATGGCCGAAGGAGTAGAGGCCTACCACCGCTACCAGCTCGAACATGAAAACGAAATCCTGGCGCCCGGGGTGGCTTTCAATTTGGTGAAGAAGCTCTTGGCGCTCAACGAAGGAGAGCGGCAATACGTCGAGATCATTCTGCTCTCGCGCAACAGCGCTGATACCGGCTTGCGCGTCTTCAACGCCATCACCCATTACGAACTCGACATCACCCGCGCGGCGTTCACCAAGGGAGAACCGACTTCGCGCTACGTGCCGGCCTTCGGCGCGCATCTCTTTCTTTCGGCCGATACCGAAGACGTCAAGCGGGCGCTCGCCGAAGGTTATGCCGCCGCCACCATTCTGCCCTCACACGTCACCAACAACGTAAGCCGCGAACTGCGTATCGCCTTCGACGGCGATGCGGTGTTGTTCTCCGATGAATCCGAACGCGTCTACCAAACCCAAGGCCTGGCCGCGTTTGCTGAACACGAATCGTCGGCGGCACACGAGCCGCTTTCCGGCGGACCGTTCAAGAATTTCCTCGCCGCGTTGCATCGCATCCAGAGCGATTACCGCAACGGCGATTCACCGATCCGCACCGCCCTGGTCACCGCCCGCGGCGCGCCCGCGCACGAGCGGGTGATCCGCACGCTGCGCGCCTGGAACATCCGCATCGACGAAGCGCTGTTCCTCGGCGGCCTCGACAAAGGCGAATTCCTGCGCGCCTTCGGCGCCGACATTTTTTTCGACGATCAAAAGAGCCATGTCGAATCCGCCTCCCGCCACGTGCCCTCGGGGCATGTGCCGCATGGGGTGAGTAACGAGTAGGCGGGCGCGCTTGGCCACATCATCCGCTGCCTGATGCCGCGCGGCGGTTCACTGTTGCGCGTTGCGCCGACCTCCACTTTTCGAGCGCACGCCGCAGCAGAGCCACCCGGGGGAGTGTGGTAAGTCACTGATGCCGCGGATTCTTTCCCCCGGTACCCGGATCGCGTCGAAGCCAAAGTTCTGTTGGCGCGGATCGGCTAGAGTCTCGCCGGCGTGTCATCCCCCGGTCCGCCGGAACACCAAATCCCAAACCCCATGACCCAGCGCCAGGCCGCGCTGTTCGAACTTGGTCAGCGGGCGATACTCCGGCCGCGGCGCGAAGTCCGGCGCGGTGTTGATGAGCAGAGCTTCGGCATTGAGCGTGGCGAGGATTTCCTGGGCGTAATCCTGCCAGTCGGTGGCGACGTGCAGGTAAGCGTCGGGCGCCAGGCGCTCGGCGAGCAGATGCACGAACGCGGCCTGTAACAGGCGGCGCTTGTGATGACGCTTTTTTGGCCAAGGATCGGGGAAGAAGACATGCGCGGCGGCCAGTGAACCCGGCGCGATCATGTGCCGCAGCACCTCCACGGCATCGTGCTGCACCACGCGCAGGTTCGCGAGGCCAAGCTCCGAGGCGCGCTTGAGCAAGGCGCCCACGCCTGGCGTATGCACTTCGACGCCGAGGAAATTCTGTTCCGGATGTGCCGCGGCGATCCTGGCGGTGGTTTCCCCCATGCCGAAGCCGATCTCGAGTATCGTGGGCGCCTGCCGGCCGAAGAGGGCAGGCAAGTCGAGTAGTGCCTCCCCATACGGCACTCCGAAGCGCGGCATCCCCTCATTGAGAGCGCGCGCTTGCGCCGGCGAGACCCGCCCTTGGCGCAACACGAAGCTGCGCACCGGACGGCGACGGGACTGGTCCTCGGTAGGCGCGTCGGCTTCAGTCATGGAACTTCCAGCGCGCATCACCGAGGTCGATTTCGAAGTAGTTCATGCTCGGCCCGGCCGGGCCATGGCGTTTGGCTTCGATGGCCAGGGTATGGCGGTCTTTCCAGCTCACTTCGGCATCGGCCCAAGGCGCGGCGGGCTGGAGGGTGCGCGCGCGGCGCAGGCGATGGATTTGTACTTCCCAGAGGGTAATTTCGTTGCGGCAGTGTTGTTCACAGAAATCCGCCACGGCGAAACGCAAGTGATCGGGCGAGCCGACCGGCTCGGCAGGTGTTTCCACCGTGAGTCCGGTTTCGCGATTCATAAGAAGGTAATAGCTGCGCTCGCCCTCCTGAACCCAAAGCGTGAGGAAGTCGTTGCGCGGGTCATAGGCCCAGATCGAAACCGCGCGATCCGGAGTTTTGCCGTCCGCGCCGCCTTCGCGATCGAGAAACTCGCGCCCAGCGCCGGTATTGAGTTTGATGTCCAGGCGGCGGCCCTGGCGGGTGGCCAAATCGGGATTGCGGCGCAGTTGCTCGGCCTCCACCAGGCGCCCACAATGTTCACGATGCTCCGCGCCTCGGCACATGGCGACGATTTCGGCATCGCTCAAAGCCCCCGGAGCGGTGGCTGCCCAAGTGATGGGGGCAAGCGCAGCCAGGAGCAGCGGCGCCAGCGCGCCTCGCCACATCGACGCGCCCCGCTCAGCGGATCAGCCCGCCGGTTGGCGAACTGGGGCTGCCGTGGTAGAGCTTCTTGGGCATACGCCCGGCGAGGAAGGCTTCGCGCCCTGCCTCGACCGCTTTCTTCATGGCGCCGGCCATCAGTACCGGGTCGCGCGCCGCGGCGATGGCGGTATTCATCAGCACTCCGGCGCAGCCCAGTTCCATGGCGATGGCGGCGTCCGAGGCCGTGCCCACGCCGGCATCCACCAGCACCGGCACCTTGGCCTGTTCGATGATGAGTGCGAGATTCCAGGGGTTGAGAATGCCCATGCCCGAGCCAATGAGCGAAGCGAGCGGCATGATCGCCACGCAGCCGATACTTTCGAGTTGGCGGGCGATGATCGGGTCGTCGGAGGTGTAGACCATCACCTCGAAGCCTTCCTTGACCAGCACCTCCGCCGCCTTGAGCGTTTCCGTGACGTTGGGGAACAGGGTTTGCGGATCGCCCAGCACTTCGAGCTTCACCAGGCGATGGTCGTCCAGCAACTCACGTGCCAGGCGCAAGGTGCGGATGGCGTCCTCGGCGGTGTAGCAGCCGGCGGTGTTGGGCAGCAGGGTAAAACGCTGCGGCGAGATGAATTCCAGCAGGCTAGGTGCGCTCTTGTCCTGGCCGATGTTCGTGCGACGTATGGCCACGGTGACGATTTCCGCGCCGCTCGCCTCGATGGCCGCGCGGGTCTGCGGAAAGTCGCGGTATTTGCCCGTGCCCACCAGCAGGCGGGAAGAGAACTCGCGGTGCGCAATGCGCAGGGTGTCGGATGCCATGGCCTAAACTTGAAGAAAGAAGGGGATTCAACCGCCGCCTACCGCCACAACGATCTCGAAGCGGTCGTCAGCGCCTACTGGCGTTTGCGCATAAGCGCCGCGCGGCACGATTTGGGCATTGCGTTCGACCGCCACGCGCTTGCCCACGAGCCCAAGCTCGGCGACCAGGTCGGCGACCGTGGGCGTGGTGCTGCCGCAGCGATGCGGTTGACCGTTGACGATAATGGTGAGCGCCATGAGCTTTGGCGAGGCGATTGAGAAGTTGCCAGGCCCAGAGGGCGCATCATTTCCACGCACCAAAATCTGTGCCGAACGCCGCCGATTCTAGCACAGGCCCTGTGGCGGGCGGTCGGCGGCGGCCTCTTCGGCCAGGCGCTGGCGCAAGCAGGCGGGGCACCAGCAGCGCGCGCCGGGTTGCGGCTGGGCCAGTGGCGGCAGGCTGCCGCACCAGCAGGGTTCGCCGCTGTTCGCACCGGCCATGCCGCAGCGAAAATGGGCGCCGCAACGCGGGCACTGGTTGGGCGTTTGCGGGGAATTTCCTCCAGGACTCACGATGGTCCGCCGCCGCGCTTCAAAAAGAAACCAGCCGGTAACGACGCCGAGCGGGAGCCGCCCTGGCGGCGCAGGGGTTCAGGTGCTTGGTGAACGCTTCGTTCATGGGCAAGCGCGCTCCTGCCCTGGGCGCGGACGCGGTTGCGGGTTTCAAGCCGGGCGCCGGGGCGACGGACCTCATTGCCGATAGCGCTGCATCGCCTCGCGCAGGAAGTTCACCTGTTTGGCGAAGCGGGCGCAACCGTCGCAGATCAGCAGGTGCAGGCGCAGGGAGAGTTTCTCGCGCAGGCTGAGTGGCCCCTCCTGGGTGCGGGAAACGAGCTCGCTGGCCTGTTTGCAGGTGATCACCGCGAAATCTCCATGAGGCAAGCCGCAAGCCGGCGGCCCTTTGGCGACCAAACCCAGGACAACATGCCTGCCTGCCGTACCGCCAGATTCATTTCCCCGTCCTCAGTTCGCCTCGCGGGCGCCGCCAAACCAGTTCTGCTCCAGACACTGCCGCAGCAGCAGCCGGGAGCGATGAAGCAGTACCCAAAGGTTGGTCGTGCTGACCGACAGGGTCTTACAGATTTCTTCGGTTTCGAGCTCGAACACCTCGCGCAGCATGAACGCCCGGCCCTGCTTGGGCGGAAGTTTTTCGAGGCAGAAGTCCATGATGTCGAAGAACTGCTTCTGCTTGAGGGCGGCCTCGCCGTCGCCCCAGTTCTGGGGCGGCGAGGTCCAGTGTCCCGCGGCGCTGAAAAAAGCCTCGATCACTTCCTCTTCCGCCTCGGCGGGCAAGACCTCGGACACCGGCAGCTCGCGCATGCGGCCGCGCAGGCTGTCGATGATCTTGTGCTTGAGGATGCCGGTGAGCCAGGTCTTGACGCTCGATTTGCCTGAAAACTTGGCCCAGCCTTCGAGAGCGGCAAGCAGGGTTTCCTGCACCACGTCTTCCGCGGCACCTTGGTCGCGCAATTGCAGCTTGGCCACCCGCAGCAAGTAGCCGCGGTGGGCGTGCAGGTCAGCGTGCAGGGCGTCGTTGGGCATGCCCGCCATGATAGCCAAAAGCACCGGCGCCGACCACCTCCAGTCGCGCAGGCGCAGCCGGGCTCGGCCGTCCTGAAGCCGGCAACTTGTGCCGGCAGCCGCTTGCTCGTTCGTAGCCCACGCGGCAACCCGATTCGACGGCGGATCCACGTACCAGGGCTCAGGCCACCAGGCCGCTTCTACAGGCGCAGTTCCCAGGTTTCCGAGACCAGCTCGTGGCCGAAGGCGCGATAGCGCTCTTCCCTGGTGCGCACAAACCCACGCTGGCCGTAGATTGCGCGCGCGACTTTGAGATTGCCGTGGGTCCACAAAACCAGCTTGCGATAGCCGGAAGCGCGCGCAAAGGCGATGCAGGCATCGGTGAGTTGCGCGCCGATACCCAGGCCGCGCGCTGTCGGGGTGACGAGCAAGAGCCGCAACTGGGCCACGCTGGCGCTCTTGCGCACCAGGACCACCGAACCCACCCGCTCGCCGTCGCGTTCGGCGATCCAGCAGCGCTCCCGCAGCGGCTCGAAATGCCGCAGAAAACGCGCCGCGATTTCCGCCACCAGCGCTTCGAAGGATTGGTCCCAGCCATATTCCCGCGCATAGAGCTCGGCATGCTGCTGGACCACCCAGCCGATATCCCCAGGCCGATGCTCGCGCAGTAAAGTGCTCGGGGGCGCGCCGCGGGCGAGCGGGGACTCCAGGGTGCGCTGAATCGTTGCCATTGCGTTCAGCAGGGCGCGCCGTCGCGATGCGCTCAGCGGCGCCAGCAGCGAAGCAGCGGCCGTGCGCGAGCGTTCCTGCAGCGGCTCGAACACCTTTCGGCCCGATGGCGTCAGTGCCAACAGGCTTTGCCGCGCGTCGGCCGCTGAGGGCTTGCGGGTGACCCAGCCCTGGCGTTGGAAGCGAGCCAGCAGACGGCTGAGATAGCCGGCGTCGAGCCCCAAAGCGCGGCCTACTTCCCCGGCCGTGGGCTGGTCGCGGTGCGCCAGTTCGTACAGCAGGCGTACCTCGGTCAGCGAGAACGGGCTGCCCAGATAGGGGTCAAGCACGCCGATCTGTCGGGTGTAGAAACGATTGAAGTCACGCAGCGCGTGAACCTGGGGGGCGCTTGGGGCGGGCATGCACACATCCTCAGGCAGATAGTTGACGCAGTCAAGTATTTATCCGGTGCGGGCATAAAAAAACCCGGCCGAAACCGGCCGGGTTCTAAATACTTGGTGGCGAATCAGGGACTCGAACCCCGGACCCGCGGATTATGATTCCGTTGCTCTAACCGACTGAGCTAATTCGCCATGGGGAGGAGAATTATCCTTGGATTGGCTTGGGCTGTCAAAGCACGGCGCGCAGCACGGCACGGCCCGCCGGGCTTTGCGGCAGGCAACTGCTAGAATGCCGTCTCGGCGACGCGCCGTGCGTGTCTTTACTACTACCTCTCGCTCACTACCTTGGTCGCTATCATCCTCTTTCTGGCGCTGGTCGCCGAACTCGGGCTCTATTTCTGGCTGGGCCGCGCCCTGGGTGTGGCTGGGCCGGGTCTCATGGCGCTGTGGTGCCTCGCCTGCTTCATCACCTTGCGCGCCTTTTTCGCGACCCTCACGCGCCTCGTCGGCCGGCCTTACCGCGACCCCGCCCGCCTCGGCCCCGCCATCGGTGCAGGGCGTTATCTGCGTGGGGTGCTCTGGGATGTGGCTTGCTACGTACTCATCTTCTCCGTGGCCCAGCCCTTGGAAGCCCTGCTGCGTCCGCGCCGGCTGGGGCCAGGCCCGAAGCTTCCGGTGCTGCTGGTGCATGGCCTGTGGTGCAACGGCGGCATGTGGTGGGCGATGCGCCGCCGCATCGAAGCCTCGGGCCGGGTTTGCGCCACGGTAAACCTGGCACCGCCGCTTGCTTCCATCGATACTTTCGTGCCGCAACTGGCCGAGGCCATCGCCGCGCTGCGCGCCGCCACCGGCGCGCCCGGGGTGCAATTGGTCTGTCACAGCATGGGCGGGCTGGTCACCCGCGCCTACCTCGCGCGGCAGAGCGCGCATGGGGTCGCCAGCGTAATCACCCTGGGTACGCCGCATTTTGGCAGCGGGCTCGCCGGCTGGACCTTGGGGCAGTGCGTACGAGAGATGCGCCTGGGGAGCCCCTGGCTGGCCGAACTGCGGCGCCAGGAGCACGATGCCTTCCCCATGCCCTTCGTTTCGGTGTTCAGCTGGCAGGACAATCTGGTCGCGCCGGCAACGAGTTCCGTGCTGCCGGGCGCGCGCAATCTCGCTCTTGCCGGCGTCGGGCATGTGTCGCTGCCCTGGACGCCCAAGGTCCAGAACCTCGTGCTCGCCTTGCTCGACGACCCCCAGGCCGAAGCTCCCGCCGCCCAGTCCATAGCCGACTGAGGGGCGGTATTCTCCTGCGCGCCGCCCTTACCAGTGCACCCCTTGCATGAGCTGGGCAAACGCCATCTGCTCCGGCGCCCGCTCGTTGACCGCCCGGCAATTTCGAAGGGCCTTGCAGGTACGCTGCGTCCAGGTCAGGTCCAAGGCCCATTGGGTCGTGTGCACCAGGCGATGCCCTCTTCGACCCATCCGCGCGCCTTCATTTCTTCGACGATCTGCCGGGAGGTGGTGTAGCGGTGATTGCTGTCGATGCCGCGCTCGAACCCGCGGTTGTAGAGCCGGTACACCGGTGCGGTGGCCGTACCGCGTTCGGTGATTGGGCATTGGCCCTCCCACAAAGGTATCACCTTGAATGCGTCCCCTTCGTAATTCAACTTGGGGACATCGGGCGGCAGTGAAGCCGCCAGGTTCTTGAGCCAATCACATTCCGCTTGGTCGATGGTGAAGAAATGACTATTCGGGCCGGGAGACACCGACCCATAGAAGCGACAAGCAAACGCTAAGCGCCAGGCGAGCACACTTTCTTCCCAGAACGACTCCTGGGTGCGTCGCCAACCAGGTCCGGCGCCGCCTTGTTCGATCCATTGGATTTCCGCTGCATCGGCGACCAGCAAGTAGTGTCCGAGATTGGTGTTCTCGAACTCAATGATCGTACGGGGGCTCAAGGGACCCGACAAGGCGCAGGAGTGCCAGAGAAGCAGCAGCGCCGGCAAGACTTTCTTAGCGTAGTCGATGAGACCAAGTCTTGTTGATGACATGATCAGAACCATCCCGTGGTAACGTTGGTGAATCGCAACGTGTAGTCTGGATAGTGCCATTCCCCATCACCGCCCGTGACCGTGAAGAGGACGCCACCTTGGTTCGGGTCCCAGTAGGGGCGCCGTGCCGTGGTATCTACTGGTTGAGAGGTGAAAATGGTCTCCCCATTGCGAATGATCCAGTAGGCGACCCACTGATTGATATTCACGTGAAGGCTGAAGTTGTTGGATGGCCCATCGTAAAGCTTGCCAGTCGGGGTACAGGTGCTTGGGTAGAGCCAATTGCCGTCATGCCACCAGGCCTCCACCTCGGCATAATAACCGGGGTTCGTGACCGGCCCACAACCCACTCCTGACGGCCCTGGGTAGCCCGCCAGCTTGCCAATTGCCAGGCCATTGCCCTTCAGCCCCTGTACCATAGGATCGGTGCCATTGAAGATCAGCGAATGCGCGACATGCTCTATGGTGCCGCTGAATCCGGTCGATCGGAGATTGAAATTTGACCAATGCGTCGTCTTGCCCTGCGGGCGAGTCGCATTCGTCCAAAATCCTCCATACGTATAACCATCGGACCGCATGATGGTGAAGCTGCTGGGTACCGAGGGCATCGGCCTACCTTGCTTCGTTTCATCCGTCAGCGATTCGCTCTTGGGCGTATTCGCCTCATCCGGATCCGGCAGAAAAGCAAGCGTAACTCCCTTGGCTTGGAGTTCGGCGATTTCGGGAGGTGTGACGGGGCGTTTCTTGACGCGAAGCTCGCCGGTGACGGGATGTTTGTCCACCAGGGCGGTGAATGCAGCGCCGTTTCCGGCACGCATGAGATAAACGGGAGCGTTGGCCGTTTCTCGGTAGTCAATGGGCTCCAGGGCCTTGGCTCCGAGGCTTGCGCCTGCCGCCGCTAGAGCGAACAGGGAAGTGAAGCAAAGGCGCGATGCAGACTGCTTGAGGGGGGGGGGTAAACATGAATGCCTCCACTGGTTGGGCTATAGTTGTCGCACACGGTTGCATGCCAAGAGCATGATACATCATCATTCGGCAGTGATGTCAATAATGACAAGGACGAAACTCCGCATTTCGTGTGCAGAATAGTCCCTTGACCACGGGTCGAGCGAGAAGCCCGCCATTCATGGCGGGGTGAGCGAGACGAAACGTGAACCAGGGGCCGCAGGCCCCGCTCAAGCTCGTGGCGAGGAAGCCCCGTCCTTCCAGGGCGGGGCGACTCACCACGGGTCGAGCGCGAGCTCCGCCAAGTATTGTGGGGTCAGCGAGACGAAGCGTAGACCTGGGGCCGTCGGCCTCGCTCAAATGCGTGGCGAGGAAGAAGCGCGCGCCCTCCGAAGCGCCTACCCAACCGCTACCAATGCACCCCTTGCATCAACTGCGCAAAGGCCATCTGCTCGGGCGTGAGCTCCTTGACCGCTGGCGCTTCGCCCGGCTTGTCGCCTTTGGCCGCGGAAGAGTCGGGGAACATGCGAAACGCCGTGTTCATCACCACCTGCATGAGCTTGGGCGCCACGGCGTGGCAAACCTGCGCAAACGTGCCCAGCCGCGTGGCGATGCGCGCCGGCTTGTGGATGATGGCTTCCACCACCATGTCGGCGGCTTCTTCCGGGCTGATGGTGGGCACGTGTTCATAAATTTTTGTGGGCGCGATCATCGGCGTGCGCACCAGCGGCATGTTGATCGAAGTGAAGCTGATGCCGTTGTCGGCGAACTCCGAAGCGGCGCAGCGCGAATAGGCGTCGAGCGCGGCTTTTGAGGCCACGTAGGCCGAGAAGCGCGGCGCGTTGGTCAGGACCCCAATCGAGGAAATGTTGATTACCTGGCCGCGTTTCTGTTCGATCATCGCCGGCAGAAAACCCATGATCAAGCGCACGCAGCCGAAGTAATTGAGCTGCATGGTGCGCTCCACATCGTGGAAACGGTCGAAGGAGTTGGCGATCGCCCGGCGAATCGAGCGCCCGGCATTGTTGATCAGGTAATCGCAGCGGCCGTGATCTTTGAGTACCCGCGCCACCAGGCTGTCGCAAGAGGCGAGGTCGGAAACGTCGGCGGTGTAGATGAACGCCTTGCCGCCCAAAGCCTCGATTTCGGTTTTGGTCTCGATGAGCTTGTCTTCGTGCCGCGCCACCAGAATCAGCTTGGCGCCGGCGCTGGCGAGCTTGATCGCGGTGGCTTTGCCGATGCCCGAGGACGAACCGGTCACCACCACGACCTTGTCCTTCACCCGCCCGGACAGGGAGTGGTCGACAAAAAGATCGGGGTCGAGCTTGCGCTCCCAGTAATCCCAAATCTGCGGCGCGTAAGTCTCGAGATCAGGCACCTTGATGCCCGAGCCTTTGAGCACCTTCTCGGTTTCGCGATTGTCGTAGCGCGTGGGCCAGTTGATGAACTGAAAGGTGTCTTTGGGCACACCCAGGTCCTTCAACACCATGGACACGATGCGCTTCACCGGGGCGAGCGAACCCAGACCCTTGAGCACCATCGGAGGAATGAAGCCGAACATGCGCGCGTTCACGCGCATCGACATCATTGGCGCATGGCCCGCTTTGCAGAAAATGTTCAAGACCTCGCCGATGCGGTAAGGATTGGGATCGGTGAGGTGGAAGCACTTGCCGTCGAGCCCCTTCTTGTGGGCGATGAAATCCATGGCCTCGACCACGTAATCCACCGGCACGATGTTGATGCGCCCGCCTTCGATACCCACCGTCGGCATCCAGGGCGGCAGCATATTGCGCATCTTCTGGATGGTCTTGAAGAAGTAATAAGGCCCGTCGATCTTGTCGATTTCCCCGGTTTGACTGTGGCCCACCACGAAGCCCGGACGATAAACGCGCCAGGGGATCTTGCACTCGCGGCGCACGATGCCTTCGCTTTCGTGTTTGGTGGCGAAGTAAGGGTGCTCGAGGTTTTCGGCATCCTCGAACATGTCTTCGCGAAACACGCCGTCGTACATGCCCGCCGCGGCGATCGAGCTGCAATGATGAAAGCACTTGACTCCCACCGCCTCGGCGAACTGCACCGCGTTGCGCGTGCCTTCGATATTGGCGGCGCGCTGGCTTTCCGCATCGGCCTTGAGGTCGTACACCGCGGCGAGGTGAAACAGATGCGTGACCTTGCCCTTCAACTTGGCCAAATCGGCGGCACTCACCCCGAGCTTGGGCTTGGTGAGGTCGCCCACCACCGCCACCACCTGCTTGTCGTCAGCCCCCCAGCGCTCGCGCAGCTCGTCGAGCTTCTTGAGCGAAGACTTGCGCGTGAGCACATAAACCGGCCCGCCGCGAGCGAGCAGTTTTTCCACCAGAAAGCGGCCGATGAAGCCGGTGGCGCCGGTGACGAAATAGGCCATTGTGTTCTCCTCCGAATGCGGTTTTGGGCGGGTTGCGCCCAGTGGCGCCCCTCTGGCGGGGATTATAGCCAGAAACCTGCTCGCAGGCGGCAGGGTGGGCGTGGCGCAGCGGTCGCGGAGGGCTGGCAAACGTTTGAACTACTGCTCGCGCAGGTTCACGCTTAGCCTGTTCACGGGCGAATCGTATCGCGCGCAGCGGGCAGCAAACACCTTGGGGCGAACGAAAGGGCTGAATTTCGATCATCGCGCCAGCATGGCGCTAGAATGCGCGTTTCTGGTCTTTTCCGGAGCCCATCGTGCCCGACAACACCCCGCCCCCCGACGCCGCCAAACCTTCTGACCAACGCCAGCGCGAGCGCATGGAAAAGCTGCTCGCGCGCAGCCCGGTGCAAAACACGGGCAAGGTGCGCTGCGCCGATGGCCAGACTTTGGCTTACGAAGTGCGCGCCGCCTTCGTGCCTGTGGCGAAGCTTGGCTTCGACAAGGAAGCGGGCGAGCCCCAGGCGGCGGTATTCACCGTGGCCTATCGCGCCACCGGCCTGGAGGGCGCGCCGCGGCCGGTGTGTTTTGCCTTCAACGGCGGTCCGGGCTCGGCGTCGATCTGGCTACACTTGGGCGCGCTGGGGCCGCGCCGGGTGCCCATGCCCGAAGATGGCAGCATGCCGCAGGCGCCTTACACGCTGGTGGACAATCCGCTCACTTGGTTGCAGTTCTTCGACCTCGTTTTCATCGATCCGCCGCACACCGGTTTTTCGCTCACCGCCGACGAAGAAACGCGCAAGGCCATGCTCGGCGTGGATGGCGATGCCGATGCGCTGGTGGAGGTGATGCGCGCCTGGCTCGCCGCCAACGGGCGCTTCGGTGTGCCGCTTTATCTTTGCGGCGAGAGCTACGGCACCACCCGCGCGGCGGTCATCGCCGACAAGCTGCACGCATATGGCCTGGCGCTGGAAGGGGTGATCCTGGTCTCTTGCGCCATGGACATCCAGGCCCTCGCTTTCGCCCCGCGCAACGATTTGCCTTACGCGCTGTTCCTGCCCGCTTTTGCCAACGCGGCGCAATATCACGGTCGCTTGAAAGGTGCGCCTGCAGCGTCTTCCGAAGCGGCGCGCGCGGCGGCGGAAAACTTCGTCACCGAAGACTATTTGCCCGCGCTGTTCGCCGGTGCGCGCCTCGCCGCGAGCACGCGGCGCAAGGTGGAAAGGCGCCTCGCCGAACTCACCGGCCTGCCGCTAGCGCTGGTGGAAGAAAAGAACTTGCGTATCGACGACCAGTGCTTCTTTTTCGAAGCTTTGCGGGACCGCGGTCAAATCGTCGGCCGGCTGGAAGCGCGCGTCACTGGGCCTATGCCTGCCAGCCGCAGCCGTGAATGGGAATTCGACCCCGGCATCGAAGCCCTGAACGCGCCCTACACCACCGCCGCGCTGGCGTACTTCGCCAGCCTCGGCGTGCCAGTGGAAGAGCGTTATGAGGTGCTCAACATGGAGGTGCTGCGTTCCTGGACCTGGCAGCGCGGCGACCCCAAGGACCTCAAAGCGCGACGCTTCGGCTTTGCCTGCACCAGCACCGACTTGGGCCGGGCACTCAGGCGCAATCCGCATCTGCGGGTGTTTGTCGCGAGCGGTCGTTACGACTTGGGCACGCCCTATTCGGCCAGCGACTGGTCCTTGGCGCAGCTCGACATTCCCGCCGAAGTGGCCGCGCGGGTCACGCACCAATACTACGATGCCGGGCACATGTTCTACACCCGCGAGGCTGATTTGCACCAGTTCTATCGGGATTTGGCCGCCTGGTTGAAGCGCGTCTAGCGGCGACAGGCTCCCGGGGTTTTCGCGCGCTCGGCTCGGTCCGCGCGCGGGGGCGGCTTTGGAGCCGATCTTTGGGGTCGTTTTCGGGCGTTCCAATGATGCCTTTTGGGGCCGGTGCCCACCATTCCGAGGCAAGATCGCGAAGACCGCTTACCCTGAAATTCCGCTTTTGATTGGCGGAATTTCATGGTTCCAGCGAGCGGCTCACCGTGCCCAGCAGAACGGTGGGAACCGGCGCCCGCCGACCTGGGCGACTTCCAAAGCGAAACCCTTGCAGCGATCGCCCTGGACTTGGCCATTGCCAGCGCCCTGTCCGAACGATGATTGACGCCACCGCCCCAGGGCGGGGATACTTCGCCCACTGTAAAAGAGCTGACTTGCCTGCCGGCTAGAATCGGGCAAGTCCGGGGGTGCTTGGCGATAACAGCGAATTCGCGCACTCCCGGTTTCGCTCAATGATCGATTTGTCTTCTCGGAGGAGAGTTGCCATGAAACCCAAATTCCGTGCCACGCTGCTTGCTTCCCTTGGCTTGATTGCCGCGCCCGCCGCCTTGGCCCAAGTCGAAATCCAGTGGTGGCACTCGATGAGCGGCCAGCACAACGAAAAAATCAACGAAATCGCCAAGGGCTTCAACGCCAGCCAAACGGCCTACAAGTTGAACCCGGTGTACAAAGGCAGCTACCCCGAATCGATGACCGCGGCCATCGCCGCCTTCCGCGCCGGCAATGCGCCGCACATCGTGCAAGTGTTCGAAGTGGGCACTGCCACCATGATGGCCGCCAAAGGCGCCATCAAGCCAGTGTTCGAGATCATGAAGGAAGCCAACGAGCCCTTCGATGCCAAGAACTACCTCGCCGCGGTGACCGGCTATTACACCGACAGCCAGGGCAACATGCTGTCCATGCCTTTCAATAGCTCCACGGCAATTTTTTATATCAATAAAGACGCCTATAAAAAAGCCGGCCTCGACCCCAACAAGGCGCCCAAAACCTGGAAGGAGTTCACGGCCACCGCCGAGAAGCTCAAGGGCGCGGGCCAGGCCTGCGTGTACACCACGGGCTGGCCGTCGTGGGTGCATGTGGAGAACTTCAGCGCTTGGCACAACGTGCCCATCGGCAGCAAAGAAAACGGCATGGCCGGGTTCGATGCGGTGTTCCAAGTCAATTCGCCCTTGCACGTGAAGCACGTTTCGATGCTCGCCGACTATTCGAAGAAGGGGCTTTTCACCTATTCCGGCCGCAAGCAAGAGGGTGAAGACCGCTTCATCAGCGGCGAATGCGCCATGCTGACTTCGAGTTCCTCGGCCATCGGCAAAATCCGCAAGGGCGCCAAGTTCGACTTCTCCGCGCACTTCTTGCCCTATCACGACGACGTCGCCGGCGCGCCGCAGAATTCCATCATCGGCGGCGCCACACTGTGGGTGATGTCGGGCAAAAAGGCCGACGAGTACAAAGGTGTGGTCAAGTTCTTCAGCTACCTCTCGCGCCCCGAAGTGCAAATGGATTGGCACACCGCCACCGGCTACGTGCCCATCACCAACGCGGCATTCGAGTTGACCAAGAAGTCGGGCTACTACGACAAGAACCCCGGTGCCGACATCGCCATCCGGCAGTTGAACAACAAGGCGCCGACGGCGAACTCCAAGGGCTTGCGTTTTGGCGGTTTCGTGCAAGGCCGCGAAGTGATCGAAGCGGAAATCGAAACCGTGCTGCAAGGCAAGAAAGACGCGCAGACCGCCATGAACGATGCGGTGAGCCGCGGCAACGACATCCTGCGCAAGTTCGAGGCCGCCAACAAGTAAGCCCAAGCACCCAGTAAAACCCACGCCGACCGGAATGGAAAAACGCGTCGTCTTCCGCTCGGCGTGGCTGCCTTATGCGCTTGTTGCGCCGCAGATCGCCATCACGGTGATCTTTTTCTTCTGGCCCGCAGGCCAGGCGATTTGGTATTCCTTCCAGTTGCAAGACGCCTTCGGGCTGAAGACGCAATTCGTCGGGCTGGAGAATTTCCGCGCCCTATTCAACGATGCGCATTATCTCGAATCCTTCAAAATCACCGCGGTCTTCAGCTTCTTGGTGGCGCTGTGCGGCATCGGCGTCGCCCTTTTGCTGGCGGTGATGGCGGATCGCGTCATCAAAGGAGCGCTGGCCTACAAGACGCTTTTGATCTGGCCCTATGCCGTGGCGCCCGCCGTGGCTGGCGTTTTGTGGGCGTTTCTGTTTGCGCCTTCGATTGGCATCGTCACCTATTTGTTGAAGAAAAACGGCATCGACTGGAATTGGGTGTTGAAGGGCGATCAGGCCATGCTGCTGGTGGTGATTGCCGCTACTTGGAAACAAGTGAGCTACAACTTCCTCTTCTTCCTCGCGGGATTGCAATCGATTCCCCGCTCGCTCATCGAAGCCGCGGCGATTGATGGCGCGGGTCCAGGGCGCCGCTTCTGGAGCATCGTCTTTCCGCTTTTGTCGCCCACCACGTTTTTTCTGCTGGTGGTGAACGTGGTTTATGCCTTCTTCGACACCTTCGGTGTGATCGACGCCACCACCCAGGGCGGGCCGGCGGGCGCCACACAAATTCTGGTGTACAAGGCCTATTACGACGGCGTGAAAGCGGCGGACCTGGGCGGCTCCTCGGCGCAATCGGCGATTCTCATGCTCATCGTCATCGCGTTGACCGTGGTGCAATTTCGTTTCGTCGAGCGCAAGGTGCAGTACTGATGATCGAAAACCGCCCTTGGCTCACGGTGCTGTCGCATGTGGTGCTGATCCTCGGCATCGTGGTGATCGCTTTTCCGCTGTATGTGACCTTCGTCGCCTCCACTTTGACGCTCGACGAAATCATCAGCGTGCCCATGCCGCTCGTGCCGGGTTCGCACCTGGTGGAAAACTACACGCAAGTGCTCACGGCCGGCACCCAGGCGGGTACCGCTGCGCCGGTGGGCCGGATGATGTTGAACAGCCTAATCATGGCGCTGGCCATTGCCATCGGCAAAATCGCCATTTCCATCATCGCCTCTTTTGCCATCGTTTACTTCCGCTTTCCGCTGCGCAACTTCTTCTTCTGGATGATCTTCATTACCCTGATGCTGCCGGTGGAAGTGCGCATCATTCCGACCTTCAAAGTCGTGTCCGATTTGGGCATGCTCGACTCCTACGTTGGCCTCACCCTGCCGTTGATCGCTTCGGCCACCGCCACGTTTCTCTTTCGCCAGTTCTTCCTCACCGTGCCCGACGAGTTGGCCGAGGCCGCGCGCATCGATGGCGCCGGGCCGATGCGCTTTTTCAAGGATGTGCTGCTGCCCTTGTCGAAAACCAGCATCGCCGCGCTGTTCGTCATTCAGTTCATCTACGGCTGGAACCAATACCTTTGGCCGCTCTTGATCACCACCCAAGAAAACATGTACACCACGGTGATCGGCATCAAGCGCATGATCACCAGCGGCGACGCGCTCACCGAATGGCATCTGGTGATGGCCACCGCCATGCTGGCCATGCTGCCGCCGGTGGCGGTGGTGGTGCTGATGCAGCGCTGGTTCGTGCGCGGTCTGGTGGAAACGGAGAAATAATGGCCAGTGTGAGTTTTCACGGCGTGAAAAAGAACTTCGGCAGCACGCCGGTGATCCATGGCTTCGACATGGCCGTGCAAGACGGGGAATTCATCGTCATCGTCGGCCCCTCGGGTTGCGGCAAGTCCACCTTGCTGCGCATGGTGGCGGGGCTGGAGAGCATCAGCGCAGGCGAAATCGCCATCGGCGATCGGGTGGTCAACACCCTCGAACCCAAGGACCGGGACATCGCCATGGTGTTCCAGAATTACGCCCTCTACCCGCACATGAACGTGGCCGACAACATGGCCTACGGACTCAAGATTCGCGGCTTGCCGAAGACCGAAATCGAAGCGCGGGTGGCGCGCGCGGCGCAAATTCTGGAACTGTCGCAACTCCTGAAACGCAAGCCGCGCGAACTGTCCGGCGGCCAGCGTCAGCGCGTGGCCATGGGGCGCGCCATCGTGCGCGAGCCGGCGGTGTTTTTGTTCGACGAGCCCTTGTCCAACCTCGACGCCAAATTGAGAGTGCAAATGCGCGCCGAACTGCAAGCGCTGCATCGGCGCCTGGCGACCACCAGCCTCTACGTCACCCATGACCAAGTCGAAGCCATGACCCTGGCCCAGCGCATGGTGGTGATGAATGCCGGCCGCGCCGAACAGATCGGCGCGCCGCTGGAGGTGTACGCCAAACCTGCCAGCACCTTCGTGGCGAGCTTCATCGGCTCGCCGCCCATGAACCTCATCCCGATCGAACGCGACGGACGAGAGCTCTTCTTGGGCGTGCGCCCCGAGCACCTCGAACCCTGCGCCGAGAGCGAGGCGAAATTGGTGGTCGATGTCGATCTGGTCGAGCCCCTGGGCAGCGACACGCTGGTTTACGGACACCTGGGTGATAACGGCAGCGGCGCGCGCGTGGCGGTGCGGCTGCATCAATCGTTCGCGGCGCAGACGGGCAAGCTGCCCGTGCGCTACGACGCCGCGCACGAACACCGCTTCGACAAACAAACCGGGCTGCGGCTGGCCCAATAACCTGCGGACGATCTCGCCCGAAGCTTCGCGGCTCCCGCCGCTTACAGCTCGCGCCGAGCGTTCGGGCCGTTCGTGTAGGAGCGCCGGCAGGCGCGAGGCTTTTTCGTGAAGCCGCCGCGGTGCTGCACACGCAAAACCCCTCGGGGCTTGCGCCGCCCCTACAGAAGACGAAACGCGGCCGCTCCACCCGCGCCGCGCCCACCCGGAGACTGCCCCTAAATCTTGCTGATGGTGGTGATCGTGCCGGAGGTGGCGGTGGTGTTGTCGCGCACGAGGTTGTCACCGGCAGACTCCAGCACGGCCGAAGCCTCTTGGTAAAGCCCGATGGCATTGTGGGTGATCGTGTTGCCGGAAGCCACCAGCTCGGCGCCAATGCCTTTGGCCCGCAGCCCATAACTGGCGTTGCCGCTGACCAGACTGCCGGTGACACTGGCGAGGGCGACACTGGTAGACGACTGGCTGTAGACGCCGTAATTGTTTCCGCCTGCCACGGAGTCTTTGAGGCTGAGATCGCTTCGGCCGTTGCTCAAGCCCTCGACATAGTAGCCTGCAGTACCGTTACCCGATGCTTCGGAGCGGCTCACTTCAACCTTCGTCGTTACCCCAGCGCCGCTGGCGGCGGCGCATAGGCCAAGGCTCGAGTTGTCGGTGAACCGACTATTGGAGACCAGTACGGACGGGCCGTTGGCAAAATAGGCGCCGACAGAATTGCGTTGCAGCAGAGAATCGAGGAGGCGCACTCGGGTCGCACCCGCCACATAAACTCCAGAACCTGAGCTGAAGTTGGTGACGAGGCAGTTCTGCACCACCAAGCTGTCGCCAGCAGTCATGTAAATGCCGCTGCCGCTACCGCCCAAGCGGTTGATGGTCAAGCCGCGCAGCACGACATCCACGCCTGCCGTGGCGATGTCGATGCCGTTTCCGGAAAACACGCTGATGCCGGCGTAAATGCCTTCCGGGGCGATGATGCTGACCGACTTGTCGATGGTCACCGGCCCATACCCACCGGAACTCAGGACGACAATTTCGCCGCCCGAGTCCGTGACCGTCAGTGCCGCCGTGAAACCCCTGCAGGGCGTGGTGTTGGAGCAATTGCTGGCGGTGTTGGCATCATTGCCCGCGGTGGACACGAAAGTGCGCTGCGCGCCGTACGCGGACAGCGCAGCAGTGTACGAGAGCAGCAGTGCAACAACAGCAAGGGAAATACGCAACATGACGGCCTCCTCATCATGGGGTGACAAAGGACAATTGGCCGCGCGGCGCACCCCGCGTCGTGAGGCCAGGGTGCGCGCAGCATAGCAAAGCCCGCGTAAGGCTGCCTCAGAAGCGCTCGGGGCGAAGAAGATAACGGCATCCCTCCAACCCATCGGAGCGCACCGACTTTACCGTGCAGCGACCCGAGGGTGGGCGTTCGCGTTGGCGGGAACCACCTTGCCCGCGAAGGTACCGCCGCCTCCCCGGCCATGCCTGGGTGCGGCCTGCGCCGCACCCTAGCTTGAGCCCGCCTCTACATATTGCCGAGGCTAGTGATCGTGCCCAAGGTGGCGCTGGTATTGTCGCGCACGGTGTTGTCGCCGGTCGATTCAAAGACGGCAGAATCGTATTGGTATAGCCCGGTGCCGTTGTGGGTTACCTTGTTGCCGGAAGCCACGAGTTTCGCGCCACTACCATTGGAAACGAGCCCCCGGCTTGTATTTCCGCTGATGAGGCTGTTGCTCACGCTCGCAGTCACCACGCCGGTTGAAGAAAAAGCGTAAGCGCCAAATGTGCTTCTGCTTGCGATGGCGTCCTTGATATTGATCTCGGTCCGGCCGCTGCCGCTGGCCACGGCATAGAAGCCGGCACCGGCGTTGCCGGAGGCTTCGGAGTGGCTCACCTCGATTCGCGTCACCACACCGCTACCGGAGGCCGAGGCAGTCAGGCCATCAGTCACATTGTCGATGAAGCGACTCCTGGAGACCAGCGCCGTCGGACCATCCACAAAGTCCGCTCCGGTACTATTTCCTTCCAGAAGCGAGTCCAGGACGTTTACTTTGGCGGGCGTGCCCACATAGAGCCCATATCCAGAACTAAAGTCGCTGATGGTGCAATGCTGCACGCTAAGGCTGTCGCCAAAGACCATCATCACGCCACTACCGGTACCAGCGAGGCGCTTGATGGTCAAGCCGCGCAGCACCACCTTTACTCCTGGTGTGGCGATGTAGACGCCGTGGCCGGAAAACACGCTGACGCCGGCGTAAATGCCTTCCGGCGCGATGATACTCACCGACTTGTCGATGGTCACCGGCCCATACCCACCGGAACTCAGGACGACAATTTCGCCGCCCGAGTCCGTGACCGTCAGTGCCGCCGTGAAACCCCGGCAGGGCGCGGTGTTGGAGCAATTGCTGGCGGTATTGGCATCGTTACCGCTGGTGGACACGAAAGTGCGCTGCGCGGCGGTGGCGGAAAAAGTAGCCGTGAAAAAGAGCAGCAGTGCAGCAACAGCAAGGGAAATACGCAACATGACGGCCTCCTCATCATGGGGTGACAAAGGACAATTGGCCGCGCTGCGCACCCCGCGTCGTGAGGCCAGGGTGCGCAGTATACAGAAATGATCCAGCGCGCCGGAAGAGCGCCCCCGTCGATGGAAGCGCCGTTTCGTGGGCAGGCCCGCCTATACGGGCCTGCCCGTGGGTGCTCGGGAACAGCCTCGTTTGCGATGACTTTGCGGGGGCGGCCTTGGCCGCTAAAGCGCCGCCCGCTCTTCGGTCTTGGCCGAACGCGGCACCTACCGCGTCGACCAAGGGGCGGTTGCTACATATTGGCCAGGCTGGTGATCGTGCCCGAGGTGTTGGTGGTGTTGTCGCTCACGGTATTGTCGCCGGTTGATTGCAAGACGGCAGAAGAGCTTTGGTAAAGTCCCGTGTCGTTGTCGCTGACTTCGTTGCCGGAAGCAAGTAACTTCGCGCCACTGCCACCAGCGCGCAAGCCATAGAAGGTGTTGCCGCTGATGAGACTATTGCTCACTCTGGCCAGAGCAGTGCCCGTAGAGGCTGTGGCATAGACGCCAGAGCTGTTTCTGGCGGCAACCGAATCCTTCACATTGAGCTCGACCCGGCCGCTAGAGGCGGCATAGGCGTAGAAGCCGTATTGGCCGTTACTCGAAGCTTCGGAACGACTCACCTCGACCTTGGTCACTACACCAGCGCCGGAGGCAAAGGCATACAACCCCTCTTCGGTACTGTCCAGAAAGCGACTGCCGGAGACCAATACCGTCGCACCACTCGCAAAAACAGCGCCACGATAGTTGCCTCGCACCTGCGAGTCCAGGAGACGCACCCGGGCAGATGTGGATACGTAGAGCCCATATCCCGAACTGAAATTCGAGATGGTGCAGTTCTGCACGATGAGGCCATCGCCCGCGGTCATGTGGATGCCGCTGCCGCTGCCGCCCAAGCCATTGATGCTCAGACCGCGCAGCACGACATCCACCCCCGCCGTGGCAATCGTGATGCCGTTTCCAGAAAACACGCTGATGCCGGCGTAAATGCCCTCCGGGGCGATGATGCTGACCGACTTGTTGATGGTGACCGGCCCATAGCCGCCGGAGGTCAAGACAATGATCTCTCCGCCAGAGTCCGTGACCGTCAGTGCCGCCGTGAAACCCCGGCAGGGCGTGGTGTTGGAGCAATTGCTGGCGGTGTTGGCATCATTGCCCGCGGTGGATACGAAAGTGCGCTGGGCGCCGTACGCGGACAGCGTAGCAGTGAACGAGAGCAGCAGTGCAGCAACAGCAAGGGAAATACGCAACATGACGGCCTCCTCATCATGGGGTGACAAAGGATAATTGGCCGCGCGGCGCACCCCGCGTCGTGAGGCCAGGGTGCGCAGTATACAGAAATGATGCAGCGCGCCGGAAGAGCGCCCCCGTCGATGGAAGCGCCGATTCGCGGGCAGGCCCGCCTATACGGGCCTGCCCGTGGGTGCTCTGGAACAGCCTCGTCTGCGACGACTTTGTGGGGGCGGCCTTGGCCGCGAAGATGCCGCCCCTCGGGCATGGCCGAACCCGGCGCCTCCGCCCAAGCCGCGCCGGCCAGGTCGCTGCCGCTAAATCTTGCCGATGGTCGTGATCGTGCCGAAGGTGTTGCCGCCGATGTTGTCGCGCACCAGGTTGTCTCCGGCAGACTCCAGCACCGCCGTAGATTCTTGGTCCAGCCCATAGTCATTATGGGTGACGGTATTGCCGGAAGCCACCAACTTGGCGCCGCTGCCATAAACCACCAGCCCAGAACCACTGTTGCCGCTAATCAGACCGCCGGTCACACTGGCGACGGCGGTAGCGCTAGATGAATTCACGTAAATGCCCAAACCGTTCCTGTTTGCCACCGAGTTCTTGACGTTGAGTTCGACCCGGCCGCTGGAGTACGCATTCGCGAAAAATCCGGCATTGGCGCTACCCGACGCTTCCGAACGGATCACTTCGACCTTTGTCACGACCCCAGCGCCCGAGGTGGAGGCCCGTAAGCCATAGCCCGAGTTGTCGATCATGCGGCTGTTGGAGATCAATGCTGACGGACCGTCCAAAAGATAGGCGCCGTAGTCATTTCCTTTGAACAGTGAATCGAGGAGGCGCACTTCGGTCGTACCCTCCACATACGCTCCAGAACCTGAGCTGAAGTTGGTGACGAGGCAGTTCTGCACCACCAAACTGTTGCCGGCGGTCATGTCGATGCCGTTGCCGCTGCCGCCCAAGCGGTTGATGGTGAGGCCGCGCAGCACGACATCCACGCCTGCCGTGGCGATGTCGATGCCGTTTCCAGAAAACACGCTGATGCCCGCGAAAATGCCTTCCGGGGCGATGATGCTGACCGACTTGTTGATGGTGACCGGCCCATAACCACCGGAGGTCAAGACAATGATCTCACCGCCAGAGTCGGTGACCGTCAGTGCCGCCGTGAAACCCCGGCAGGGCGCGGTGGTGGAGCAATTGCTGGCGGTGTTGGCATCACTGCCGCTGATGGACACGAAAGTGCGCTGCGCGGCGGTGGCGGAAAAAGTAGCAGTGAAAAAGAGCAGCAGTGCAGCAACAGCAAGGGAAATACGCAACATGACGGCCTCCTCATCATGGGGTGACAAAGGAAAATGGCCGCGCGGCGCACCCCGCGCCGTGAGGCCAGGGTGCGCAGTATACAGAAATGATGCAGAGCGCCGGAAGAGCGCCCCCGTCGATGGAAGCGCCGTTTTCGCGGGCAGGCCCGCCTATAGGGGCGCGCTCGTGGGTGCTTGGGAACGGCCTCGCCCGCGATGACTCTGCGGGAGAAGGTTCGGCGACGAAGATGCTGACGCTGCCGGCACATAGCCCTGCACGGCACGCGCCGCCTCGCGCATCGGTTCGCCGCTACATATTGGCGAGGCTGGTGATCGTGCCCGAGGCGTTGGTGGTGTTGTCGCTCACGGTGTTGTCGCCGGTTGATTGCAAGACGGCAGAAGAGCTTTGGTAAAGCCCCGTGTCGTTGTCGCTGACTTCGTTGCCGGAAGCAAGTAACTTCGCGCCACTGCCACTAGCGCGCAAGCCAGAGCCGGTGTTGCCGCTGATGAGACTATTGCTCACTCTGGCCAGAGCAGTGCCCGTAGAGGCCATGGCATAGACGCCATAGCTGTTTCTGGCGGCAACCGAATCCTTCACATTGAGCTCGATCCGGCCGCTAGCGGCGGCCCAGGCGTAGAAGCCGTCAAGGCCGTTACCCGAAGCTTCGGAACGACTCACCTCGACTTTGGTCACCACACCAGCGCCGGAGGCATAGGCATGCAACCCCTGTCCGGTATTGTCCAGAAAGCGACTGCCGGAGACCAATACCGTCGCACCGCCCGACAAGTAAGCGCCACGATTGTTGCCTCGCACCTGCGAGTCCAGGAGACGCACCCGGGCAGATGTAGTTATGTAGAGCCCATCTCCCGAACTGAAATTCGAGATGGTGCAGTTCTGCACGACGAGGCCATCGCCCGCGGTCATGTGTATCCCATCGCCGCTGCCGCCCAAGCCATTGATGCTCAGACCGCGCAGCACGACATCCACCCCCGCCGTGGCGATGGTGATGCCACTGCCGGAAAAAACGCTGATACCGGCGTAAATGCCCTCCGGGGCGATGATGCTCACCGACTTATTGATGAGTACCGGCCCATAACCACCGGAACTCAGGACCACAATTTCACCGCCCGAGTCGGTGACGGTGAGAGCGGCAGTGAAGCCACGGCAAGGCAGAGTGTTGGAACAGTTTGACGCTGTGTTGCCGTCGCTGCCGCTGATGGATACGAAAGTACGCTGCGCGCCGAAGGCGGAACAAGCAGCAGCCAGAGACAGCAGCAGGGCAACAAAAGACGAAAACGTACGCAACATGACGACCTCCTCATCGTGTGGGGTGATGAAAGAAGATGGCCGTGCGGCGCACCCCAAACCCAACGGCCGAAGAGCGCACAGCATAACAAAGCGTGAGGACGATCGCACAACGCGCCCCGTGTCGCAGCGTCGGCAGGCCAGAGGCGTGTCGGCCAAGCCAAACCAAACCCGGCGCAGTCACCGGAGACCTGGGCCAATCCGAGCCGTGCGAAAGCGCTCGCGACAGCCAAGACCCCGCGTCCTCGGCCATGGCCAAACGGGGCGGCTCTACCCGCGCTGCGCCGGCCAGGAGGCTGGCGCTAAATCTTGCTGATGGTCGTGATCGTGCCGGCGGAATTCGTGGTGTTGTCGCGCACGAGGTTGTCACCGGCGGATTCCAGCACTGCCGAAAACGCTTGGGAAAGCCCGACGCCATTGCGGGTGACCGTGTTGCCGGAAGCCACTAGCTTGACGCCGCTGTTACTAGCCGCCAACCCAGTGCTGCTGTTGCCGCTAATCAGACTGCCGGTCACACTGGCGAGGGCGACGCCGGTAAGTGAATCGACGAAGACGCCGTAATAGTTTTCGTTTGTAACGGAGTCTTTGAGGCTGAATTCGACTCGGCCGCTGCTCCCGCTCCCCGCCCAGTAGCCTACACTGCCGTTACCCGATGCTTCGGAGCGGCTCACTTCGACCTTCGTGGTTGCCCCAGCGCCGGTGGCGTGGGCAACAAGGCCATAGAATGCGTTTTCGATGAAGCGGCTGTTGGACACCAGTACTGACGGACCGTTGGCAAAATGGGCGCCGTTAAAATTTCCTTGGAGCAACGAATCGAGGAGGCGCACTTGGGTCGCACCCGTCACATACACTCCAGATCCAGAATCTGAGTTGAAGTGGGTGACGACGCAGTTCTGCACCATCAGGCTATGGCCCGCGGTCACTTTGATCCCATCGCCGCTACCACCCAATCGGTTGATGGTCAGGCCGCGCAGCACGACATCCACACCGGCGGTGGAGATGGTGATGCCGTTTCCAGAAAACACACTGATGCCGGCGTAAACGCCTTCCGGGGCGATGATGCTCACTGACTTGTTGATGGTCACCGGCCCATAACCGCCGGAACTCAAGACGATGATTTCGCCGCCCGAGTCGGTGACCGTAAGTGCCGCGGTGAAGCCCCGACAAGGCGCGGTGGTCGAGCAGTTGCTCGCGGTGTTGGCATCATTACCCGTGGTGGACACGAACGTGCGCTGCGCCGCGTAGGCGGAGAATGCAGCACTAAAAGACAGCAACAGGGCAGCAACAGCAAGAGAAACACGCAACATGACGGCCTCCTCATCGTGTGGGGTGATGAAGGATCAAAGGCCGTACGGCGCACCCCACGCCGCAAGGCCGAGGTGCGTCCAGCATAGCGCGAGGAAGGCCGCCACGGAAGCACGCCCGGGGGAGCGCGCGCGGGGTTTCGCCCATTCGGCAAACTCGTGGCAGTGCGGTGCCTCTTGGAGCGGGCTCGCCCGTGAACGCTCCGACCGGCCCTCGACTACTGTCAACCGCAGCCGGCGCCGCTGCGACTTTGGAAGGGAGCGCGGCGGAGGGCGACGCGGCGGCATTGACTCTTGATGTGCGCCACGCCTGCCCCCCGCGCTCGCCTTACATATTGGCGAGGCCGGTAATCGTGCCGGAAGTGGCGGCGGTGTTGTCCGTGACGGTATTGTCGCCGGTCGATTGCAGCACGCCAGAGGAAGTCTGGAAAAGCCCGGTGGAGTTGTGGGTCACCTTGTTGCCGGTTACCACCAATTTCGCTCCGCTGCCATTGGCAGTCAGTCCGGAGTAGGCGTTGCCGCTGACCAGAGCGTTGCTCGCCATGGCCAGGGCCGTGCCGCCGACTGAAGATATATAGACGCCAAAGCTGTTTCTGCTCGCCACGGAGTCCTTGACGTTGAGTTCAACCCAGCCGCTGCTGGAGGCATAGGCGTGGAAGCCATAACCACCGTAGTTACCCGATGCCTCTGAGCGGCTTACCTCGACTCGGGTCACCGCGCCCGCGCCTGTGGCGTAGGCGTATAGGCCGTAACTGGTGTTGTTGAAAAGGCGGCTGCCGGAGACCAGGGCCGTCGGACCAAAGGCAAAGACGGCGCCGATAGAGTTGCCCCGCAGCAGCGAGTCAAGGAGATGCACCCGGGCAATTGTGCTCACGGAGAGTTCTGCTCCAGTGAAATTGGTGACGAAAATTGGTGACGACGCAGTTCTGCACGACCAGGCTATCGCCCCCGGTCATGTCGATGCCGCTCCCAATGCCCGCCAAGCGATTGATGCTCAACCCGCGCAGCACGACGTTCACCCCCGCCGTGGCGATGGTGATGCCATTGCCCGAAAAAACGCTGATGCCAGCGTAAATACCTTCCGGGGCAATGATGCTCACCGACTTGTTGATGGTCACCGGCCCGTAACCGCCGGAACTCAAGACGATGATTTCGCCGCCCGAGTCGGTGACGGTGAGCGCGGCAGTGAAGCCCCGGCAGGGTAGCGTGTTGGAGCAGTTTGACGCAGTGTTGGCGTCGCTGCCGCTGGTGGCGACGAAGGTGCGCTGCGCGGCATGTACGGAAGATGCAGCAGCGAAAGAGAGCAACAGAACACAAGCAGCAAGGAAAAATCGCAACATGACGGCCTCCTCATCGTGGGGGTGAAAAAAGATCAAAGGCCGTGCGGCGCACCCCACGCCGTGAGGCCAGGGTGCGCGCAGCATAGCAGAAGTGCCGCGCGCCGCTAGAGTGCCCTCGCCGATGGAATCGCCAATTCGCGGGCAGGCCCGCCTACACGGGCCTGCTCGTGGGTGCTTGGGAACCACCTCGTTTGCGATGACTCTGTAGGAGCAGGCTTTTGTGACCAAGATGCTGGCGCTGCCGGTACATCGCCCTGCCCGGCACGCGCCGCCACGGGCATCGGTTCGCCGCTACATATTGGCCAGGCCGGTGATCGTGCCGGATGAACTGGTGGTGTTGTCGCTCACGGTATTGTCGCCGGTTGGCTGTAGGACGGCAGAAGAGCTTTGATGAAGCCCCGTGCCGTTGTCGCTTACTTCGTTGCCAGAAGCAAGCAACTTTGCACCACTGCCACTAGCGCGCAACCCAAAGTCCGTGTTGCCGCTGATGAGGCTATTGCTCACTCTGGCCAGAGCAGTGCCCGTAGACGCTATGGCATAGACGCCATGGCTGTTTCTGGCGGCAATCGAGTCCTTCACATTGAGCTCGATCCGGCCGGTAGCGGAAGCATAGGCGTAGAAGCCGTCAAGGCCGTTACTCGAAGCTTCGGAACGACTCACCTCGACTTTGGTCACCACACCAGCGCCGGAGGCGGAGGCATACAACCCCTGCGCGGTACCGTCCAGAAAGCGACTGCCGGAGACTAATACCGTCGCACCGCCCGACATGTAAGCGCCACGACTGTTGCCCCGCATTAGCGTTTCCAGCAGACGCACCCGGGCAGATGTGGATATGTAGAGCCCATCAAGCGTGAAATTGCTTATCGTGCAATTCTGCACGATGAGGCTATCGCCCGCGGTCATGACAATGCCATAGCCGCTGCCGCCCAATCGATTGATGCTCAAGCCACGAAGCACCACCGCCACTCCCGGTGTGGCAATGGTGATGCCGTCCCCGGAAAAAACGCTGATGCCAGCGTAAATACCTTCCGGGGCAATGATGCTCACCGACTTGTTGATGGTCACCGGCCCATAACCGCCGGAAGTCAAAACAATGATCTCGCCGCCCGTGTCCGTGACCGTCAGCGCCGCGGTGAAACCGCGGCACGGGGCGGTGTTGGAGCAGTTGCTGGCGGTGTTGGCGTCATTCCCGCTGGTGGCGACGAAAGTGCGCTGCGCCGCGTAGGCGGAGAATGCAGCACTAAAAGACAGCAACAGGGCAGCAACAGCAAAAAAAGAAACACGCAACATGACGGTCTCCTCATCGTGTGGGGTGATGAAGGATCGAAGGGGCTCTTTTGAATTTCGAGTGGGTTAAGAAGCATGCGGATTGATCGTGGCGAAGTCGAGCTTGCCGGCGATGAGGAAGATGACCGTACGGATGGTCGAGAATCTTCCGTAGCCGCGGGCCTTGCGCTTGGCGGCCTGGAA